>DVNY01000115.1 GCA_018714085.1 Candidatus Caccomonas pullistercoris
GCCCGCCGTGGCCACCGGCGCGCTGAGCGCCACCCTCGACGGCGCCGGCAACATCACGCTCGGCGGAATGGCCGCCTCGGCCACCCTCAGCGTCGACGGCCTGGGCCATATCGACGCCAGCCGCCTCAGCGTGAGCGGGCAGACCAGCCAGCACGTCGACGGCATCGGACACATCGAGGTCAAGGAATGAGGCGCGCACGGCCGCAAACACTTTCCCACCCACCCGACAATCACACACACACCAACCACAATGAAAAAACAACTCTTCACCATGCTCATGGCCGCAAGCTCGCTGGCGCCCGCCGTGGCAGACGACTTCAAGTACACCGACGAGCAGTTTGCCGACATCCAGATGCTCCGCTACAAGGTGGCCGGTTTCGACCAGCTCAGCCTCCGGCAGAAGACCCTCGTCTACTACCTCTCAGAGGCCGCCCTTCAAGGCCGCGACATCCTCTTTGACCAGAACGGGCGCTACAACCTGCGCATCCGCCGCCTGCTCGAAGCCGTCTACACCGACTACAAGGGCGACCGCCAGGGCGACTTCTACCGCGCGCTCACCGTCTACCTGAAACGCGTCTGGTTCAGCAACGGCATCCACCACCACTACGGCTCCGAGAAGTTCGTCCCCGGTTTCACCGAGGCCGACCTGCGCGCCGCCGTCCGCCAGCTCGATCCCGCGCGGCTCCGCCTGCCCGAGGGGCAGACGGTCGACGCTTTCTGCGACGAGCTCTTCCCCGTCATCTTCGACCCCACGGTCATGCCGATGCGCGTCAACCAGCGCGCCGGCGACGACCTCGTCCTCACCTCAGCCGGCAACTACTACGGCCCCGGCGTGACGCAGGAAGAGGCCGAGGCTTTCTACACCGCCAAAAAGGACCTCAGCAACCCGCGTCCCGTCATGATGGGCCTCAACAGCCGCCTCGTCAAGCAGGACGGCCGCCTCACGGAGCGCGTGTGGCGTTCGGGAGGCCTCTACGGACAGGCCATCGACCGCATCATTGTCTGCCTCGAAAAGGCGCGCCCCTTCGCCGACACGCCCGAGCAGGCCAAGGTGATCGACAAGCTCATCGAATACTACCGCACGGGCGACCTGCACACCTTTGACGACTATTGCATCCTCTGGCTCAACGACACGAAGGGCACCGTGGACTTCGTCAACGGCTTCACGGAGACCTACGGCGACCCGCTCGGCATGAAGGCCAGCTGGGAGTCCATCGTGAACTTCAAAGACCACGAGGCCACGCTCCGCACCGAGAAGCTGAGCGCCAACGCGCAGTGGTTCGAAGACCACTCGCCCGTCGACGCGCGCTTCAAGAAGGAGGAGTGTCGCGGCATCTCAGCCAAAGTCATCACGGCCGCCATGCTCGGCGGCGACCTCTACCCCTCGACGGCCATCGGCATCAACCTGCCGAACTCCGATTGGGTTCGCCGCGAACACGGGTCGAAGAGCGTGACCATCGGCAACCTCACCGCAGCCTACAACCACGCCGCCCACGGCAGCGGCATGGACGCCGAGTTCGTCATCGACGACGCCACGCGCCAGCTCATCGCCCGCTATGGCGACGCCTGCGACGAGCTGCACACCGACCTGCACGAATGCCTCGGCCACGGCAGCGGCAAGCTCCTGCCTGGCACCGATCCCGACTCGCTCCGCGCCTACGGCGCCACCATCGAGGAGGCCCGCGCCGACCTCTTCGGCCTCTACTACGTGGCCGACCCGAAACTCGTCGAACTGGGACTGACCCCGGACATGGAGGCCTATAAGTCGCAATACTACACGTATATGCTCAACGGACTGATGACGCAACTCGTGCGCATCAAACCCGGCTTCACTATCGAGGAAGCCCACATGCGCAACCGCGCCCTCATTGCCCGCTGGGCCTATGAGCACGGCCGGGACAAGAACGTCGTCGAGCTGGTGAAGCGCGACGGCAAGACCTACGTCCAGATCAACGACTACGCCGCCCTGCGCGGCCTCTTCGGCGAGCTCCTGGCCGAGGTGCAGCGCATCAAGAGTGAGGGCGACTTCGCTGCCGCCCGTGACCTCGTCGAGAACTACGGCGTCAAGGTCGACCCCGAGCTCCACAAGGAGATCCTCGCCCGCTACGAACAGCTCCACCTCTCGCCCTACAAAGGCTTCATCAATCCCGTCTACACGCCGGTGCGCGACGCCGAAGGCCGCATCACCGACGTGCGTGTCAGCTACGACGAGGCCTACGATGAGCAGATGCTCCGTTACAGCCGCGACTACAACACCCTGCCCGACATCAACGACTGAGCCATGGACACAGCCGAACAGCTGAGAGAACTGCGCCGCGAGCTCCGCTCGATGATGAGCGGGCCCGTGAGCGCGTCGATGCGCGAAAAGGGACTGGCCTACAAACTCAACTTCGGCGTCGACGCCGTGCGCCTCAGGGAGCTGGCCGCACGCCTGCCCCACACCCACGAGCTCGCCGCCGCCCTCTGGAAGGAAGACGTGCGCGAGATGCGCCTCCTCGCCCCCATGGTGCAGCCCACGGAGAGCTTCCCGCCCGAACTGGCCGACCTCTGGGTGGAGCAGATACGCTATCCCGAGGAGGCGGAATACGCCACGATGCACCTCTTCGCCCGCCTGCCCTACGCCTCGCAGAAGGCCTTTGAGTGGATGGCCCACGCCGGCGCCATGTTCCGCCTGTGCGGCTTCCTGCTCATGGCACGCCTGATGATGCAGGGCGCACTCCCCGGCGAGCGCGACACCGACGAAATCCTCGACCAGGCAGCCGCCGCCCTCCACGACGACAGCGCCCACGTGCGCCGCGCTGCCGCCAAGTGCCTCGTCAAGCTCGAAGACGCCCTGCCCGCCACCGCCGACCGCGTCGAGGCCCTCCTCGGCGAACAGGCCGGCTGACCGTCCGCACGGGTCGGCTGGCCGGAAGAACAAGCCGGCTGACCGTCCGTCCCCCCTCATACCGCCGCACCCCGCTCCCGTTCTGCGGGGCGCGGGTGCGGCGGTTTTCCGTTTAACCCTTTAATCCTTAAAAGCTATGACAACACGCACGAAATCCATCCTCACTTTCCTCGGCGGCCTCGTCACCGGCGTGGTGCTGACGTTCGTTTTCTTGATCTTTTTGGGACTTGCGCAGGCATATTCCGGGTCAACGAACAAAGACCTGACACTCTTCGACGGACCTGGCCAAGAGCTGCGCGCGACCGAGTTCAAAGTGTTCCAAGTGCTCCCCGACGGGGCTGCGCTGGCCAACATTGCTGACGGTGAAAATAGGTGGACAACCGTCCTGTTCCTGCCCGACGAGGGCGTGGCCTATTATGACGACCAGCGCATCCACGTGCCGGCCGGAAAACGCGCGGTGCAGATTGGCACGTACCGTTACGTGACGTCACGGGAGTTCGTCAAGACCGTCCCTGTCATCGAAATCGTCGACCGTTGACAGCCACGGCCTGCCGCAATGCCGCGAACGAGCATCCCGCAGCGTAGGGGCGACACTTGTGTCGCCCGGATGACCGCCGCAACGCCGCCGACAGCCCGTGCGCCCGCCCGGATGGCCTGCCGCAACGTCGCGATTGACCGACAACACTGCGGACACGCCGCGCGCAATGTCGCGGACACCTTGTGCCGTTCCGGCACCGGGCGTCACAAGTGGCGCCCCTACGGGCATTGTCGCGCATCGGCCGCCGCAATGCCGCAGACAGCCCGTGCGCCCGCCCGGATGGCCTGCCGCAATATCGCGGGCGAGCACCCCGCAGCGTAGGGGCGACACTTGTGTCGCCCGGATGACCGTCGCAATGCCGCAGACCGCCCGTGCGCCCGCCCGGATGGCCGCCGCAATTCGCGAACGAGCGCCCCACAGCGTAGGGGGCGCTCGTCGTGTTTTTAGCCCATTGTCTTTCTTTATCGCCCGGCGCCGTCGATGAGGACGAAAGCGGCCCAATAGCGCGGGTCGGCGTAGGGATGGAGCGTCACAGGGCGCGTCTTTTTCGGCCATACCCAGCGGCCGAGGCGGCGCACCTGCGGGCGTGTGGTGTCGTCCTCATTGGTTTCGACGTCAACGCTGACCGCGTGCCGGCGCACGTCGTCCTGCGCCATGCGGAGGGCGTCGGTCATGGTTGCCCCGCCGGCCAGGTGGGTGTAGAAGCGTGTCATGAGCACGCGCGTGGCTCGGTCGTCCACGTTCCACAGGCTCACGAGCAGCGCGCCGGCTCCGGCTTTTTTCAGTCCGCGTTGCAGGCCGAAGACGCCTTCCGGTGTGACGGGGCCCAGCCCTGTCTGGCATGCCGAGAGCACCACGAGGGCAGCGCTGTCAAGGTGGAGCGAGGCCACCTCGCGCGAGAGGAGGACCCCGTCGTCGTAGGCGGAGAATGCGGGGCGCACCATGCGGTTGGCGCCCGCCATGATGAGGCCGCTGCGGTCGAGGGTGGCGTCTTCGCGCAGGCTGTCGCGGCAATAGGCCAGGGGCTCGGCCACGTCGGCTTCGACGAAGCAGAACCCGTGGGTGGCCATGTGGATGAGGCCGCAGCCCGGTGCGTGGCTTTTGAAGGCCTCCTCCGAGCCGTGCCTCCCTTTGAGGCAGGCCACGTCGGCTTCCGGCCACGTCCGGCGCAGCAGGCGGCTCACACTGTCGGCCTCGTCGGCAGTGGCCGGAAGGTAAGCATAGCCACCCCGGGCGGCCGGGGGCAGGCCGAGGCTGGCCAGCACGCGGCTGGCGCGCCGGTCGGGTTGCGCAGGGGGCTTGTGGCCGCTGCGGTCGCAGTCGTCGTAGCTTAGCCCACCCATGACGAGGGCGCGGGGCGCCGGTGCGGGCCGGCTGAGGCAGAGTTCGCGCGTCGAGCTGAGGCGCATGAGCCGCGCGCGGCCCTGACGGGCGTCGGGCAGATGCTCGACGGCCAACAGGTGGAGCAGGCCGTCGGGCGAGAAGTAGACGCGGCTGTGGCTGTCGAGCACGTCGGCGAGCGGCCGCCAGACGTAGGCCGAAAGGGTGCTGTCGGCGTAGAGTGCATCCTTGTCGCCGGCGTGCAGGGAGGCGAGGGCGTCGGCCACGGTTGCCCCACTGGTCAGCCGGAAATGGCGCAGGCTGTCTTCGGTCCAGAGGCCGACGTGGCGCACGGTGCCGCCGGGCGTGGCGACGAGGGCTGCGTAGCGGCTGGTGCCGCTGTCGTCATAACGGACGAACTCCACTGCTGCCTCGCCCGGGCTGAGGCGGGCGGACACATCGGCTGCCGTGAGGCGCAGGGCGGCGGTGTACTGCCGGTAGTCGGGCATTCGCCTCAGGAGGTCGCGTTCGCAGGCATCGGCTGCGGCGTGCAGGGCCTCACGCCGGCCGGGTGCCAGGTTGTCGGCCCCGGCGCGGCGGCGCAGGTCGGCTACGGCGGCATAGAGGCGTGCCGTGGCGGTGTCGCGGCGCGCCGAGGCTTCGAAGTCGCGCCCCACTTGAAGGAGCAGGCCTTTCGAGAAGAGGGCCACGTCGTAGAGCAGGCGGGGGCGGGCGTCCTCCGTGGCGAAGCATTCGGCCACCAGAGGATGGTGGGTGTACCAGAAGTCTTGCCGTTGTTTCTCGGTGAGGAAACCGAACGAGCGGCAGACGTAGTCGCGCGTCAGGTTGAAATAGCGCTCGAACTCGTCCGCAGCCTCAACCGGGCGGCCGGCGTCGAGGTGCACCTCGGCGCGTTTGCGCACGCTGATGGCGTAGTCCGGATGGCGCTGTCCGAGGTGGGCGGACTGCCAGCCAAGGCATGTGTCGAGCTGGGCGAGGGCTTCGGATGTGTGCCCGCACTTGCTTTCGGCCAGGGCGAGGTTGGCGCGGACTATGCAGCGTTCGGCGCTGTCGGTGGTCAGGGCGAGGGCGGTGCGGAGCGAGGCGGCTGCCTCGGCATGGCGCCCCACTGAAAGGGCGATGAAGCCCCGGTTGGCCCAGAGTGTGGCCTGCCCCGCGGCGGGCAGGCTGTCGGTCGCCGCCGTGTCGAGCAGGGCGAGGGCGTCAGCCGGGCGGCCAAGGTAGGCGTAGGCCGAGGCCAGGTTGAGCAGGCGCGTGGCCTGCCCCACGGCGGGGCGGAGCGGTTCGAGCAGGCCGACGGCGTCGGTGTAGAGGCCCAGTGTCAGGTAGAGGTTGCTCAGGTTGAGCGCGGCCCGTATGTCGAGCAAGCCCTCGCGGCGCATGGCCTCGTAGGCCCGGAGCGCTGCGCGGTAGTCGCCCACGAGGCGGTGGCAGCGGGCCTGCCCCGCAAGCAGGCGCAGGCGCCACGAGCGGGGCGGCGCCGTGGGGCGGGCCCGGAGCGCGCTGTCCGCACGGGCATAGGCGGCGAGGGCGTCGGTCGGGCGGTTGGCGGCGCTGAGGGAGTCGGCGCGCAGCAGGAGGCCGACGGCTTGGCCCGAGGCCGTGAGGGCAGCCGTGGCAAGGGCGAGCAAGAGGAGCAGGCGGCGCATGGCGGGGTCAGTTTGAGACGACGATGAAGCTCACGGCGCGGTTGCTCTTGTTCTCGACGGTGAGGCGGAGCGTGCCGGCTTTTTCGAGGGTCCAGTCAAGGCGGCAGGCAGCCTTGCCTGCCTTTGTGGCATCGTCGAGCCGCCGGCCGTTGGCCTCGTCATCGACGTAGAGGTTCACGAGGCCGCCGCTTTCGGCCACCACGAGGAGGCGCTGCATCCCGGCGGCCTGCATGGTGAACGTCAGGCTGCGCCCGGCCTCGACGGCGTGGTGCGCGCAGCGCAGGGCGTCGCTGCCGCCGCGCATCGCAAAGGCACCCTCCACTTGGATGAGCCCCATGTCGAGGTCATGGAGCAGGAGGCTGTCGAGGTAGGCGGCGTTGAATTGCAGGTGACCCCGGAGCGGGGCGGCGCCCTCGGCGTCGACAGGCGTCAGCGTCAGCTGGCGGAAGGGGATTTCGCTGATCCGCTCCATGGCCTGCATCACCTTGTCGGCCGAGCGCTCGGCCACGGCTTCACGGACAAAGAGACAGGCGCTTTCGGCGCGGTCGAAGAGGTCGTCGGTTGCTTGTGCCGGAGAGAGGGCTGGCACGACGAACAGGATGGAAAGCAGTATGTTGCGCATAAGCATAGGTTTTAGTCGTTGGCATCGAGCAGCACGAACGCTGCCCAGAAGAAAGGGTTGGGATGGCTGCGGCGCAGTGTGTCGACGGCGTGGCTGAACGCCGCGCGCTTTGGCTTCCCGTTGAGCCATTGGTCGTAGAAGGCCTGCATGAACAGGGCAGTGGCGCGGTCGTTCACGTTCCAGAGCGAGAGGATGAGCGTCCCCACGCCGGCCTCCTTGAACCCGCGTTGCAACCCCCACACGCCCTCGGTCGAGTAGTCGCCGAGAGCAGTTTCGCAGGCAGAGAGCACGGCGAGCTTCGTCCGGCTCAGGTCGAGCAGGGAGAGTTCGTTGGCCGTCAGGATTCCGTCTTCGCGGTCGTTGCGGCGCAGGCCGCGCCATGTGGCGTTGGCGCCGGCGAAGGCCAGGCCCGTGCGCTGCATGGACTGGGTGCGGCTGCCGGGGTGGTTCATGAGAAAGGCGTTGTTCTCGACGTCGTCGGCGTTGATGTAGAAGCCGTGCGTGGCCAGGTGGATGACGTCGGGGCTTTGCCCGTCGAGGGTGTAAAAGGCCGGTTCCGTGGCCTTCTCTCCCTTGAAAGTGAGCGGCGAGAGGCCGGCTGCTTCCATGGTGCGGGCGATGGCTTCGGTCTCGGCCAGCGTCTCGCTGAGGTAGTCGAACTCCTCTTCGAGGGCGGCGCGCTGACGGCTTCCTGTTTTTCCTGTCGCTGCTTCTGTCTCTTCGGTCGCAGTTCCCGTTGCGGCGGTGACGCCTTGTCCGGGGCTGTAATGGACGCCGCCGAAGAGGGCTGCTGTCCGCACGGCCTCCTCACGTCGGGGGCGCAACAGCTCGGCCGTGGTCGAGAGGGGGCAGAGGTCGTAACGGTCGACGAGGCAGCTGTCGGGACCGACGGGCAGGGCGGCGAAAGCCACGCGGTGGAGCATGGCGATGGGGGAGTAGTAGACGCGGCGGACGCCCCGCAGCTCGGCTTCGAGCGGGCGCCAGACGAGGTCGTAGAGCGGCGTGCGCCCGTAGGTGTAGAGGCGGCGGACGCGCGTGTCGGCGGGCAGGCGTTCGCTCCGGTGGAGCAGGTCGTAGCAGGCTTGGCTGCTGCCGAGGCGGACGTAGCGCGGGCGGTCCATGCCCGGGCGGACGACGAGGGCGGCCAGCGCCGTGTCGGCAAAGGTGAACTCTATGGCGGCCTCGTCCGCGGCGAGGCGGGCCTGCACCTCGCGCCACGAGGCCACGCGCATGGTGTCGGGGCGGAACTGTGCCGCCTGGCGGGCCAGCGCCTTCTCGATGCCCTCCATCCGTTGCATGAGGCCGACCTGTTTGCGCATGGCGGAGGAATCGAGCGGCACTATGGCCGTGTGGCGCTGTTGCTTGCGCAGGAGGTCGAGGGTGTCGAGGCGGGCGGCGAGGAGGCTGTCGCCCGAACGGAGGATGGCGCGGCGCAGGCGCTCCCAGGAGTGGAGCAGCAGGCCCTTGTCGAAGAGGGCGGCGTCGTAGGCCTCGGCGGCCAGTTCGCCGGGATGGCGGTCGAGGTGCGCGGTGATGGCGGCGCCGCTGTTGCCGTAGGTGGTAAGGAACTCGGCGCGCTCGCCCGACGAGAGGAAGTCGAAGTTCCCCCGCACGTAGCGCCGGATGTGCCCGGCCTGCTCCACGGCGGCGCGGACGGCCTCGTCCTCGTGGCCGAGGAGGTCGGCCATCTGTCCGAACAGCTGGCAGATTTGGAGCTGTTGGAGGGCGGTGAACGCCTCGGGGGCTTGGCGGCAGCGGGCAGCGTAGGCGTAGGCCTCGGCAGCTTCCTTGTGGGTGTTGTGGTATTGCGCCATGGTCCAGTCGGCTTGCATGGGCTGGCCGTTGAGCCTTTGGATTTCGGTGATGAGCCGGATGTAGTGGCGGGCACGGGCACTGTCGGGGCGGATGTTCTCGTGCCAGGTCCAGAGGCTCTGGATGAGCGAGGCATAGGCCGGATTGAGGCGGTAGTCGAACGGCGCGGCATAGTCGGGGAAGCCGCGTTCCACGTCTTCGAGGATGGCGATGGCCGGGCTCACCTGATTGATCATCTCCTCCAACGTCCCGCTCAGGGCGTCGATTTGGGCCTTTTCCTTGTCAGAGAGGCCGCCGGAGGCCATCATCATGTCTTTCCACGTGATGAAGCGACCGGTCTCGCTGATGTAGTCGCAGACGATGGGGAGGTAATAGCGGTAACGTATGTCGGCGGCCTGTCCCGAGTGGGTGTACACGGCCGTGACGGCGTTCATCCTGTC
>DVNY01000116.1 GCA_018714085.1 Candidatus Caccomonas pullistercoris
ACCATGCGGCATCTCGACGGCATCCGGTATTAAACTTGCTTTCGCAAGGCTATCCCGGAGTGTGCGGCAGGTCGGATACGCGTTACTCACCCGTGCGCCGGTCGCCATCATGGGCGGGCAAGCCCGCCCACATGCTGCCCCTCGACTTGCATGTGTTAAGCCTGTAGCTAGCGTTCATCCTGAGCCAGGATCAAACTCTTCATCCTATATTTGAAATTGTTTTTTTCTCTGTTCAGGATAGACTATCCAAATCACATTCACCACCGTCAGACGATGGCGAGAATTGAACGGTTTTCATGTACACTTCTTAGCTGCCCGAAAGCAGCATAAGCATTTACCTGTACTGCGTATTCGTTTATGTAAATTTCTCAAAGAACTTCTGTGCGTTTCGGTTTCGTTCCCGAAAGCGAGTGCAAAAGTAGAGGTTTATTTCTTTCCCTCCAAATTTTTGAAGCACTTTTTTGCGAGAAAAAATTTCACAGGGAGCGGAATACTCTCTGAGACAAGCAGTTGCGTCACTTAAAAAAATCACGCAACTTTTTGCGTTATCTTTACTCGCAACGGCAAATATAGAGGTTTCGGAAATACGGCGTATCAAAAAAAGCGATAAAAAACACGAAACCTGCTGCATAACATAAAATCAAGCTGAGAAAAGCAGCATCCTATGCGTATTGCCCGTTATTTGACATGCGACCGGACAACGTCGGCGTGGTGTAGAAGTTTCAGCGACGTTGTCCCCAATGATGTCGGAGCCACGCTTTATTTATTATCAGACGGGGCAAGGCCCACTTGATCATTATCCCACGGATAATTATATATGTGCGAAACCGCATGGACCTGTTTCAAGCGAACATCAGCGCGCTCGAAATGCCGGACAATCAAATCCGGATGTTTCATATTTCCTTCTGTGATGTCGGAATAACCAAAGGCTTTTTGCCTCGGACAACGACAATTGCCTCCGTCCCCTCATTCGCCGACCCGTAAAACAGCCTCGTCCATTACCAGCCCTCGTTCACGTCGGAACACCACATCTCAAACACGCAAGACTGCCGGAAAGGTACGGGGACTTGTTCCACGGCGGTATCCGGGCGTCACAAGTGGCGCCTCTACGACAGCAGACGGCAGGCGGTTGTGCCCCTATACGGCCATGCCGCGCCGCCGTGCCCGCAGGCGACGAAACCAAAGGTAATAGCCCGTCAGGGGAAGAGTGGCGCCGACGAGGGCGGCCACAAACGAGAGCAGGCGCGTGACAGTGCCGCCCCATGAGCCCACATGGAGCGAGTAGATCCAACCGCGCACCTTGCCCGCCGGGGCGGTGTCGGCATAGGGCGTGAAACCGGTGATGCGCCCTGTGGCCGGGTCAAGGTCGTAGCGGTCGGCCGCGCGGCGGTTGCCCAGGCGCCCGTAGGCCACGGAGGCCGACGCCGGGCCGACGGTGATGCGCTCGTACCCCACGCAGCGAGCAGCGAGGGCGTCGTAGGCTGATTGCCACGGGGTGGCCGTCCTGCCGCCAGCCGCCGACCTGCCTCCGGAACGGCCTTTTGCTTCGCCTTTCTCATTCCCTTTTCCTTTACCGTCCGACGACGCCGGGCCGTGTCCCCCACCCTGCGACGCCTCTACGCCGAGGACGGCATAGAAAGCCGAACGATACCAAGGAAACGACCACGTCAGCCCCGTCAGGGCCATCAACAGGAGGAAAGCCAAGGCATACATGCCCCCGGCCACGTGCAGGTCGCGCCAGAAACAGCGCCACCCCCGCCACGGAGCAAACGAGAGGCTGCGGCGCAGGGCACGCCGGGTGCGCGGCCACCAAAGGGGCACACCCGTCAGGAGCGCGACGACGAAGAGCAACGTCGAAACGCCCACCACCGTCTTGCCCCAGAACACGCCGTCGCCGGAAGGCCGGCTGTCGAGCAGCCAGCGGTGCAGGCGGAACATGGCCGTGAAGAACGGTGGCCGCTCATAGCGCCCGACGACTTCGCCGGTATAGGGATTGACGGCAGCCCAGGCATGCTTCGGGCGGGAGAGGTTGACGCGCCACGTGCGTGCCGGGTCGGCCTCGACGGTGACGCCGGTGACGCGGGTGCCCTCGGGAAGGGTGGCGGCCACGCGACGGGCGGCTTCGTCGAGGGTCACGACGGGGTGCCCGGTGGGTTCAGCATAGAAGAGCTCACGGTGGGTCAGGCGGACCACCTCGTCCTCGAACACGAGCATCGCCCCCGAGAAACAGACGAGCGTGACGACCACGCCGAACGGCACGGAGAGCCAAAGGTGGAGCTTTTGGAAAAGTTTTCGCATAAGGGTTGAGGATTAAAGTCAAACAACGAACCCGTAGGGGCGCCATTTATGACGCCCGTTCGCCCGGCAGGGCGAAACCCACGCGCGCGGCAGACGGAACACACCATCATGCGCAGCGAGCGGGGCTCACCTTGCGGCGGACGACATGTCGTCCCTACGATTTGGAATGCGGCCGGTTGTGCCCCGCTGGGGCACGGGCGTCACAAGTGGCGCCCCTACGCTGCAAACACATGGAATGAGGCGACGCCTGCCACGGACGCGCCGGGTTTGTCAATTTGCCGCTTTGAGCCGTCCGACGGCCGAGATGCTCGACGCTTCCACTTCGAGGCCGCGCGTGGCGGTGGCCGTGGCGGCGTCGATGCGGTAGAGGGCTGGCTGGCGGCCGTCGTTGGTCACCACGGGCATCCACGCCACGCCCTGCTCGGCATAGGGCGTCGAACCGAGCGAACTGATGAGGTCGTCAGCGGGCAGGCCCTCGACGTAGCGGAACGAGGGCGCATCGCCGCCCTTGAAGATGGCCAGCCGCGTCTTGCCCGCTTTCGAAAGGTTGGAACCGGTGTACATTTGCAGGAGGAAGTAGTCGCCCGAGATGGGCCAGCAGCGGTACATCTGGTAGCCGCCGGAGGCCTGCTCAATGTCGAAATAGAACGAGGGGTCGAACTCCGCCGTGCCAGCCTTGATGCGGACTACGCCCGAGGGCAGCGTGGTCTGCTGGCGCGGGTCGGCCATCGCTTTGGCATAGCTGGCCGAGAAGACGTAGACATTGCCGGCCGAGTCGGGCCAAATGGTCTGGTAATACTGCGACTTGAAGCGCCCGCAGGCGTAGCTGATGCGGTCGGTGCGGATGAGGGTGGGGTTCTCGAAGCGGTCGTTGTCGTAGACGGCCACCCAAGCCTCGTCGGGATATTGTGTCCATTGCAGCTCGCCGGCCTCGTAAGCGCCCGAACCCGAACCACCGCTCTCGGTCTTGATGAGGTCGGGATACTTGATGTGGACGCCGTCGGCCTCGGTGCGGCCGTAGTATTTGGCCACGCCATACTGGCTCATGCCCATCGGCACGACGGAGGTGTAAAGCTTGCCGCCGGCCTCAACGATGCCCGCAAGGGTGACGTACTCGCCGTTGCCGAGGAAGTTTTCGCACGGCACGACCTTGTCGGTTTTCGTCTCGTTCTCAGCGTTGAGGTAGACGATGCCCAGCCCTTTGGCATAGACGGTGCTGTCGCTGAGGAAGACATCGGAGGCGATGCTCTCGTCCGTGTCGATGGCCGAGGCGGTGATGACGTTCTCGCCCCACGTGCCGTAGGTGACGAAGCGGGTGATGTTATACTGCATGTCGCGCTCCTCGACCTGCCCGCCGGCACCCATGCGGTAGGACGACGTCACGCCGGCATTGCCTTGGTTGTATTGCAGGCGATAGAGGTACTTGTCGCGCCAGAAGAGCCAAGTGGTTCCGGCGCCGGTCTGCAAACCGTTGCCGACCGAGCTGACGCGGCCCGCGTTGAGGTTGCCGGTCTGGACGATGCTGTTGACGTCCGAGGTGGTGGCCACGACGACAAAGTCGTTCGCCGCCGAGATGCCTGGACCGGTGACGACGGCGGTCGTGTCGCCGCCTCCGGGGGGCGGGGGTGTGTCGACAGTTTCTTCGGAGCACGAGGTCAGCATTCCGGCCAGCGCCATCGAGGCTGCCAGGGTGAGAAGGGTGTACTTGTTCATGGTGATTGTTTTTTATTCAGTTAATTCTCAATTTGTTTTCTCAGTTCTGCCACCACCGCTCAGCGCCCGAAGTAGATGCGCACCTTGCCATAGAAAGCACGGCCCGGCTTTTGGAGGCTGAAATTGTCGTAAAGGCGCTCGTCGGTCAGGTTGCGGCATTCGAGGGTGAAGTTGTAGCGCCCAGCGCCGAGGCTGTACGTCAGCGCGAGGTTGTGTGCCAGCTGCGAGGGCACTTCTTCCTTGCCCCGGGCGGAGATGTTCTCCCAATAGAGGGGGAAACGGTGGACATAAGCGTTGTCGTAGGTCAGCGAAAGCACATTGCCCTCGCCCCCGAGGCCGTGCCAGGTGAAAGCCACGTCGGAGTTGGCATAAAGGTAGGGCTGGTTGGGGATGCGCACCTTGTAGGTGAGGCTCGGTTTGAGCCCCGTCTCGAGCGACTCGTAGCGCTCGTAGTCGCGGGCGTCCATGTAATTGAACGTGCCGCCCACGGAGAGCCACTTGCCCCACGACCAGCGGGCCGAGAGGTTGACTCCCTTGGTGACGACGTGGCCCCAGTTGTTGTACGAGGCATAGTACTTGTTGCCCGAATAGCGGTCGGTCGAGCGCAGGATGTAGTCTTTCGTGTCACGCAGGACGAGGCCGGCCTCGACGTAGAGGCGATGCTTCCGCGCCGGCCGCCAGAGGTAACTAAGGTTGAGGTTGTAGTTGTCGCTCCGCTCGGGGCGCAGGCCGACGTTGCCGCGTTCGAGGTCCTCGTCGCCGAAGAGTTCCGTGTCGGAGGGCAGGCGGTAGGCTCGTTCGTAGGAGAGTTTCAGTTGGAGGTCGTCGGCCGTGCGGCGGTCGTGCCCGAAGGTGGCCAGAGGGAACCACGTGCCCGCCGCGCCCCAACCGGGCACGCTCGTGCTGCCCTCGGCCGGGACGTAGGTCGACTCCTTCTCGTCGGCCGCCGTGGCACCCTCGCTGCGTGTCCAGTAGTACTTGGCGAAAACCGTGGCGTTCCACTGCCGCGAGGGCATCAGGCGATAAGCCAGGCCAGTGATGTTCTTTGCCGTCCGTTTGTCGAAGAGGCTGCTCACTGAGGCCGTGGACGAGGCATCGGTCGGAGCGTGGCGCGTGAAGTGAGCGAAGACGTTATTCAGGGTCAGCGTATGGCGGCGACCCAGGCGGTAGTTCGCCGTGAACGTCGTGTTCCAGTTCTCGCTGGTGAACTCGGCGTTCTGGTAGGCCTGTTCGCCGCGCCCGGTGCCCTGCTTCGTCTCGCCGCGCCAGTTCCACCGGGTGCGGGCGGTGTCGACGTTGTGCGTCAGGCCCAGGTTGTAGTTTGCGGTCAGCTGCACGTCGAGCCCTTTGACGCCGAGGTCGCGCTTGCTCCATTCGAGCGAAGGCATCAGCGAGTGGCCCTCGCGGAACTTGGCGCCGAAGACCACGGTCTGCAAGACGCCCGTCTGGATGTCCTTGTGGAAGCCGGCCCACGTCAGGCCCAGCAGGAAGCGGTCGGCCCACCGCTTGCCCGTCACGCCCAGCTTGGCGCCGACCGACTCGTTGTGGTACATGTCGTGGAAGCGGCGCACGCGCTCCGTCTTGCGCCTGTTGATGGCGCCCGTGGCGAAGTCCTCGACGGGGGTGTCGACGTAGTAGTCGTTGTCAGAATAGTTCTGGAAGGCATTGACCTCCCACGTCAGGCCGTTCTTCAACGTCTGCCCCGCGTTGACGTGCGAGCGGTGCGTGTTGAACGAGCCGTAGGAATAGGACGCGTCGGCGAACCAGCCCGGGCGGCGCTTGGCGGTCACGACGTTGATGACACCGCCGAGGGCGTCGGTGCCGAAGCCCACGGGGACCACGCCCTTGTAGACCTCGATGCGCTCGGCAAAGCCCACGGGGATGTTGTTCAGGCTGAACGCCTGACCGACGCCCTCCTGCGGCACACCGTCGATGAAGACCTTGACATGCTTGCCCGTGAAGCCGTCGAGGCTCATCTGCATGTCCGACCCCACGCCGCCGCTCTCCCGGAGTTTCAGGCCGGGCAGCTGGGCCAAGGCCTCGGAGAGGGTTTTCGTGGTGTTCTTCAAGGCGCGCGTGTCGACGGCCACGACATTATAGGCCGTCTGCTTGACACGGCTGACACGGTCGGCCGAGACCACCACCTCGCCCAGCCCCCGGTCGGCAGCGGCCGAGAGACGGACGTCGACGCGGCGACGGCGCCCGCTTTCGAGCCGGACGGCAGCCTCGGCCGTGCGGTAGCCCACGACGCGCACCGTGAGTGTGTATGCGCCTGCGGGCGCTTGCAGTTGATAGCGGCCTTCGGCATCGGCCCCGACGGCGAACGAGGTGCCTTTCAGCAAGACCGTGGCGAAGGGGACAGGCTGCCCCGTGGCTCCGTCGGTCACACGGCCCGAGACCCAGGCCTCGCCGGCCGCACGCAAGCCCGTGGCAATCGTCAGGAGTGCGGTTGTCAAGAGAAATCGGAAGAAAATTTGTTTCATGTTGGGATGTTTCGTAGTTATCATTGCGAAGCGGGTGCAAAGTTCCGACATTCCGCGCCGCCGCGCAATCCCCACATTGGGGTATATTC
>DVNY01000117.1 GCA_018714085.1 Candidatus Caccomonas pullistercoris
CACTTCGCCGAACGAGAGGCCGGCTGCTTCCTTGCCCGAAGTGTTCACCGAGATGGTCACGTCGTCGAGGTAGAAACGGGCTTTGCTCTTCTGTGCGGCTTTGAACGTAATCTGTGATGTGGGGGTAAGGCCGGTAATGTTGACCGTAGCTTCTGTCCAAGCGTCGGTTTCGCCATTGTTGATAGTGATTTCAGTCTGTGAGAGGATAGCTCCGCCCGTGATGCTGAGCGTAATAGTCTCCTTGTCGCCTTTCCATGCGTGAGCCTTGAAGGTCAGAATGGCGTCGCCCGAAGCGTTGATGGCCGGAGTGGTGATGCTTCCTTGGTTACTACTGCCCATTTTAACCGATCCCATTGCTTCATAGACGTATTCGCCTGTCCACCCAGCCACATCGGTGTAGCTGTCGAGTTGTTCAAAAATGTTTGCGCTGTTGGCGGCATTCCAGACGCCGTCGCCGCCGCCTGACTTGTAGTCGCACTTGCTGAACGTCTCCTGGAACACGACCGTCTGCGCCGTGGCAGAAGTCATGCCCCCTCCCACTACGCTCAGACAGAGCGTCAGGAGGATTGCTTTCAGGTGTAGAAGTTTTTTCATGTCTCCTAAAATTTAATTGTTGATGATTGATGTGAATTGTCGTCTCCTGATGCGGAAAGCACGGGCCGGCAGCGCCCATTCGCTTCCGTAGTGCAAAGGTACGGGGAAACGGAGGTAAGTTGTTCACCTTGCGAGTTAAAATTTCGTTACGAAGCAGCGATATCCTCTTCATGGCGCGCAGAATGGGGCGTCAGTCCGGCGGGCGACACAAGTCGCGCCCCTACGCTGCGGGGTGGCGTGACGCGCGAAACGGGCGGCCTGCCCGTTCGCTCTATCCGCCGGGTAGAATTTTCTATCAGCCGACCCGTCGCGTCCGGGTCGCCCTCCGGCCTTCGGCTCTTTGTGCGCGCGGCGACAGGGGCTGGGCGGGTCGCGGCGGTCGCTTTCCTGAACAATCCTTTCGCTGCGAAAATAATTTCCAACAGAAACTTTGTCAATCCGAAAACTTTTCATTCCTTTGCAGGCGTAACCCCGAAAAAGTCAGAAGCGTATGAAACATGTCATTGTGGGCGGCGTGGCCGGTGGCGCCACTGCGGCCGCCCGTCTGAGAAGGCTGGACGAGACGGCCGAAATCATCCTCATTGAGCGCGGCGAGCACATCTCGTATGCCAATTGCGGCTTGCCGTATTACCTCGGCGGCGTCATCGCCGAGCGCGACCGCCTGCTTGTGCAGACGCCCGAAGCGTTCGGCCGCCGCTATGGCGTCGACGTGCGTGTGCGTCACGAAGTGGTCGGGATTGACCCTGCGGCCCACACGCTCAGCGTGCGGACGGCCGACGGCCGGACGTACAGCGAGACTTACGACCGCCTCCTCCTTTCGCCCGGAGCCGAACCCGTGCGCCCGCCCTTGGAGGGCATCGACACGGAGGGCGTCTTCACGCTGCGCAACGTGGCCGACACCGACCGCATCAAAGCCCATCTTGCGAGCCACGACGTGCGCAGCGCCGTGGTCGTCGGGGGCGGCTTCATCGGCTTGGAGATGGCCGAGAACCTCGTCCATGCCGGTGCGGCGGTGACGCTCGTCGAGATGGGCAACCAGGTGATGGCTCCGCTCGACTACTCGATGGCGGCGCCCGTGGCCCGCCATCTCGTGGCCAAGGGCGTCAGCCTGCGCCTTGAAGAGGCCGTCACGGCGTTCCGCCCCGGGGGCGGGCGCATCGACGTCGTGCTGCGCAGCGGCGATGTGGTCAGGGCCGACCTCGTCCTGCTCTCCATCGGCGTGCGGCCGGCCGTGGGGCTGGCCCGCGAGGCGGGACTGCGCATCGGCGAGGCGGGCGGCATCTGGGTGGACGCGACGCTGGCCACCTCGGCGCCCGACGTCTACGCCGTGGGCGACGCCATCGAGTTTCCCCATCCCCTGACGGGGCGCCCGTGGCTCAACTACCTGGCCGGGCCGGCCAACCGCCAGGCCCGCATCGCCGCCGACAACATGGCCCTCGGCCGCGGCGAGCGCTATGAAGGCTCGCTCGGCACGTCGATAGCCAAGGTGTTCGACCTCACGGTGGCTTCGGTCGGGCTGCCGGCCAAGCGGCTGGCGCGCGAGGGCATCGCCTTCCGCTCGTCGGTGACCCACTCGTCGAGCCATGCCGGCTACTATCCCGGCGCGCTGCCCCTGACCATCAAGCTGACCTATGCGCCCGACACGGGCCGCCTCCTGGGCGCGCAGGTGGTGGGCTGCGACGGTGTGGACAAGCGCGTCGACGAGCTGGCGCAGCTCATGAAACACGGGGCGACCGTCCGCGACCTCATGGCCACCGAACACGCCTACGCACCGCCTTTTTCGTCGGCCAAGGATCCGGTGGCCATCGCGGGCTATGTGGCCTCGAACGTGCTCACGGGCGCCATGCCCGCCCTCACATGGCGTGAGCTGCTGGCCGAAAAGGAGGCCGTCGCGCTCATCGACGTGCGCACGCCCGAGGAGTACGCCATGGGCACCATCGACGGGGCGGCCAACATCCCCCTCGACGACCTGCGCGAGCGCCTTGACGAGGTGCCGGCGGACAGGGACGTCGTGGTGTTCTGCGCCGTCGGCCTGCGCGGCTATGTGGCTGCCCGCATCCTCATGGGGCGGGGCTTCAAGCGTGTGCGCAACCTGCTCGGCGGCTACCGCACCTATTCCGAGGCCACGGCGCCCCTGCCCGAGCCCGCACGGCCGGCCTGTGCGCCCACGCTGCCGCAGGGCGGGGACGAGGCGCCCGCCGTGGCGCTGCGCCTCGACGCCTGCGGGCTGCAATGCCCCGGCCCCATCCTGCGCGTGAAAGCGGCGATGGAGGGGCTCGGCGAGGGCGAGTGCCTCGAAGTGACGGCGACCGACCCGGCCTTTGCCCGCGACGCCGAAGCCTGGTGTGCCTCGACGGGCAACACCTTCGTCGCCCGCAGCGAGGCGGGCGGGAGGCACACCGTCGTGCTCCGCCGCGGGCTGTCCGCTCACGCCGGGGCGCCGGAGGCCAAGCCCGCCCGGCCGGGCAAGACGTTCGTCATGTTCAGCGACGACCTCGACCGTGCCCTTGCCACCTTTGTCATGGCCAACGGGGCCGCCGCCATGGGCTGCCGGGTGACCATCTTCTTCACCTTCTGGGGGCTCAACGTGATCAAGAAAGCGCGCAAGCCCCACGTCGGCAAGGACCTGATGGGCCGGATGTTCGGGTGGATGATGCCCTCGTCGTCGCGCACGCTCCCGCTGTCGAAGATGAACATGCTGGGGCTGGGCTGGCGCATGATGAGGCGGCGCATGAAGGCCAAGAACGTCGATTCGCTCGAAACGCTGCGCGACGAGGCACTCCGCCAAGGCGTGGAGTTCATTGCCTGCCAGATGTCGATGGACGTGATGGGCGTGGCGCACGAAGAGTTGCTCGACGGCGTGAAGCTCGGCGGTGTGGCCACTTACCTGCAAAGTGCCGGTGAGGCCGACATGAACCTCTTTATATAAAACGATATGTCTCAGAACGGAAACAGAAAGGTCGCCACGCTTTGCCGCGTGCGCGACCTCTATCGCGCCATCGGCGAGTTCGCCGAACAGTTTGCCGGCCGCTTCGGCCTGACGCTCGACGAGGGCATGCTCCTCTGCACGCTCGAAAAAGGGGGCGAGCTGTCGGCCGGCGAGCTCGCCTCCGCCCTCGGGCTGCACCTGCCGAAAGCCTCGAAGGTCATTGCTTCGGTCGAGGCGCGCGGCATGGTGGCACGCCGCATCGGGCAGGCCGACCGCCGCCAGATGCTTTTCAGCCTGACGCCCGCCGGGCGCGAGGCCCTCGCCGCCGTCAAGGAGGCCGACATCGGGCTTCCTCCGGCGCTGGCCGCGGCGGTCGGACTTCCCGGCGCGTGAAAAAAAAGCGGCCGTCGTGCCTTCGGGGCTTCGCTTTTCGTACCTTTGCACAGGCTACGGCTATTTCCGCAGCCGATGACAGTATGGGCATGACAACTGTGAAGCAAGACGAAATGGCGTGTGCCGCCGGGCGGCAGCATGCCATCTACCGCGTGACGATAGTCGGCGCGGTGCTGAATCTCGTCCTTATCATCTTCAAGATGCTCGCCGGCATCCTCGGGCGCAGCGGGGCGATGGTGGCCGACGCCATCCATTCGCTCTCGGACTTCGTGACCGACGTGATCGTCCTGGTGTTCGTGCGCATCTCGAACAAGCCGCGCGACGTGGACCATGACTACGGCCACGGCAAGTATGAGACCCTGGCGACGGCCCTGATCGGCGTGCTGCTCTTCGTGGTGGGCGTCGGTGTGCTGGCGGGCAGATGTTCGTCGATCTTGGCCTACTTGCGGGGCGAGACGCTCGGGCAGCCGGGCATGGTGGCCCTTTGGGCGGCCGTCGTGTCGGTCGTGACGAAGGAGTGGCTCTACCGCTACACGCGCGCCGTCGGCCGGCGGGCGAACTCGAAAGCCGTCGTGGCCAACGCGTGGCATCACCGCAGCGACGCATTGTCGTCGGTCGGGACGATGGTCGGCGTGGGCGGCGCCATCCTCCTGGGGGAGGACTGGCGTGTGCTCGACCCGCTGGCGGCCGTCGTCGTGAGCGTGTTCATCCTGAAAGTTTCGGTCGACCTTGTCCGTCCCTGCGTCGACGAGCTTTTGGAGAAATCCCTGCCCGAAGACATGGAGCGCGACATCACCCGGCTGGTGCTCTCGGCCGGCGGTGTGGCACACCTGCACAACCTCTGCACACGCCGCATCGGGAACAACGTGGCCATCGAGTTCCACATCTGCATGGACGGCAACCTCTCCCTGACCGAAGCACACCGGACCGCCTCGCACATCGAAGAGCTGCTCCGCGAGGCCTATGGCGAGCGGACGCACATCGTCATCCATGTCGAGCCGTTGGAGCCGGGGCGATGAGAAAAACGGGAACTGCGACAGTGAGATCTGTCGCAGTTCCCGTTTTTTACGGCCATCCCTCCCTTGTGCGCCGCGCCTATTTCTCTTGTGCGTCGCGGCGGAACTGCTTGGGCGAGCAGCCGAAGTGGTGGCGGACATACTTGCCGAAGAACGAGAGGTTGGGAAAGTCGAGTTCGATGGCTATCTCCTTGATGCTCTTTGTCGTGCGGCGGAGCTGGTAGGTGATGTCTGAGACGATGTATCGCTGTATGAAGGTCGACGCGGGCTCTCCGGAATGCTCCTTGACGACGGTCGAGAGGTATTTGGGCGTCACGTTGAGGCGGTCGGCATACCAGCTGACGTTGCGCGGACGGGGATAGGTGTTCGTCACGAGGTCGGCGAAGGCCTTGAACAGGCGTTCGCCCGACGTGTAGAGCGGCGGCTGGAACTGGGCGAAGCGCTCGGTCGTGTCGTAGAAGTCGTAGAGGAACGCCGTGAGCAGGGCGTGGGCCAGCTCGCGGTGGTGCTTGCGCCGGGGACGGGTGAGCTTGGTGTGGAGCAGGTTGTAGTATTGCCGGAAGAGGCTGGCCTCTTCTTCGTTCAGGGCAAAGACGGGATGCCGCTCGATGAAGAGGCGGGCGTCCCAGTTGCTCCCCGACATCACGGTGAGCTGTTCGGCGTAGGTGCGGGCAAGGACGATGCCGCAGGCGTCGAAGTCGGCGTCGGCCTCGGTGCCTTCGACGATGGTGTTGGGGGTGCAGACGATGAGGTCGCCCGCTTTGGCCTCATAGGGGGTGCCGTTGAGGTGCAGCGAGGCTTTCCCGCTCGTGCAGAGCGTCAGGACAATGGCTTCGACACGCACGGCCTGCCGGGGGTAGAGCTCGCACGAGTGTTCGACCAGGGCAATCAGGCCGTCGTTGTAGCTCACGCCCGGGTAAGGCGTGGCGTTGTCAAGGGTTCGGACTGGTATCGGATCTTCCATAGGCGTGGTTTTCAAGACAGGGACAGGAAGCGGCCGGGGCGCCTCCTGTCTTCGCGGGGCAAAGATAACGAAAAAACGGCCACATGGAGTGGCCGTAAAGGAGGCGAAAGTGGTGAAAAATGTCGCCTTAGTGGCTGTTCTTTCGTCTTGCGGACCGCACTCACCAGAAGCGGTTCTGCGCCTCGTCGTAGGCAAAGCCCACCTCGGCCAGCTGGGCTTTCAGGTGGTCTTCGTCGACGTGCAGGTCGTCGCACAGGGCGTCGAGCGAGGGGTAAGCGTCGCGCAGTTTCATGTTGACGACGCTGAACAGCATCATCGGGTCTTTGGGCAATTTGTTCATGGGTTCGGGTTTTCTTGTGTGTCGGGTTGGCGGAAGAAGGAGAAGTTCACACTGCCGTAGGCCCGGTGTTCGACAAAACAGGGGTGCTGGCTGAAATCGTTGGTCTTGCCGTGTTCGAGCACGAAGAGGCCGCCGTCTTTCACGAGGCCGGACCGCATCACGCGGTCGGGCAGCTCGGGCAGTTCGGCCAAGGCATAGGGCGGGTCGGCAAAGACGAGGTTGAAGCGTTCGCGGCAGTGGTCGATGAAACGCAGGGCGTCGGCGCGCAGCACGGTGGCGGCGCGGTCGCCCAGCTGGCGGATGGTCGAGGCGATGAAGGCGTGGTGCGCGCTGTCCAGCTCGACGGCCACCACGCGGGGGCAGCCCCGCGAGAGGAGTTCGAGGGTGATGCTCCCTGTGCCGGCGAAGAGGTCGAGCGCCATCGTCTCCTCGAAGTCGACATAGGCGCGGAGCACGTTGAAGAGGTTCTCCTTGGCGAAGTCGGTCGTCGGGCGCGCCTTGAACGTGCGCGGCACGTTGAAGTGGCGGCCTTTGTATTTTCCGGTAATGACTCTCATTTCTTTCTATCGTTGTCAGACCATGCCCAGCAAGAAGCAGGTGAGGTCGTAGGGCACCTGGCCGGAGCGCGTGGCGGGGTGGCGGTTGAACTCGGCCGAGGGGTTGATGGGGTTGACGTGGC
>DVNY01000011.1 GCA_018714085.1 Candidatus Caccomonas pullistercoris
GCAGAAGGTTCACTTTGGCGCTGCGCGTCAGGAGCAGGCGCAGTTTGTGCAGACGGAAGTGACGCCGTTCCAGAGAACTGACCTCGAAGTTCTGGCCGTAGTTCCCGCTCTCACGGACGAGGTGGAGCAGGGCGTCGGCGCGCCGTTTGTCCTCGTGCCAGCTGTAGGGGATGTCCCCCGCCGGGGCGTGGAAGCAGGTGACGGCCACCGTGGCGATGGCGTCGGTCAGGTGGCGGAGGCGGAGGGTGTCGATCCAGCGGTCAAGGCGCGCGCCGTCGATTTCGTCGTGCCTGCGGTGAAAGTACATGAATATGTCGCAAAGCTGCCTGAGGCCGATGCCTTCGCTGACGATATGGTTGGCAAAGTGTGTCAGCAGATGGAGCAGCCCGACAGTGGGGGGGAGCATGTCGACTGTCTTTGTGCCGAACGTGGCGTGGAGGAGGGGTTCACTGTCCATCCCTTCGGCAAAGGCGGCTTGCAGCCGGCGGTTGAGCCGGGGATGGTAGAACATTGATAGCCGGAAGTGGTTTTCGACGCGATAGCCTTTCCAATGGAATTCGACGTGCTTGTCGGTGAGCGGGTCGTAGTCGGCGACGTCTGTGGCGTTCGTCCGTGCCCACCGGTCGGCAGCGTCGAAGCCCTCGGGCAGGAAGACGTCGATGTCGCCCGGTGTCCGCCAATGGGGGTGAGCGTAGTTCATTGCTACGCCATGGCCTTTGAGCAGGACGGGGCTTGCGCCCAGATCTTCGTAGATGCTGAACAGTTCGGCGATCAGTGCGGACATGGCCGTGTTGACCTGTTCCACACGGACGACGTAGGCGTACAAGTCCAGCAGCCACTTGCGCGGTGGGCGGCTTGCAGCGTCCGCCCGTGTTGCAGCCTCATAGAGCAAACCCTCGGTGCGCTGCTGGCGCGCCCAAGCCAGCGCTGCCTGCCACTCGTCGGCGCGGACATCTGTCGCGATGTGCCCGTAGAGCGCGCAGGACATCAAGCGGAGATAGGTGAGGAAGTCCCTGTCGTCCATGTGGTTCTACAATTTATGGAAAGCCAGCCAGTAGGCATAACGGAGCAGGTGAACCTGCCGTTTGATGCGGCTGGGCTGGTGGATGAGGCGGTAGAGGAATTCAAGGTTGTGGTCGACCCACCAGCGCGGTGCCCGCTTGACGTGTCCGGTGTAGACATCGAACGAGCCTCCGAGGCCTTGGTAGATGGCCGGATGGCGGCGCATCATTTCCTCCATGAGCAGTTCCTGTTTGGGCGAGCCCATGGCCACGAACACGAAGTCCGGTCGTTTCGCCGCCACGTCGTCGATGAGCGCCGCACGCTCTTCGGGCGTTTTCAGGTAACCGTTGCGGTAGGCGACAATGCGGATGCCCGGATATTCGCGGCGGAGCTTGGCCACTGTCTCGTCGATCACTTCCTGCCGTCCGCCGACGAGGTAGAACGTCTTGTCGCGGTGACACGCCGCGATGCTTTTCAGCCAGAGCTCACATCCCGGCAGCTTGCACGCTTCGGGGTGGCCTTTCTGGCGCAGGGCGTAGACGGCGCCCGCCCCGTCGCAGAAGCCGATGTTGCGGTTGATGATGCCGCGCGTCTCGTCGGTGGCGTGCAGGATTTTTTCGGCGTTGATCGAAACAAGAATGCCCTTCTGCTTCTCAGCAAAGGCCAGCAGCTCGTCGAACGAGCGGAACGGGTAGACCTTGACGCCGTTGAGCGTCACCCGGTTGTCGGTTATGTTGTTGTTCGAACTCATTTGAAACGTTATTCGTACCGTTTTAGTGGACAAAGGTAGTCACAAGCTGTTGAAATGGCAAACTTCTTCATGTCCTGTACTTGATGATGCGTGCAGGATTACCGGCCATAACGGCATAGTCGGGAACGTCTTTCGTGACTACGGCACCTGCACCGATGACAGCCCCGTTGCCGATGTGGCTGACATGCGCAAGGATGATGACATGATTGCCAATCCATACGTCGTTGCCGATGATGAGGTGTGTTTTGGGCAAGTTGCCTTGTTGGGCAATCGGCACGTCTTTTTTCTCATAGCGATGCCCTCCGCCAAGGATGGTCACGTGTGCTCCTGTCATTACGTAGTCTCCCATGGTTAAACTGGCGTTTTGTAGGTGGAAGTAGTCGCCGAAACCGGAACGTTGACCAACTTTGACGCGATTGTGCCCGAAATAGGCGTGACGCCCGACATTGATGAAATGATGGCTATCGGAAAAAACTTTTCGTAGAAGGTAAGAACGTAAGTGGCTGCTGAACTTTCCCCAAAAGGGAACTTTATGTCCGGGCAGGTGATAAGCGAATGCGTAATACAGGAACCAATATCCCTCTTTAAGCAATCTATTGAATGTGTAAGGCATTGGGCTGTTGAATTCGTAGTCTTTGAATGATTATGTGGTGCAGCGTGAAAAATAATACGTGTGCTTGTTATTGCAGGTGTAGTTGCATGAGAGGAGAAAAACTGGGGCGAATATACGTAAGTATGTCTGGTGTTAGCGTAATTTCCCCAAAGATGGGTTTATCTCCGATTTCATAAAAATCAATGCGTACGAAGTCTATACCTTTGCTTAGCTGTGCGGCTATCTGTAGCATCGTGTCGAGGGATTTGGGCCTGAGGACAGGATGCGCAATGGGATGATTGACCGCATCGGGAATGGCGTTCCATTTTGTGTCAAAGAGCATGTTGGATGTGATGTGCCCGTTGAGTTTTCTGTCCTCTTGGAACAGAATGAAACGAGGCTCCCCACGAAAACAGTAAAGTTTATAGTCGTATGGCAAACTGTTCTTACCTTTTTCTTGTTCTAGGTATTCTTCGGCTAGGATGAGCGGGTTGATACGCGAATAGTGGATTTGTCCTGTCAAGTCGCCGTAGGGGTAGCGTAACCAGTAGGCCAATTCTTTTTTGACTGCTTCGCGGTCTATTTTTTCCTTATTCCGGACGATTACGTTACTGCCACAGCCATTGTTGGTCTTCAAGACGAAGCGGTCGGGCAAACTGTCGAAATCGATAGCCTCGGCTGATGTCCATGTACCATAGAGCTGATTAAGGTATTGTCGGCCTATTCGTTGTTTCACATACTCGCGAACACCTACCTTGTCTGCCAGCTGCGCGAAAAAATCTAAGGAAGTGTCTTTCCGGAAGAGCTGGCACATAGAAAACTCTTGGATGTTGTGTGGCGTCTCCCAGTCTATGATGCGCTTACTCCATGCGTAGTATCTCAGCGCAAAAACTTGCCGTGGGCACAATGCTGTGAGTTTGGATAGCGATCGTAGTATGGATAATGGTAGTCGTTTCATTTCTTTTTTTTGTCAGTGAGTACGGCGTGATAGATAGATATGAGTTTTTTTTCGGCTTTGCCTATGTAGAAGTTGGAGGCTTTTTTGATAGCGTTTTCACCCATTTTTCGACGTGTTTCGGGAGCATTCATGAGCGTTTTGATGGAGCTGAAGATTCCATCTGTATCTCCGGGCGCGACGTACAGTCCGGTTATGCCGTCATCCACCAGGTCTGGTATTCCTCCTGTTGGTGAGGTGATGACGGGCAGTCCGTGAGCCATGGCTTCGAGTATGGATAGACCAAACGATTCAAAGTATGAGGGTTGAATGTAGCAGTCTGCGTTTTGTAAAAGGTCAATTTTCTTTTCCTTATCAACCCATCCGTGCAGTATGACACAGCTCTCCAATCCGTATTGGCGGATTACGGCACTGAATTTACCGGTTTCGTCGTTTCCTGCCAAGTGGTAGACGATTTTTCTGCCCAGCTCTTCTTTATGACTGCCTATACATTTTATCACGTCAAAGCATCCCTTATTCTCATTGATGCTGCCAATGTACAGTAATTGGAATCTGGAGTTACTATTTATTCCATCTTTTTTGAAAGGCATTGTATTAGGAGGAGTGGTCGCGTTGTGGAGCAGGTATATGTGTGCTGAAAGATGCAATGAGTGGAAAAGTTGTTCAAAATAGGACGAGACCGCGATAAGCGCATTAGCTTTATGGCAAACGTAGGAGGTCAGTTTCGGGTGACGGTAGTAAAAACGTTCAAAATCTCCGCCGTGCAGGTGGAACAGAACCTTCTTGTGGAAACACTTGGCGAGAACAACAAAAAAAGCATGACGGAAGAAATCAAGATGTGAGGCTGTGTGGATGTGTACGATGGCAATTTTAGGGTCGGCCATCCGGAATGCGCAAATAACGAAAGCCCCTAAGGCGATGAGCAGGTTCTTTATTTTGCCTGCCTGTCGGCTTGTGGCGACGAAGTGGAAGCATTCAAACATTTCTTTGTATTGTGCGAGGACGGATGCTATGCCTCCTTTTCCCCTGTAATCGGGGCCAATGAGAAGTACGCAATTTGATTGCTCTTTTTCAATCATAAGGCATCAGGATAGAGGTTGGAGGAGAGGCTTTTTGCCAGTCTCTTTTAGGATAGGCGTAAGTTATAGAAGATTATGAGCAATATCATGACGAAAGAGTACGCCGTTGGAAGGATAGGCCATTTCTTCCCTTGATGTTGCCAGTAAGCTTGAAAGCCGAATAAAGAAAGAAATAGAACAAAAGGAATTTGTGGCCATTGAAAGCGGTCATGTAAAGAGTAGAACGTGATAATTAACATGAGAGAGTGTAATGCTATGAAAATGAGCATAGGGTAAAAATAGACGATTTTGTGTTTGATGATAAAGAATATTCCGTAAAGGTAATAGAAAGATAGCATTATTTTGATGAATGCACCAAAATTGTAAAGTGTGATGTAATTGACTTTATACGGGTCTGAAATAAAACTGGGAAATGGACCAATAAAGATGGCGGAGAGGTTGGTGAGTATGACGACTAATAAACTCTGTTGCTCTGCTATTGTTTCCGTTTTTTGTCCTAGGCTTTCCGAATTGACATTACCACGGATGTCCGCAATATAGTCAACAGCTGCGGCAAAGAAAATGAATGCTAAAACGGCTAGTAAAATCATCCATAGATTGATTTTGTGTGCGAAGCCTGGCAAAAGGGAGAGTGCAGCGAACATAAAGGTCAGCAATAGCATGAAAAAAATGGCAGTGCGAAAGAGTAAGAGCATAGAGGCAAAAAAGGCGAATAAAACAAACGCTTTCAAACTCGGTCGCTTCATGAAAGAATATACGTAGTATACGGCCGCAATGACCATAAAAACCATGAAATTCTCTTTTAACCCGACGCTTGCGGTGTAGAGCCCAAAAGGCAATATGGCCCACAAAAAGCAGATTGATCGGGCGTAGAACTCTGTAGTGAAATTCTTTGCTAATAAATAAAGCAGATAGGCTGAAAGTGTGATACAGATGACATTGCTGATGGCAAGGGCGTTTATCCCCGTGTTGATTCCGAATACTTTATAGAATAATGATACTATGCCTGAAAAGCCCCAGTCGTCAACGCCTTGGGTGTTCTTGGAGAGGAAAGATGGCAACGACCATATGGAATACCCTTGTAAAACGAACCGACGGCCAATGTCGTGATAGAAAAGCGAGTCGATGGGGTTGTATCCTAATGGATTATTGAAGTGGGCGACATTGAAGTATCTGAAACATATGATCCATAGAAACTGGAACAGACAAAGAAGCGGTAAAAAAACGGAGAACCGCAGACGTTTGGAAAGTAGAGGATAGTAGCATAAGCATATGCTTACGACCATTGAGCATTGGAATATGAGAATTTTGTTGTCAGGGAAATATGATCCAGCCACCACACCAAAGAATATCATTAATCCGGCGTAGAGAAAGAAATAAGACTTAGGTTTGAAGAACGTTGCCATTTCTATTTTTGTTAATGTGTTATGGCGTAAAAACGGATGTTCGCGGATGCAGTGCTTATCCTTTGATAGAGTGATAAATATCCCGGCAAAGGCTGTAAAGTCGATTGCTTGTTGTGACAAGTGTCGGCATGCTTCTGAGTATAATTATTCTGTGTTTGATGAAAGGCATAGTGCTTTTGATGAGACTCATTTTATAGAGCGCCTCTCTCCTGATCGTTCTTCTTTCCCTGTTTAATAAATTGCTGTATACGGTGAAGAAACTGTCCGTGAAGAGATGACAAATAAAGTGCAGGGTGTTATTGTCTAATTGAGTGTGGTTCTGGCATATGTGGCGGCAAACATTTTCGAGCGCGACCAAGTCATCGAGACTGTTCTCTGCGTTGCGGCGTCTTTTGGTGGTCGATGTCGGATGATAGGCGTAGAAATAGGCCGTATTCGTCGTCAAGAGTACAGGGCTGTAAGTGCCCAAGACTACTTTGATGATGAATTCTCTGTCTTCCGAATAGTGCAGATTTTTGTTGAAGCGGATACAGCCGACGCAAGAAGTTCTGAAAAAGTAGGAAATAGTGCATGAACTGAACACGCCTTTTTTGAACAGAGCGCTGGCTGGGATTGAGACTGTTTTGGGAAAGGCATATTGCTTGTATACCCTGCCGTGTGCATTTTCTATCTGAAATCCGAAGTGGATAATGTCCGTATTGAGCAGAATAGCAGTGTCATGAAAAACATCTAAATAGCCGTCTCCCACCCAGTCGTCGGCGTCAACGAACGCGATCCATTCGCCACGAGCGTGGTTAAGGCCCATGTTGCGGGCTGAACTGACACCGCCGTTTTCTTTGTGGAACACGCGGACCCTCGGGTCGCGGCGGGCGTAGTCGTCGCATATCTCGCCGCAATGGTCGGGGCTTCCGTCGTCAACTAGGATAACTTCGAAATCCGTGAACGTTTGGGCAAGGATGCTGTCCACACAACGGTTCAAGTATTCTTCTGCTCTGTATACAGGCACGATGACCGAAACCGTAGGTCTTTTATTTTCCATCTGCATGGAGTGCGTTACGTAAGAAATCCATCGAGTATGTGCGCCATTCTTTCAGCCGTAGATTTACGTCCGCCCAATCAATCGGACGTTTCATGCAGGCGGTGATGTCGTCTGCCTTTTCGGTGAGGACGAGGCGCTCTTCCAGCCCGAATGTGGAGAGTAGGGAGTGGAAGCGGGCTTGCCCGCGGCGTTGATTGCCTATGACTACGAACGGGCGGTTGAAGAGGATGGCGAACGCGCAACCGTGGAATGAATCCGTCAAGACGCATTGTGCATCCATGAAAGCCCGGAGCCACTGTGTGACGCGTGGATATATCCTGTCTTTTAAGGGTGCGTCTGGATTTCGCATTCCTATGGCCTGTGGCATTATCTCAAATGCAGTGAGCCCCAATTCATGCTCTAAGTCTTGTTTGAAGAGCTTTGTCCCGGGATTACGGTCGAGGAGGTAGCAGAATAGGTCGCCCGGGCTTGCGGCTTCGTCTTGTTCATGGACTAGGCGCTCGTATTCGCCGGGCGTAAGCAGGAGGGTGGGATCGAGTACTTGGACAGATTGTATGCCGAGATGTTCGCCACAAAGACGAACGCCGTTGGCTTCGCGCACGGATACTGCGTTAAACTGGCGTGCCAAAGTCGCACATTGTGAGGTCAGTCGGCGGGAAAATTCCCATTGTTCTGTTCCGAAAGAAGCCGCGTAGGCGATGCGTTTCACCCTACTGTCTTGCGGCAAGAAATCGAGAAAGTAGTTGGGCTGACAAGGGGAGTAACGCGGGCGCCATACTTGGTCGCTGCCTACAATGTAGGCGTCATATCTTTGCCGTTCGAAATCGTTGCGGAGTGCGCGGGTGGAATAGAGAAATCCGGTTCGCGGTGTGATATATCGGTCGATGAATGGGCGCGTTTGCTGGCTGATGACGGTTTCATCTTTTCGCGATAGCCATTTGAGCAGCGGGCGGCCTATGAGACTGCAAACGGCGTTGCGCAGGCGGATACGTGCCCAAAAGAAAAACGTATGGCTGTTTTTCACACGCCGGACTACCCATGCGTCGTGCCCCATGCTTTGCAGGACATGTTGTAGTGCCCAGCATTGAAGCAGGCCGCCGTAATTGGTATGCAAGGGCTGGGTGAGTATGCCGACTTTCATTTTGTCCGTGATTTCATGAGTTGCATTCCCGCAGCGCGTTGACGATTCGCTCGCAGGCGTGGCCGTCGCCGTAGGGATTGACGGCTTGGCTCATGCGGCGGTAGGCGGAGGGCTTGTCGAGCAGAGTGGTGACTTCGCTGACGATGCGGTCGAAGTCGGTTCCGACGAGTTTGACCGTGCCGGCGGTGACGGCTTCGGGGCGTTCGGTGGTGTCGCGCATGACGAGCACGGGCTTGCCCAAGCCGGGGGCTTCTTCCTGGATGCCGCCGCTGTCGGTGAGGACGATGTGGCTTTTCTCCATCAAGTAGACGAAACTCAGGTATTCGAGCGGTTCGATGAAGTGCATGTTGCCCAGGTCAGTGAGGTCGGGACCGAAGACGTCGTGGATGGGACGCCGCACGTTGGGGTTGAGGTGCATGGGGTAGACGAAGTCCACTTCGGGGTAGCGTTCGGTCAACGCCTTGATGGCACGGCACATCGAGAGGAAGCCTTCGCCGAAGTTTTCACGGCGGTGTCCGGTGATGAGCACGAGGCGGCGTCCGCCCGTGAGGCGGCTGACGTCGTAGCCTGCTTGGCGGAGGTGGCTTTCGAGGTCTGCGCCTAAGCGTGGGTCGGCCTGTATGCGCCCGACGACCCAATGGAGGGCGTCGATGACGGTGTTGCCCGTGACCAGGATGCGCTCTGGCGGGACGTTTTCGGCCATGAGGTTCTCGCGGCTCAGGGGCGTGGGGGCGAAGTGGCAGGTGGCCAGCCGTGCGGTGAGCTGGCGGTTCATCTCCTCGGGCCATGGGCTGAGGATGTCGTGTGTGCGGAGGCCGGCCTCGACGTGCCCGACGGGGATCCGGGCGTAGAAGGCGGCCAGGGCGGCGGCCATGCTGGTCGTGGTGTCGCCATGGACAAGCACGATGTCGGGATGCGTGGCAGTGAGCACTTCGCGCAGGCCTGTGAGCACCCGGGTGGTGACGTCGTAGAGGTCTTGCCCGGCGCGCATGATGTTGAGGTCGAAGTCGGGACGTATGTGGAAGATGTCGAGCACTTGGTCGAGCATCTGGCGGTGTTGTCCGGTCACGCAGACAAGGGTTCGGAACTCGTCGGCGTGGCTTTCGAGCGTTTTGACCAGCGGGGCCATTTTGATGGCCTCGGGTCGTGTTCCGAATACGAGCATGACGGTTTTCATCGGTGCTGGGTTCTTTGTTCTTACGGGCGTGGTGGTGTGACGGTGCGTGCGGACGGATTTGGCGGTCGGCGTGTCTGCTATTCTTGTCGCAGTGACAGGATTTTCTGTCGCTGCGACAGGTTTTCCCCGCAGCCGTCTGCGTTTGCCGCCTGATGTGGGTGGGGGCGCGGCGGCTTTTCCGGCTCTGCCCGGGGGTTATTTATAGATGCCGCAGAAGTCGAGGATGATTTTGTCGTCCCTGCGGGGGAGTGATTTGAACGGTGCGTGGGCGGTCAGAAAAGCCACGATGTCGGCCTTTTCGTAGGCCTCCTCGTACGGGGTGAGCTTGAAGACGTTGTGCTCACTGACGTTGGGTTCGACCACGAGGATGTCGGCGTCGTGGCAACTCTGCATCACTTTCGAGACGATGTACTTGGCCGGGCTTTCGCGCAGGTCGTCGATATCGGGTTTGAAGGCGAGCCCCATCATCGCCACACGGGGTTTGCGCTGATGCTTCAATTCGAATTTCAGCATGGCGTTTTCGATTTTCTCAGCACACCAGAAAGCCTTGTAGTTGTTGATTTCGCGTGCTTTGGCGATGAGTTGCGACTCGACGGGGAAGTCGGCCGTGATGAAGTAGGGGTCGACGGCGATGCAGTGTCCGCCTACGCCGCATCCGGGCCAGAGGATGTTGACCCTCGGGTGCTTGTTGGCCAAGCGGATGAGCTCCCACACGTTGATGCCCGCTTTGTCGCAGATGAGCGAGAGTTCATTGGCAAAGGCTATCTGCACATCGCGGCTCGAATTTTCGGTGAGCTTGCACATTTCGGCCGTCTTGCAGTTGGTGCGGTGAAGCGTCCCTTTGACGAACTGGCTGTAAAAGGCGGTGGCTGCGTCGGTCGAGGCTTCGTCGCGGCCACCGATGACGCGGTCGTTGTGGACAAGTTCGTAGATCACGTTGCCGGGCAGCACGCGCTCCGGGCAGTAGGCGATGTGCAGCTTCCCGTTGAGTTCGGGGCGCAGGCTGAATATGAGTTCGGCCATCTTGTCCGTTGTTCCGACGGGCGACGTCGATTCGATGACGTAGAGGTCGCCGTCTTTCAGTAGCGGGGCGACGGCGCGTGTGGCCGCCTCGACGTAGGATATGTCGGGTTCATGGTTGCCCTTGAACGGTGTGGGGACAACCATGAAGTATGCGTCGCAAACCTGGGGCTGTGTGTAGGCTTTCAGCTTGCCTTGGCTGACTACTTCCTGCAACATTTCCTCCATCCCGGGTTCTACGATGTGCAGGTGGCCGGCGTTTGTCATCTCGACGACTTGGCTGTTGATGTCCACCCCGACGACGTCCACGCCGTGCTTGGCGGCTATGATGGCGGTTGGCAGGCCGATGTAGCCTAAGCCCATGAAACATGCTTTCATCTTGTCTTTTCTTTGTCTTGATTGTTTCTTTGTTTACTCGTTCTCTTGTGGCGCTGCCGGTGCCGGCTGCGCTGTGGCTTTGTTGCCGTGCTGCCAGGAAACGTTTGGCAGCTTCTGTCAAGAGTGTGGTCCCGTAGACAACAGAAACTTCATGCTTTCCCCTCTTGGCGTGGTGTGCCCCCGGTGCTCACTGTGGCGCACCGGGTTGCTTGCAGGGGTGTTTTTGTTCTGCATGAGAAGTCTCCGGTTTTTTCTCTTGCTGATGCGGAATGCCCGTGTCGGCTTTCAAGGGGTGGCAGTACCACTTGGGAACGTGCACCAGTATGCCGATGGATGCGGCGATGAGCACGACGTACGAGCGCTTCCTGTATCTTACCAACTTTCCTTTGAGCCCTTTGAGCGGGCCGCGGACGACGCAGACTGGCGTCCCGCGGCGGGTGGCCGCAAATCCGGCCTCGACGAACAGCGTTCCCTGAAAGTCAGGGTCACTGGCGGCGCGCAGTTCTGCCATCTCTGCGGATCCGATGTCGCACCAGCACCCGTCCGTCTTTGTGTAAACGCGCGAGGCGTAGGGGCTGGCTTGCAAGGTTTCGGCGAGGGCGGGTTCCTCGCCTTGGCCGCACTGCACGAACAGCAGGTTGTGTATGGCCGGCACTAAGATGCGCCTTGTCCTCCCTTCTGTGTCGGTGTGTTCGGCGTAGCGCATCGGAAGGAAGCATCTCACTCCCTTCCCTTCCAAATGCTGGCGCAGTGCGTTCTCCTTGTGGTGGAACACTTGCAGCGCATACCAGACTGGCGTGTCCGCGCTCATCGTCAATTAGTCAGTTGAGTAAGTGTACTTCCCAATCTCGTCCCGTCAATGTGAAAGGACGTTCGGTTTTTCAGGAAGGATAACGCGGCTTCCCGCAGGATGCCGTATGGGAACCGGGGTTCACAGCGTCTGGCGGGGCTTGTCGTTAACGCCCGCAAATATACGAATTAATAGTATAACATTTCTCTTGCGCAGGGCTTTTCTCTGCGCAGGGGGCATTTATTGGCGCGGATATGGCGGCATGTGCGTTTTCTTGTCTGATAGGGTGTGCCGGGTGCGGAGCGGCAAACCGTCGTGGGGAGTTTCCCGTTTTCGCTGGGGCGGGCGGAGAACGGCGATGTCGGATGCGTGGTGCGGCCGGTGAGTTTTGCTTTTGCGGGTCGCCGGCCGGTTCTTACGGGGTGGCGACTTGTTTTTCCTGGTCGCCGTCCCGTTTTTCTTAGTCGCCGGTTCGTTTTGCGGGCGTGACTGGCTGTCGTTTGTGAGAACTTTCCGGTTGTCAGGGCGTCGGTGGCCGGGGGCTCCTTATACGGGGAAGTCCCCTGCGTCGCAGTTTGTGGCATGGACGCAGGGGACTTCGTTGATGGTTGCGGCGGTGGGGTCAGCCCACGGTGCCTTCGAGCGAGACGGAAAGCAGTTTTTGTGCTTCGACGGCAAACTCCATGGGGAGCTTGTTGAGCACGTCTTTGGCGTAACCGTTGACGATGAGGTCCACGGCCGCCTCGGTCGGGATGCCGCGCTGGTTGCAGTAGAACAGCTGGTCTTCGGAGATCTTCGAGGTCGTCGCCTCGTGTTCGACGGTAGCCTTGTCGCCGATGACGTCGATATAGGGGAATGTGTGCGCACCGCATGTCGGACTGAGCAGGAGGGAGTCGCATGAGGAGTAGTTGCGTGCTCCTTCGGCGTGAGGGCCGACCTTGACAAGGCCGCGGTAGGAGTTCTGGCTCCGGCCGGCCGAGATGCCTTTCGAGACGATGGTCGAGCGTGTGCCGCGTCCGAGGTGGACCATCTTGGTGCCGGTGTCGGCCTGTTGGAAGTTGTTGGTGACGGCCACACTGTAGAACTCGGCTTGTGAGTTGTCGCCCATCAGGACGCACGAGGGGTACTTCCATGTGATGGCTGAGCCAGTCTCGACCTGCGTCCACGATAGCTTGCTGTTCGCCCCGCGGAGCTGGCCGCGTTTGGTGACGAGGTTGTAGACACCGCCGCGGCCTTGGGCATCGCCCGGGTACCAGTTCTGCACCGTGGAGTACTTCACCTCGGCGTCGCGGTTGACCACGATTTCGACAATGGCGGCGTGCAGCTGGTTCTCGTCGCGCATGGGAGCCGTGCATCCTTCGAGGTAGGAGACGTATCCGCCGTCGTCGCAGACGATGAGTGTGCGCTCGAATTGTCCCGTATTGCGCGCGTTGATGCGGAAATAGGTTGAAAGTTCCATCGGGCAGCGGACGCCTTTGGGGATATAGACGAACGAGCCGTCAGAGAAGACGGCGCTGTTGAGCGCGGCGAAGAAGTTGTCGCGATAGGGGACGACTGAGCCCAGATACTTGCGTACGAGTTCGGGGTTCTCGCGGACGGCTTCACTGATGGAACAAAAGACGATGCCTTTCTCGGCGAGTTTTTCCTTGAACGTCGTTTTGACCGATACGGAGTCCATTACGGCGTCGACGGCCACGCCGGCCAAGGCCATCCGCTCTTCAAGGGGAATGCCCAGCTTGTCGAAGGTCTTCATCAGCTCGGGGTCGATTTCTTTCGGCGCCTCGCCTTTCTTTGTGCGCGTCGGGTCGGCGTAGTATGAAATGGCTTGGTAGTCGATGGGCGGCAGGTCGACGTGAGCCCATGAGGGCTGGTCGAGCGTCTGCCAGTAGCGGAAGGCTTTCAGGCGGAAGTCGAGCAGCCACTCGGGTTCGCCTTTCTTCTCGGAGATGAGGCGGACGACGTCTTCGTTGAGCCCTTTGTCGATGATTTCAGTGTGGATGTCAGTCGTGAAGCCGTATTCGTAGCTTTTTTCAGCCACCTCGCGCACGATCTTGTTCTTTTCTTTTCCGTTGTCGGCCATGTGGATGTTTTTAGCGTTTAAGCCTGTTCTACGGCCTCATTCAGTGTCGGCGGCAGGTGCGGGGCCGGCCTCTGTGCTGTCTGTCTGCGAGGGCTGGTCGAAGTGGACCCAAAGCGTGTCGTCCTTGGTGGCTTCCTCATAGTAGGCATTGGCGGCTTGCTGCATGCCCGAGAACATGACTGAAAGGGCATTGCGGACAGGCACATAGAGCCGTGAGGCGTCGGCTTTCGACTGGTTGACGATCCCAAGTATGCTCATCACGTTGAACACACAGCTCAACAGGATGAGGTATTTGGTGAAGCTGACGGCGGCTCCGAGCAGGCTGTTGGGCCAGCCCAGCTGCAAGCCGCGCAGGGCGGCGGTCAGGGTGTTAGCCACGAAGCCCAAGACAATCGGGGTGATGATCCAGAGGATGATGAACGCAACGATGTTCGTGATGTACGTAGCGGTGCCGTCCATGCCCAGGTATTCCCCTAAGAAGGAATAGAAGAGCGAGGCCACGATGAGGCCGGCAATGAAGCCCACCGTCGAGACGAGCTCCTTGATCAGGCCGTTCTGCCAGCCTTTGAATAAGGCCCAGAGTGCGATGAGCACGATGGCGATGTCTATGAACATGGTGTCAACGTTTTATGGCTTCTCCGTGCGGCCCGGCCCTGTGCCGGGCCGCCGAAGGGAGCTTTGGGTTAAAGTTTCTGCTTGACTTCGATTTCTTGGAATGTCTCGATGATGTCGCCTTCCTTGATGTCGTTGCAGTTGGTCAGGCTGATGCCGCATTCAAAGTTCGTGCTGACTTCTTTCACGTCGTCCTTGAAGCGCTTCAAGTCATTGATGGCACCAGTGTAGACGACGATGCCGTCGCGGATGAGGCGAGCCTTGTCGCTGCGCTTTACCTTGCCGTCGACTACATAGGCACCGGCCACGTAGCCCACTTTGGAGATGTGGTAGACTTGGCGGACTTCGAGTGTGGCCGTAGTCTCTTCTTTAAGAATTGGTTCGAGCATGCCTTCCATGGCTTGCTTGACTTCTTCGATGGCGTCATAAATGACGGAGTAAAGGCGGATTTCGACGCCTTGGCTCTCGGCTTGCTTGCGTGCGCCTTGGCTCGGACGGACTTGGAAGCCGACGATGATGGCTTGTGAGGCGGCTGCGAGGGTGACATCGTTCTCTGAGATTTGCCCCACGCCTTTGTGGATGACGTTGACGGCTATCGTCTCGGTCGAGAGCTTGATGAGCGAATCGCTGAGGGCTTCGACGGAACCGTCCACGTCGCCCTTGACGATGATGTTCAGCTCCTTGAACGAGCCCAGCTTGATGCGTCGGCCCACTTCGTCGAGCGTCAGGATCTTGTGGGTGCGGAGGTTTTGTTCGCGTTGCAGCTGTTCGCGCTTGTTGGCGATTTCGCGGGCCTCTTGTTCGGTCTCCATGACGTGGAACGTGTCGCCTGCCTGCGGTGCGCCGTTAAAGCCGAGCAGCGTGGCGGCCATTGAGGGGCCGATGTCGTTGACGCGTTGGTTGCGCTCGTTGAAGAGCGCTTTTACGCGGCCGTAGTTCGTGCCGGCCAGGACAATGTCGCCCTGATGGAGCGTGCCGTTGCTGACGAGCACTGTGGCGACGTAGCCGCGGCCTTTGTCGAGCGACGACTCGATGATGGTGCCGGTGGCTTTGCGGTTGGGGTTGGCTTTGAGTTCGAGCATGTCGGCCTCGAGCAGCACCTTGTCGAGCAGGTCGGCCACGCCGATGCCTTTCTTGGCCGAGATGTCTTGGCTCTGGTACTTTCCTCCCCATTCTTCCACGAGGTAGTTCATGGCGGCGAGCCCTTCCTTGATTTTGTCGGGGTTGGCGCCGGGCTTGTCTATCTTGTTGATGGCGAAGACGATGGGCACGTTGGCCGCCATGGCGTGGTTGATGGCCTCTTTGGTCTGGGGCATGATGTCGTCGTCGGCGGCGATGATGATGATGGCGATGTCGGTCACTTGGGCGCCGCGGGCACGCATGGCGGTGAACGCTTCGTGACCCGGGGTGTCGAGGAAGGTGATGTGACGTCCGTTTTCGAGGGTCACGTTGTAGGCTCCGATGTGCTGCGTGATACCGCCGGCCTCGCCTGCGATGACGTTCGACTTGCGGATGTAGTCGAGAAGCGACGTCTTTCCGTGGTCGACGTGTCCCATCACGGTGACGATGGGGGCGCGGGGTTCGAGGTCTTCTTCGTTGTCCTCTTCTTCGGCCACAGCTTCCGACACTTCGGCGCTGATGAACTCTGTCTTGAAGCCGAATTCGTCGGCTACGAGTTCGATGGTCTCGGCATCGAGGCGTTGGTTGATGCTGACCATGATGCCGATGCTCATGCACGTGCCGATGACTTTCGTCACGGGGACGTCCATCATAGTGGCAAGTTCGTTGGCTGTGACGAATTCCGTGATTTTCAGTACTTTGCTTTCGGCCTGTTCTTCCATGAACTGCTCTTCCTGCTGCGCACGTACTTGCTCACGTTTCTCCTTGCGGTATTTTGCGCCTTTTGAGGCTTTCGATTTGCCTGTCAGGCGAGCCAACGTCTCTTTTACTTGTTTGGCTACGTCCTCATCGGATATTTCGGGGCGCAGGCTTTGTGCCTTGCGGTTGCGCTCCTTGTTCGACCGTTTGCTGCCGTTCCCGTTCTGGCTGTTGTTAGCTCCGCTGTTGCGGCGTTGCTGGCCGCCGTGTTCGTTCACACCGGGATTGTTGAGGTCGACGCGTTCCTTATTGCTGATGCGGGCGCGTTTTTTCTTGCCTTCGGTCGTGCCGGCTGCGGTTCCGTTCTGGCGGCCTTTTTCTTCGCGTTCCTTGCGGCGCTCTTCCTTGCTTTTTTTCTTGGGACGTGTGTTCGAGTTGATTGTGCTGAGGTCGATGGTTCCCAAGACTTTCGGGCCTGTCAGTGTGGGGCTCGAATTGAGCTTGAACACGCCGTCGTCCACTGTGCCGATGGCGGATTCGCGCTCGCCTTTCGTCGTGGCGGGGGATGCCGCGGCCTTTTCTGCCGCTGCGTTAGGATTTTCAGGACGGCTGACAGGATTTTCTGTCACTGCTCCTGTTTTTTCTGTTTGGGCAGGTGTAGGCTGCGGGGCAGGTTGCGGTTTGGCGTTGAGGTCGATATGCCCTTTCGTGACAACTTTCGGGCGCATATCTTCCGGGATTTGCGTCTTGATCTCTTGGGGGGCGTTCCGCTTTTCTTTGGCTGTATTTTTCCTTTCCTGTTGTCTGATTTGGCGTTCTTTGTCCGCTTTGTCGCGGAGGGCTTGGTCTGCTCCGTATTCTTTTTTCAGCATTTCATACTGTTCCTCGTTGATAGCGGCATTGGGCGTAGCGTCTACGGTGATGCCCTTCTTTTCGAGGAATTCAACGATGGTTTGCAGGCCGACGTTGCATTCTTTGGTTACTCTACTAAGTCGTATTTTCATAAAATTACTCGTCCTCAAATTCAGCTTTCAAAATTCTAAGCACTTCGTCGACCGTGTCTTCTTCGAGGTCGGCTTTTTCAATGAGCATTTCGCGCGGGGCGTTGAGCACGGCTTTGGCCGTATCGAGGCCAATCGACTTGATGGCGTCGATGACCCACTGGTCGATTTCGTCGGCGAACTCGTCAAGGTAGATGTCCTCAGTCTCCTCTCCGCCGGTCACTTCGCGGAACACGTCAATCGTGTATTCCGTCAGCATCGAAGCGAGCTTGATGTTCAGGCCGCCTTTTCCGATGGCCAGCGAAACCTCCTCTGGTTGCAGGTATACTTCTGCCTTGCGGTTCTCTTCGTCGAGTTTGATGCTCGACACGCGGGCCGGACTCAGTGCGCGTTGGATGAAAAGGCTTGTGTTGGTCGTAAAATTGATCACGTCGATGTTCTCGTTGTGCAGCTCGCGGACGATGCCGTGGATGCGGCTTCCCTTTACGCCGACGCAGGCTCCCACGGGATCAATGCGTTCGTCATAGCTTTCGACAGCCACTTTGGCGCGTTCGCCGGGGATGCGGGCGATGCGGCGGATAGTGATGAGGCCGTCTGCGATTTCGGGCACTTCGGCTTCAAGCAGCCGCTGCATGAACATGGGCGACGTGCGGCTGAGGTAGATTTTCGGGTTGCCGTTCGTGTTGTCCACCCTGTCAATTACAGCGCGGACTGTGTCGCCTTTATGATAGAAGTCGCCGGGAATCTGTTGGGACTTGGGCAGCAGGAGTTCGTTGTTCTCATCATCAACAAGGAGAATCTCGTTCTTCCATATCTGGTAGACTTCTGCGGCGATGACTTCGCCTACGCGGTCCTTATATTTATTGAATACGGCATCGTGTTCGAGCTCGAGGATCTTGCTGGCCAGTGTCTGGCGCAGAGTGAGGATGGCGCGGCGGCCAAACTTTGCAAAGTCTATCGTTTCGGTGAGTTCTTCGCCCACTTCGAAGTCGGGATCGATTGCGTGCGCTTCGGTGAGCGAGACTTGCTTGTTCGGGTCTTTCACGTCGCCGTCGGCCACGATTTCGCGGTTGCGGTAAATTTCGAAGTCGCCTTTGTCGGGATTGACGATGACGTCGAAGTTCTCGTCCGAACCGAAAATCTTGGCAATGACGTTGCGGAAACTTTCTTCAAGCACACCGACCATCGTGGTGCGGTCGATGTTTTTTGTTTCTTTGAACTCGGAGAAAGTGTCGATAAGGCTGATGCCTTCTTCTTTTTTCTTTGCCATGGTTTCCTGTATCTTGTTTTTATTTTTTGCTGCGCCGGATAGTGCAGACAGCCCCGCCACGAGGGCGGGGACTGCTTGGAATTTATTTGAACGTCAGGTAGTATTTCGTATATTTGACCTCGTCGTAACTGAACGTGAGGTCTCGCTCTTCGATCTTGGGGCGCTTAGCGCCTTCCGGCTTGACCTTTTCTTCGACCGTGACGGTGAAATGTTCGGGCGTGGCTTCTTTGAGTGTGCCGATGAGCTTTTGGCCGGATTGGGTGAGCACTTCAACGGGCTGGCCGACGTTGATTTCATATTGTCGGAGCACTTTGAACGGTTGTCCGATACCTGCGCTGCCCACTTCGAGCTCGTAGTCTTCTTCGTCGCGGTCAAGACGGCTCTCAATGAAGCGGCTCAGTTCCACGCAGTCCTCGATCCAAACCCCTTCGGCGTGGTCGATTTCGACAACGATGCGGTCATCGGGGCTGACGGTGACGTCAGTCAGGAAATAGTCCTTTCCGTCGAGCCATTCTTCTGCCAGTTGCTTTACAACGTTCCTGTCTATCATTCCAAACTGTATGTGATTAAAGAACAAGTGAGGAACTTGTTCTAAGCCCCTCACTCTCCGACTGCAAAGATACGGCTTTCTTGCTGTTTCCCAAAATGTTTTGCATTTTTTTTAGGCTGCCGGAAATTCTTGGTGTACTGCCCGGTTCGTGGCTGGGGCCGCAACTGTCTTGAACCGGATTTCGCGGACAAGAAAAAGCCCCGTCCGCTTTGTGGGCGTCGGGGCTTGTGTGGATTACGTTGCTTTCCGCTTGTCTTAGTTGGCAGGGCTGATGGCGCCAGAAGGACAAACGTCGGCACAAGTGCCGCAGTCTACGCAAACATCGGGGTTGATGGAGTAGATTTCGCCCTCGCTGATAGCGCCGGAGGGACATTCGTCGATGCAAGTGCCACAAGCGACGCAGTCGCTGCTGATTACGTATGCCATGTCGTTTTGAGATTTTAGTTTGTTAATAATGTCCTTGTTCTTAACGTGCTTGCAAAGATACGCCATTCTTGTCACTGCCGTGTCCGGCACTGTCGTTTTTCTTCCTAATTTGGAACGCATCTAAATTGTCGCCCGGACATGATAATCCGGCGGCGGGTTATTGTTCGTCGGTGCTGTTTTCGGCATATTGTCCCATGCCGTAGAGTTTCAGCTTGTTATAGAGGGTCTTGCGGTCGATGCCTAAGAGCTTTGCCGCGCGGCTTTTGTTTCCCCGGGTTTGGAGCAAGGTCTGCGCGATGCGGCGCTTCTCTTCTTCCTCGTCGAAGAGTGGGGCTGATTTGAACTCATGAAGAAGCGGGCGTGCCGGCTGGGGGAGAGGGGCAGGCGTGCGGAGCTCTTCGCCGATGTCGCGGGGCATAATGAATTGCCCGTTCGAAAGTAGGGCGGCGCGTTTGACGACGTTGCGCATCTGTCGGAGGTTTCCCGGCCAGGCGTAGTCGCAGAAGGCGCGGATGACGTCGGGGGCGAAACCGACGATGTCGCGCCCGAGTTCCCGATTGGCTTGGTCAAGGAAGAATTCAGCGAACAGGGGGATGTCTTCCTGTCGTTCGGCAAGCGTCGGGATGTGTAGGGAGAACTCGTTGACGCGATGGTAGAGGTCTTCGCGGAAACGTCCGTCCTGGACGGCTTGCTGGAGGTTCTCGTTGGTGGCCGAGACCAAGCGGATGTCAACTTCAATCTCTTTGTCGGAGCCGAGCGGGCGTATGCGGCGTTCCTGTAAAGCGCGGAGCAACTGAACCTGCACGTCGTAGCTTAGGTTGCCGATTTCGTCAAGGAACAGCGTCCCGCCGTTGGCCTCGACGAAAGCGCCTGTTTTGTCGCTGTATGCTCCTGTGAATGAGCCTTTCACGTGTCCGAAGAATTCCGAGGCGGCGAGGTCGCGGGGGATGGCGCCGCAGTCAAGTGCGACGAAGGGGCCATCGCTCCGTTTGCTCAACTCGTGGATGCGGTGGGCCACGTATTCCTTGCCCGTCCCGCTGTCTCCGTGGATGAGAACCGACATGGGCGTGGGCGCCACGAGCGCTACGTAGTTGTAGAGTTGGCGGGCCGGTTCGCTTTTTCCTTCGAGGTATTCTTGTTTCGGTGCAGTGCTTCGCTTCGCCGGTGCCGGTGTCGTTGCCGGACGGCTGTTTTCGATGGCTTCTTCTATCTTGCGCAGAAGGATGTCGGGTTGGAGCGGTTTGGCGATATAGTCTTTCGCGCCCATCTTCATGGCCGTCACGGCGGAGTCTATGTCGGCATATCCGGTCATGATGATCAGGGGGCACGTAAGGCCGTTCTGCCGCATCCAATCGAGCAATTCCGTTCCGTCGGCGTCGGGCAGGCGGAGGTCGGAAAGCACTACGTCGGGCTGCACGTCGTCAAGGGATTTCCGGGCTTGGCGCACGCTCGAAGCTGTCGCCACGTCGTAGTCTTGTTTCGACAGCCACGTGGACAGCATCTTCGACAGTGTCAAATCGTCTTCAACCAACAGTAGTTTCTTCATCGGACCTCGTCTTACGTAAGGCAAAGTTAGCTTTTTTTTCTGCCTCGTCGGCAAGTTTGTGCATTTCGTTTGCGATTTTTTCGACTTTTTCAGGGATGTCGTCTGTCCATCCGAAGCCGTCGCGTTGCCGTTCCCATATTTCGAAAATGGTAGTGGTGTCGGTCATTCCGAGTTGCCGGTTGACGGGAAGTGCTTTGTGCCCGATGCGCGACAGCTCGCGGGTGTCGTGCCGGCTGGCGGCATCGCGCAGGGCGTCGGCTGTGGCGCGGGCCTCGCGGGCATAGGTGTTCAGGATGTCGGCCTCGGCCTCAGCGTCGCCTGCCGCGTAAAAGAGCAGGGCGTTCCATTGCGGAATGTCGGGGCGGGGCGTGCCTGCGGGGGGCGGAGATGCCGGCTTGCCGGCGTTCTCGTCGCTCCTGTCAGCCGTCTGGGAAATCCTGTCAGCCGTCCCGTCGCTCCTGTCAGCCGCCCCGTTTTCGTCCGGGGGGCAGGCGTTGCCCAGACAGTCGCGCAGAGCCGACGGGCTGAACGGCTTTCGCAGGCAGGCGTCGAACCCGCCTTGGCGGAAGGCGGATTGGTTGATGTCGTCACGGGCTGTGACGGCCACGATGCGCAAGGCGTGAAGTCGGGCGTCGGGATCGTCGCGCAGCTGGCGCACCAGGTCGAACCCGTTGAGGCCTGGCATCTGGATGTCAGTCAGCAAGACGTCGAAGCGGCTTTCCCTGAGTGCCGGGATGAGGCGGGTCGGCGTGTCGAAACAGTGGACGTCGTGCCCCTCGTTGCGGAGCATGGTCGAGCAGAGTTGGAGTTGGAGCACGTCGTCGTCGAGCAGGGCCACGCGCAGCGACTTCCGCCGCGCGGGAGCCGCTTTCGCCTCCGGAGCCTCGTCGAGGGCGACGTCGAACGTGAACGTGCTGCCTTCGCCTTCGCGGCTTTCGACGTGGATGTCGCCCCCGAGGAGTTGTGCGTTCTTGCGGGTGATGGCCAGTCCCAGCCCGAATCCTTCTTCGCCATGGGCGTTGCTCATGCGTGAGAACTCGCCGAAAAGACGGTCCTGTTCGGCGGTGGGGATGCCTCGTCCGGTGTCGCTCACGCTGACGGTGAGCCGTCCGCCGCGTGCGGTCACCCGCAGTGTGACGCCTCCTTTTGAGGTGAACTTAATGGCGTTCGAGAGGAGGTTCTCCGTCATCTGTCGCAGCCGCAGGGGGTCGCCCGAGGCGTGCACCGTGACGATGTCTGCCGCATAACTGAGGGTGAGGCCTTTGGCTTGTGCCGAGGGTTGGAAAGCCAGGCTGATTTCGCGGAAAAGGGCTGCTACGTCGAAGGGGATGTGCTCCGGTTCGACGCAATGGGCGTCGAGTTTGTGGAAGTCGAGCAGTGAGCGGACAAGGGCCAGCAGGTGGTTGGCTGCCTGGCGGATGTGGTCGACGTATGAGGCTGATCGCTTGTCTGACGTGCGGCGGCCGAGCAAGTCTGCGTAGCCCAGGACGGCGCCGGCGGGAGCTTTGAGGTCGTGGGTGACGGCCAGCATCAGCTTCTCGCGGACGGCGAGCAAGTGCTCGGCGCGGGCGTGGGCCGCTTCGAGTTCCTCGCGGTAGCGTCGGGCTTGGCGCAAGTCGCGCCCGATGAGCAGGAGAAAGAAGACCGCCAGCAGAAGGGCGCAGCCCGTTGTCCCAGCCAGCGTGAAAGCGGCTTGGCGGCGCACCTTTCGGGCGTCGGCTGTGCGGGCGTCGGCCAGTCGCTGCTCTTCGGCGTCGAAGTCGGCCAGCAACAGGTTGGCACGCTGGCCGATGGCCATGCTCTCACGGCCAATGCGCCTGATGGCCCGTTTGAGGTCGGCGCTTGTTTCCACGCGGAAACGGCGCGCTTTGTCTTGCACGTCGCCGATGAGGCCTGCCACGGTGTCGGCCGGGTTGACGTGGCTTACAAGAGTGTCGACCGAGACGTCGCGCACCACCTGCTTCACCGTGACGGAGTCGCGCTTCGACGGCACGAATGCTTCGGCCAGGCGGCGGAAAAAACTCTTCTTCTTCGGTGGGCGCACGACGCTGTCTGTCTTCACACTGACGCGGCGCTCGACCCGCTGGTTGGCCATGCTGTCCCTGAGGCTCCGGATTTGCTCCATCTGTGCGTCGTAGAAGCTGGCCATGTCGCTGCGCCCGATCATCTGTATCAGGGTGAGCACGGATTTGCTCTTTTCGGCGACCAGTGCCCTCAGGGTGTCAAGGCGTGCCTGCTGGGGAGCGTCAGTCATGAGCTGGCGGAGCGTGTCGAGCCGGACAAGGGCCGTGTCGACAAGGGCCGTGTATCGTTTGACGCCGTCGGGCTGGCCTGCGCCGATGCCGACGACTGCGGTCTCGGCTTCGTGAAGGGCAAGGACGAAGTCGAACGTCGCGCTGCGCCGCCGGGCGATCAGGGCTTCTTCGGCGGCAGGCCGTTCGAGCACTTCGAGCTGTCGCCAGACGCCGTAGAACGACGCGACGACCAAGGCCAGCAGAAGGGCGTAGCCGAGGAGTATCTTGCCGTGCTCTTTCCGTTCTATTTTTTTCATGCGCTGTCTTTTTCCGGGCGCAAAGATAACGCAAACACGGGGCAAGTGAGGTGAAAAAAAGTGGGATTTTCGTCCTTTCGTTTGTTGCGGATGCCGGCACGGCAGGTTCGTGCAGGCGGAAAAGCAATCGCAGTGACCGGAAATCCTGTCGCTGCGACAGAAATTTCTGTCAGCCGTTCGGGATTCCCGGTCAGCCGTCTTGCTTCACCGGTCGGGCTCACCCGCGTGCACGAGGCAGCAACAGACGGATCGAGGGCCTCCGTGCGGCGGGCGAAAGCAAACACATACTCACCTAAAACATTGCTTCGCGGGCGCGCAGGAAGCCCTCAATCTCGTGGGTCGGTCGAAGGGTTTACTCCATCTCGATCGGCGTTCCGATGCAGCCGGACGGCTGTTGGATGTGGAGCATGGCGGCGACGGTGGCGGCGATGTCGGTCATGTGTGTCGGGCGCGCGGTTCGTCCGGACGGAACGTTCCATCCCAAGAAGACGAGGGGGATGTGCGCGTCGTAGTTGCACCATACTCCATGCTGCGTGCCGAGCGGCGCGGTGGCTTTGTCTTCGTAGTAGCCCGGTTTCAGGATGATCTGGATCTCGCCGCTGCGTTGAGGGTTGAAGCCGTTGACGATGCGCTCGCGGATGGGGGCGGGGATAGCGGCGCAGGCTGCCTGACGCTGGCAGACGGCGTAGGCCACTTCGGGCTGGCGTTCCAGTTCGGCAGTGAAGGCTGCGACGAGGCGGCTGCGGTCGACGTGCTGGGCGTCGATGCGCTTCTGGTTGAGGAAGACCTGGTAGTTCTCGATGCGTTCAATGACCGACTGTTCAATGCCGAGGTCGGCGCGGGCCACGCTGTCGAGCCGTGCGCGTACGGTCTTGGTGTTCCATCCTCCGGCTGCCATCTTGTGTGCCCGCATGAAGGTCGGGTTGTGGGCTGCTGCATGATCGGCGGTCAGGAAGAGCAGGTAGTTGCCACGGCCGACCTGTTCGTCGAGATAGGTGAGGAACGCGGCCAGGTCGCGGTCGAGGCGCAGGTAAGTGTCTTCCACTTCGATGGCGTTGGGGCCATATTGATGGCCGATGTAGTCCGTGCTCGACAGGCTGACGGCCAGGAAGTCCGTGTCGTCATGGCGCCCCAGCTGTTCGCCCTCGACGGCAGCCTTGGCTGCTTCGAAAGTCAGTGTGATGCCGTGAGGCGTGGAGCGGATGATGCCATAGCCTTGCTCCTTGAACAGGCGCGAGGTCGGCACCGGCAGGGTGGGGGCGTCAGTGCCGTTGAACTTGTTCTCGAACGGCGTGTCGTCGGCCGTGCTCTGGCGATAGGTCTCGATGGGGTAGAGCGGAGTCCAGTCAGTGGCCAGGAGCGCGCGGGCGCGGTCCTGGGCGTTGAAGTCGGTGAGCCACTTCGGGAGGTCGTCGCGGTAGTAGGAGCTTGTGATGAAGCGTCCCGTCTCGTCATCGAACCAGTAGGCGCCGTCGGCCGTGCGGCCTCCGGGCAGGATGGCTGCTCGGTCTTTGAGCGCGACGGCGATGACGCGCGAGCGGAAGTTAGTGGCGAGATGTAGCTCGTCGCCGACGGTGGTCGTGAGCAGGCGGCGGGGCGACATGAGGCCGGCCTTGCTGGTGCTGCCGACGGGCTTGACCGTCTCGTCGTCGGCGCAGTAAACCCAGCGGCCGTTGTCGCGGAAGTTGTTGCCCGCGATGCCGTGAATGGACGGCACGGAGCCAGTGTAGACACTGGTGTGGCCGATAGCAGTCACGGTGGGGACGTAGTCGATCAGGGTGTTGTCGCAGCTGTATCCTTCGGTGAGCATCCGGCGAAAACCTCCCTCGCCGAAGCGGTCGGCGAAGCGTTCGAGGTAGTCCCAGCGCATTTGGTCGACAACTATGCCGACAACGAGTTTCGGGCGTTCCGTGGCCATGGATGTCAGTCCGGCACAGGCGAACGCAATGATAAGCAAACGTTTCAGTGTCATAGCGGTTAGTGTGGTTGTTTGGTTTGCAAATGTAGCAATTGCCCGTCAGATGTGCGCCCACTTTGTGTGACAATCTGGTTACGGAGGCATCGTGGCATGGCTTGTATAAATAATTAATGAGTAAGGACGAAAAACGGACATGGCCGTCGTAATGCCAGTCAGCATCCCCGGTGTGAAAAAAGCCCTTGCAGGTTGGCCGGTCAGTGAAAAAGTCGTACTTTTGCGGGCGAACAAGTATTCACCCAATAATGGACGATTATTACGCGGAAACGATAAACTCGTAGGACGCGGGGCTTGCATCGGCAGTCCCTGCGGCCCGCATAACCGTGAAGGAGACACTGCTCATGCGAACCTATTGGAACATCACGCACACGCTGCGCACGATTGAGAACTGGGCGCCCAACTGCTGGACGCAGGTGACGTGCCCCACCCAGGACGACGAACGCTTTTTGTTCGACGAACTGAAAATTCCCACTTACTTCCTCGACGACATCCGAGACAAGGACGAGCGCTCCCGTTACGAATACGACGACGGCTGGGTGCTCATCATCTTGCGTATCCCATACGTGAAGGAAGTGCGCTCGCACACACCGCACACCACCATCCCACTGGGCATCGTGCTCAACAAAGACGTGTGTGTGACCATCTGCAACTTCGAGACGAACATGATGATTGACTTCGTGTCTTATCAGCAGAAGCGCAATCAGGGATTCACCGACTCGGTCGACCTTGTCTTCCGCCTGTTCCTCTCCTCGGCTGTCTGGTACCTCAAACGCTTGAAACAGATCTCCATCCTCATTGAGGATGCCAAACGAAACCTCGACAAGAAGATCGACAATGAGGACCTGATAGGCCTTTCCCGCCTTCAAGACAGCCTGACGTACTTCATCACGTCAATCCGAGGCAACGAGACGCTCCTCTCGAAACTCAAATTCAAACTGCCCGTCGACGCGCTCGACGCAGACCTTATAGAAGACGTCAACATTGAGATGAGCCAGGCGCGCGAAACGACGAACATTTACACCCAAATCCTCGACTCGACGATGGAAACCTACGCCAGCATCATCAATAACAACATGAGCGGAGTCATGAAGCAGATGACGTCGATGTCAATCATATTGATGCTCCCGACGCTTATAGCGAGCTGGTTCGGCATGAACCTGGTGAGCGGCATGGAAACGGCGTGGTGGGGGTTCCCCGTCGTGTTGGTTTTCTCTGTGGTGCTGAGCGGCATATTTTATGCCCTGTTCCGTCGCAAAACTTGGCTATAAGTCCGTCCTGTCGCAAAAAATAAGCAGAACGTTTGGCTATCCCGTGAAAATTCTCTTTATTTGTAGCGTCTAACACCGTAACGATAAGAAACGATATGTCAGAAGAAGCAACGACGGGGCGCGACGTCACGGCTCCCGAATCGGTAGAGAATACAGAAGCAACCGTCGCTGGGCAGGCCGTGACGGCCGATACGGCAGCGGAACCGTCTGTCCCGCAAGACGGAGAGAGCGACGCGCCAGCGACACAGCCGGAGACAGAAAACTGTCCGGCCGATGAAGAAAACGGAACCGCAGAAACGGAAGAGGAAAAGCATATTCCCACTTTCCGCTCGAAAGCCGAGGTCATCGCCCGACTGCAAGAAATCGTGGATAAAGAAGCGGACGTCGATCGTAGCGAACAGGAAGCTTTGAAGCAAGCCTATTATAAAATGCGTAACGCCGAAGTTGCATCGGCACGTGAAGCATTCATCGCCGGTGGTGGTGAGCCGGACGCTTTCATGCCGCCAGCCGATGCTGACGAGGAGCGTTTCAAGACGCTCATGAACTCCGTGAAAGAGCGTCGCGCGCAGCTTCACGCCGAGCAGGAACGCGAGAAGCAAGTCAACTTGGAGCGGAAGCAGACCATCATTGAGCGGATCAAGGAAATGGCTGCTACACCCGACAGCGCTGACAAGGCTTACAATGAATTCAAACAGCTGCAAGCGGAATGGAAGGAGATTAAGAACGTGCCCGCCGAGCAGGCTTCTGAATTGTGGAAGAACTACCAGCACAACGTGGAACAGTTCTACGACCAGTTGCGTCTCAACCACGAATTCCGCGCGTACGATTTCAAGAAAAACTTGGAGATAAAGACGCACCTGTGTGAGGCCGCGGAAAAACTGGCTGACGTGGCTGATGTGGTGTCGGCTTTCCACCAGCTCCAAAAGCTGCACCAGGAATTCCGCGAGACCGGCCCCGTGGCCAAGGAGCTCCGTGAGGAAATCTGGACGCGCTTCAAAGCGGCTTCGACAGTGGTGAACAAACGCCATCAGGCCCACTTCGAACAACTGAAAGCCCAAGAAGAAGAAAACCTCGTCAAGAAAACCGCTCTCTGCGAGCAGGTCGAACAGCTTGTCGAGGGCGAAATGAAATCTGTCGCAGACTGGGACAAGGTCACGCAGCAGATCTTGGACTTGCAGACGCAGTGGCGCGGCATCGGTTTTACGCCGAAGAAAGAAAACACCCGTATATTCGAGCGTTTCCGTGCTGCGTGCGACAAGTTCTTCCATGCGAAGGCCGAACATTTCAAGCAGATGCGTGAAACCTATGCCGCCAATCTGGCCGCGAAGACCGCGCTCTGTGAGAAGGCTGAGGCGATGAAAGAAAACACCGACTGGCAGGCCACGACGAACCGCTACATCCAATTGCAGAAAGACTGGAAGACGATAGGTCCCGTGGCTCATAAAGTCTCGGCGGCAATCTGGAAGCGTTTCAACGACGCTTGCAATTATTTCTTCGAGCAGAAAACGAAAGCCACATCCAGCCAGCGCGAAGAGGAAACGGCTAACCTTGAACAGAAACGCGTTGTTATCGAGAAGTTGAAGGCTATCCTTGACGCTCCTGAGGGCGCCACGCGCGAAGAAGTCCGTGCCTTGATGGACGAATGGAACGCCATCGGCCACGTGCCCTTCCGTCAGAAAGACAAAGTCTATAAGGCTTATCGCGAAGTCGTCGACAAGTTGTTCGACCAGCTTCACATGAATGCCGGTCGCCGACAGATGGACCACTTCCGCCGCAATGTGAACGACAAGGGAGGCAATGAACTCACCCGTGAGCGCAGCCGGTTGTTTAATTCATACGAAGCCAAGCGTGCGGAAATACAGACCTACGAAAACAACCTGACGTTCCTTAACGCCAAGTCCAAGTCTGGAAATTCACTTGTCGACGAGATCAATAAAAAGATCGAGCGGTTGAAAGACGACCTCGACCTGATCCGTCAGAAGATCGAAGCTATCGACGAAAAGATCAAAGCCGAAGAAACTCCCGAGGCGTAAACTATCGTCGCGGATTCTCCTATTTGCCGCCCCAGTGCTTCCATGCGCTGGGGCGGCACTGCTTTACGGGGAAGGAGTGCCGCGCTCCGGAGCCAGCCTGACGGCGATGTCGCCCTCATCCCGCTGTCAAACCGGACGGCAAGCGCTTTGACGAAAAGTCCCGGCCACTTCTCTATACGAAGTGGCCGGGACTGTGTTTCTTTCGGTGGATGGCTCTGGTTTATTTCCTGCCTTTGTAGATGAGGAAGGCGACAACGAAGATAGCCAAGCCGAGTATGATGTAACCGATTTCGTGGCTGTATTTCGTGGCC
>DVNY01000118.1 GCA_018714085.1 Candidatus Caccomonas pullistercoris
GCTGATGAGCCGGGAACGGATGCGCAGCAGCATGAACGCATCGTTCCACCAAGCGACGAGAATCCCGACGACGGCCGTCCCCGCGACAGCTCCACCGACCGCAGGCGTCAGCGGGGCGCTGAACAGCCACGACAGCCCGAGCCACGCTATCGCCACGCTCAGGGTGGCGCTCGACGTAGCGACGCGATGTTGGAACGTATGTTCGTACATGATCAGCGCTTTGACGGGTCAGACGGGTTGGGCCCTGCGGGACTCAGGCACCGAGGTCGCGGCCAATGTCGGTGCGGAAGTATTTTTTCTCGAACTGGATGGTACGCGCTCCCTCCATGGCGCGGTCGAGCGCTTCACAGAGCGTCGAACCGTAAGCACTGGCGGCAATGACACGACCGCCCGACGTGACGAGCTGGCCGTCTTTCAGGGCTGTCCCGGCGTGGAAAACAACGCAGCCGTCGGGCTGGGCGTCGGCGATGGGGTAGCCCTTGCCGTACGCGCCGGGGTATCCGCCCGACACGCACATGACACAGACGGCAGCGCGAGGGTCGAACTCCACACGGCGTCTGTCGAGGTCGCCGGCGGCCACGCCTTCGAAAAGATCAACGACGTCACTCTTCAAACGCAGCATAACGGTCTCCGTCTCTGGGTCGCCCATACGACAGTTGTATTCTATGACCTTCGGCTCGCCCGCACAATTAATCAAACCGAAGAATATGAAGCCTTTGTAGTCCAGGCCTTCGGCAGCGAGCCCTTCGACGGTCGGGCGCACGATGCGCTCTTCCACTTTTTTCATCCAGGCCTCATCGGCGAACGGAACGGGCGACACGCTTCCCATGCCGCCGGTGTTCAGGCCAGTGTCGCCCTCACCGATGCGCTTGTAGTCCTTGGCTTCGGGCAGGATGGCATAGTGCGTGCCGTCGGTCAGGGCGAACACGGAACACTCGATACCATCGAGGAATTCTTCAATCACGACGCGCGACGAGGCCGTACCGAACATGCCTCCCAGCATTTCGCGCAGCTCGCGCTGCGCAGCGTCGAGCGTGTCGAGGATAAGGACGCCCTTTCCGGCACAAAGACCATCGGCTTTCAGCACGTAAGGCGGACGGAGCGTCTCTAAGAAACGACAGCCTTCCTCCACTTGCGTGCCGTCGAACGTAGCGTAAGCCGCCGTCGGGATGCCGTGGCGCTTCATGAATCCTTTGGCGAAATCTTTCGACCCCTCGAGCATCGCGCCTGACTTGGAAGGGCCGATGACGGGCACGTCTGCCAGCGCGTCGTTCGCTTTGAAGTAATCGTAGATGCCTTTGACGAGCGGATCTTCGGGGCCGACCACAACCATGTCGACGCCATGCATCGTGACGAAACGGCCGATGGCCTCGAAGTCGTCGGCTTTGATGGGCACGTTCTCGCCGACCTGCGCGGTACCCGCGTTGCCCGGAGCGATGAAGAGTTTGTCGACTTTTTCGCTTTGGGCGATTTTCCATGCCAAGGCGTGCTCCCGGCCGCCGCTGCCTAACAGTAGAATTTTCATATGCTTTATCCGTTTTTATGTTCTATCCGCAAAGATAGGCTTTTTTCAGCCTCCGGCAAAACGGACGCGCCGCCAACCGCGCGCCGCCCTGCAAAGGGAGGGACGGGACGGCCGACAGGACTTTCCGGACGGCTGACAGGATTTTCTAAATAACTGACAGAAATTACGGGACGGCTGACAGGATTTGCCGGACGGCAGGCGCGGGAAACGACCCGTCCGACGGGGTGTTGGAACAAGCCGGCAGAAAGGATGGAACAGCCATCCCGACGGACGGGCAGGCACGAAGCGTCCCCCTCCGGGCTGGTCTGGACGAGCCGGAGGGGGACGTCATGCGCCTCAGGCAGCCGCACGGAGACGGTTGCCTGCGTGGGTCATTTCAGATAGTCGTCGAAGTAGCGCGTGATGCGCTCGTGCAGGTGCACCATGTCCTTGCCGTACATGTTGTGGCCCTGACCGGGATAGACAAAGAAGTCGGGCTGCGTGCCGGCGTCCTCACAGGCGCGCAGGAAAGCCAGCGAATGTTGCGGGACGCAGGTCGGGTCGTTATAACCGATGATGACCTGCAAACGGCCACGGAGGTTCTTGGCTTTGCCGAGGAGGCTCGACGAGGCATAGCCCTCGGGGTTCTCTTCGGGGGTGTCCATGTAACGCTCGCCGTACATCACCTCGTAATACTTCCAGTCGATGACCGGACCGCCAGCCACCCCGACTTTGAAGACGTCGGGATAGGAACACATGAGGTTAGTGGTCATGAAACCGCCGAACGACCAGCCATGCACGCCCAGCCGGTCAGCATCGACGTAAGGCAGGGTCTTCAAAAATTCCACGCCTCTGAGCTGATCTGCCATTTCGACGTCGCCGAGGTGACGGTAAGTGGCGCTTTCAAAAGCAAAGCCGCGACGGCTCGAACCCCTGTTGTCGAGCACGAAGACTACGTAGCCGCGTTCGGCCATATAGATCTCCCAGCCGCGAACCATATAATTTCGCGTGGCTTCTACGTTGCGGATTCCGGGTCCGCCGTAGACATAAACGACCGTAGGATACTTTTTGTTCGGGTCAAAGTTTGTCGGCTTCACCAGCCGGTAGAAAAGATCGGTCGAGTCGTCGGCCGCCTTGATCGTACCGCCAGTGATTTCAGGCACGTCGTAACCGGCCCACGGGTCAGCAGCCGTCAAGAGGTTGACAGCCTTTCCGGTTGCGGTGGCCGTGAGGTCGATTTTCCGCACGACGTCGGGCGACGCCCACAGGTCGCGCACGAAAGCACCCGAGGCCGAAAGGCTGGCGTTGTGGCATCCCGTGCCGCCGTCGAGGGCGGTACGCTTGCCGGTG
>DVNY01000119.1 GCA_018714085.1 Candidatus Caccomonas pullistercoris
GGCCAGCGCTGCCTCGACGGTGATTTTCTGCGCCGATCCGGCTTCGAGCATGACGGCCGCCCCGGCGAGCAGGCCGCACGCCGCGGTCTGCACGGCGAGCAGTTCGACGTGCCAGCGCCGCGGGCGGAGCCGCGTGAGGTCGACTTTGTTGAACGTGAAGAAGAGCATCAGGAAGATGAGCACCGGCATGGCCGTCGTGCCGAACAGTGCGGCTCCGGGCCGCAGCGGGGCGAGGGCGTCGATGCCATGCAGGATGAAGTAGCCCGCCAGTCCTGCCGTCATGGCGCAGGGCAGCGTCCAGTTTTTCAGGAAACGGATGAGAAACATGGTTCTGTGGTGATAAGTTCGCGCAAAGTTACGAAAAAAGCCGGCGCGCAGGGTGCGCAACTGCGGGGGCGCCATTCCCGTCGTCCGGAAACTGCCGGGCTTTTTGGGCTGCTCCGCCCGTTTCGGCCGTCTGCGCCGGGTGTCGTGTGGCGGCCGGCTTGTGCCGCTGCGCCACCGGGCGCCACGAATGGCGTCCCTACGGGCATCGCCGCGCGACGGCCGACCGCCGCCTACGGGTCGGCTGACAGGAAATCCGGAACGGCTGACCGGAACGACGGGTCGGCTGACAGAAAATCTTGGACGGCTGACCGGATTTCCTGGTGCACTGGCCGTCGCGTGCGCTTGTGGCGGCGTTTCGTGCGGCCGCCTCGTGGGGGTGCCGCGCCGGGCGCGCCATGGGCGCGACGTAGTGCCGGCCAGTCCGTCCGCGGGGAACGGGCTGGCCGGCGCAAGGGGTGGTGATGTGTGTCAGAGCTTCACCTTTTTCTTGGCGGCTTTCGATTCGTTTTGCAGGCGGTCGAGGGCCGTCACGACGTAGGTGTACTTTGTCCGCCCGTCGTCGTAGGGCAGCTTGTAGTAGGTCTTGTCCGTGATGGCGACGATGTGCGAGGGGTCGTCGGTAGTGACCTTTTCTCCTTTCGCAAAGCGGTAGACGACGTATTGCCGTGCCTCGTCCATCGGTCGCTTTGCCTTGGGCGCCGTCCAGAAGAGCAGGTAGCCGTCGGCCGTCCACACGTCTTTCAGCTTGCGCGGCTTGCGCGGCGCCTTGTCGTCGATGAACGGCATCCGGGGCTGCAAGGCGGGATATCGGTGGTAGTCGTGTTCGAGGGCGGCTGCGTAGTTGCCCGGGTTGTCGACCACGGCGGCCGCATACCACTGGCAGCTTCCCCCGATGGTGGGTTGCGAGCGTTGGAGGCGCATCTTGCGCGCCATCTGGTTAGTGCCGGGGTTTACGGGGTCGGCGGCCTTGGCGGTGCGGAGCACGTCCTGCCCGATGAACAGGGGACGCGAGCCCGCGTAGCGTGCCCACCACTTGACGAGGGTCTCGTAGTCGGCAGCCTTGTGGCCTATCTCCCAATAGAGTTGGGGCAGCAGGTAGTCCACCCAGCCCTTGTCGGCCCACAGGAGCACGTCGGCATAGAGGTCGTCGTAGTTTTGCAGGCCGCGGGTGGCACTGCCGGGGATGTTCGAGCCGGGCCGGGCGTTGTGGTAGATGCCGAAGGGCGACACGCCGAACTTCACCCACGGCTTGACGGCGCGGATGGAGTCGTGGAGTGCCTCGATGAGCAGGCTGACGTTGCGCCGGCGCCAGTCGCCCCGGTCGGCGATGCCGTCGGAGTGGGCGCGGAAGGTGGCGTCGTCGGGGATGGACTGCCCGGCCGCCGGGTAGGGGTAGAAGTAGTCGTCCATGTGCAGCCCGTCGACGTCGTAGCGGCGCACGATGTCCGAGGCGATGCGGCAGATGTAGCGCCGGTTCTCTTCAAGGCCGGGATCGAAGAACAGCTGGCCGTCGTAGGCAAAGAAGCGACTGCGGTGGTTCAGGTAGGGGTGGTTCCGGGCGAGCTCGGTGGTGCCCTTGGTCTTGGCGCGGTAGGGGTTGATCCACGCGTGTAGCTCCATGCCGCGTGCGTGGCACTCTCGGATCATCCATTCGAGCGGATCCCAGTACGGGTCAGGCCGCCGGCCCTGCTGGCCGGTGAGGTAGCGGCTCCAAGGTTCGTAGGGGCTTTCATAGAGGGCGTCGGCCTCGGCCCGGACTTGGAAGATGATGGCGTTGATGCCGCAGGCTTTGAGCCGGTCGAGCTGTTGGGTGAGCGTGGCCTGCATACGGTCGCGCCCGAGACCCTGGAACTGGCCGTTGACGCACTGGATCCACGCGCCGCGAAACTCGCGCTTCGGCGCGGGCAGGCTTTGGGCGAATACGGGCAGGGCTGTGAGCCAGGCAAGGAGCAGGAGGAGTTTTCTTGACGTCATGTGCGGGTTTCTGGATGGGGAGGTCTGGATGGCCGGGAGCGCCCTGCGCGTCACGGGCGGCGCGCAGGGCGTGGCCTCAGAACTCGTCGTTGGCATAGAGGTAGTCGAACGTGCACTGGCGGTAGTCGAAGATTTCTTCCGGACGGAAGAAACGGGCGATTTCCACGGCGGCCGTTTCGGGCGAGTCCGAGGCGTGGACGATGTTCTCCTGGAAGCTCATGCTCAGGTCGCCGCGGATGGTTCCGGGGGCAGCGAGGCGGCCGTTGGTCGGGCCGGCCAGCGCGCGCACGGCAGCGATGGCGTCGACGCCTTCGTAGCAACAGGCGATCACGGGAGCCGCCCGCATCGAGTCTTTCACTCGCTGGAAGAACGGTTTGGCGGCCAGGTGGGCGTAGTGCTCGCTGAGCAGCTCGTCGGTCAGCCACATCATTTTCATGCCCGCCAGGCGCAGGCCTTTCATCTCAAAGCGTCGCGTCACCTCGCCGACGAGGCCGCGTTGCAAGGTACAGGGCTTCAAAAGCACCAGTGTCTTTTCCAAACTCATAGTAGTGAGGTTTTTTAGGGTTAGTATTATATATGTGTTAGAGTTCCTTCCCGTTGAGGCTGTCGACCCAGGCGGCGGCCGCTTCGGCGCAACGCTCGCCGTCGATGGCGGCCGAGACGATGCCGCCGGCGTAGCCCGCGCCTTCGCCGCAGGGGAAGAGGCCTTCGACGGCCGGGTGGGCCAGCGTCGAGGCGTCGCGCACGATGCGGACGGGCGACGAGGTGCGCGTTTCGGCGGCGATGAGGATGGCTTCGTCGGTCAGGAAACCGTGGCTCCGGCTGCCGAAGAGTTTGAAGGCTGCTTGCAGCCGGCCGGTCACGAACGACGGCATCCAGAAGTGGAGAGGTGAGGCCACGAGGCCCGGCGAGTAGCTCGACCGGGGCAGGTCATAGCTCAAACGGCCGTTGACGAAGTCGGCCATTCGTTGGGCAGGCGCGGTCTGCCGGCGCTGTCCTTGGAGCCACGTCTGGCGTTCGAGGGCTTCCTGGAAGTACATCAGGCGCAACGGGTTGGCCGCATCGGCATAATCGTCGTGCGTGGCGGCGAAGGCGGGGTCTGCCATCGCTTCCGCCATGAAGGGCGCCAGCTCGCCGTCGAGGTCGTCGGGATGTGTCTCGACGACCATGCCCGAGTTGCTCCATGCCGAGCCGCGGTTGCTGGGGCTCATGCCGTTGACCACGATCTGCTCCGGGCCGCTCGCGGCGGGGACGACGAAGCCGCCGGGGCACATGCAGAAACTGTAAACGCCGCGTCCGCCGACTTGGGCGGTGTAGGCGTATTCCGCCGCAGGCAGGTACTTGCCCCGCCCGGCGCGGCTGTGATACTGGATGCGGTCGATGAGGGCCGAGGGGTGCTCCAAGCGGACGCCGACGGCGATGCCCTTTGTTTCGAGGGGGATGCCCTCGCGGCGGAGGTAGCGGTAGACGTCGCGGGCGGAGTGGCCGGTGGCCAGGATGACCGGGCCGCGCAGCGTCTGGCCTGTGGACGTCACGACGCCCACGACGCGGCTGCCGTCGGCCGTGCGCAACAGGGCGTCGACGCGCGTCGAGAAGTGGACCTCGCCCCCTGCGCCGACGATGGTGTGCCGCATCGCTTCGATGATGCGGGGCAGGCGGTCGGTCCCGATGTGCGGGTGGGCGTCGACAAGGATGTCCGGGCTCGCCCCGTGGCGGCAGAAGACGCGCAGGACGCGCTCCACGTTGCCCCGCTTGCGGCTTCGGGTGTAGAGCTTGCCGTCGGAGTAAGCGCCGGCACCGCCTTCGCCGAACGAGTAGTTACTTTCGGGGTCGACGCGGTGCTCACGCGAGATGCGGGCGATGTCGCGGCGCCGCTCGTGCACGTCCTTGCCGCGTTCGACGACGACGGGGCGCAGGCCCAGCTCGACGAGGCGCAGGGCGGCGAACAGTCCGCCCGGCCCCGCGCCGACGACGATGACGCGCGGCCGGCCGCTGACGTCGCCGTAGCAGAGGTCTGAGAAGTCGGGCTGGGGCGGCTCTTCGTTCACATAGAGGTCGAGCGAGAGGTTGACGTAGATGGTGCGCTGTCGGGCGTCGATGCTGCGCCGCCTGACGAGCAGGGCGTTGATGGTGCGGGCGTCGATGGCTTCCTCGCGGGCCACGTGGAGGCGCAGCCTCGCCGGGTCGGCGGCGAGGTCGGGCGTGACGCGCAGTTGTATCGTTTTGTGCATGGGGTCTGTCAGTATGTTCAGCCGAACAGGGCGCGGAGGGCTTCTTCCACTTTGTCGGCCGGGGTGATTTCGATGTGGTGGCGGGCGGGGTCACCGAGGCTTTTGAGGTTGTGGCGGGGCACGACGATGCGCCTGAAACCGAGTTTCTCGGCCTCGCTGACGCGTTGGGCGATGCGGGTGACGGGGCGGATTTCGCCGCTCAGCCCGACCTCGCCCGCCAGGGCCGTGCGGCGGTCGACGGGGGTGTCGACGTTGCTCGACAGCACGGCGGCGATGACCGACAGGTCGATGGCCGGGTCGGTCACACGCAGTCCCCCGGCGATGTTGAGGAAGACGTCTTTCTGCGCGAGCTTGAACCCGACGCGCTTTTCAAGCACGGCGAGCAGCATGTTGAGCCGCCGGAGGTCGAAGCCGGTGGCCGAGCGTTGCGGGGTGCCGTAGGCGGCTGTGCTGACGAGGGCTTGCGTCTCGATGAGCAGTGGGCGGGCGCCCTCGATGGTGGCCGCGACGGCCACGCCGCTCAGTGCTTCGTCCGTGTCGGTGAGCAGGAGTTCGGAGGGGTTGGCCACGGGGCGCAGCCCGTCGCTCTCCATCTCGTAGATGCCCAGTTCGGCCGTTGAGCCAAAGCGGTTCTTCACACTGCGCAGGATGCGGTAGAGATAGTGACGGTCGCCCTCGAACTGGATGACGGCATCGACGATGTGTTCGAGCACCTTGGGCCCCGCGAGGGTGCCTTCCTTCGTGATGTGTCCGATGAGGACGACCGGGACGTCGGTGGCCTTGGCATAGTGGAGCAGGGCGGAGGCGCACTCACGCACTTGGACGAGCGAGCCGGGGCCGGAGTCGGCCGCGTCGCTTGCGAGCGTTTGGATGGAATCGACGACGAGCAGGTCGGGCTGTACTTCGCGGGCGTGGCTGAGGATGCTTTCGAGCGACGTCTCGCACAGCAGGAGGCAGTCGCCGCCCCGGCGGCCGAGGCGGTCGGCGCGCAGCTTGATCTGGCGTTCGCTCTCCTCGCCGCTGACGTAGAGCACGCGGCGCCCGGCCATGCCGAGCACGGTTTGCAGCAGGAGGGTCGACTTCCCGATGCCCGGTTCGCCACCGAGCAGGACGACTTCGCCCGCCACAAGTCCGCCGCCGAGCACGCGGTTCAGTTCGGCGTCGCCGGTGTCGATGCGCACTTCGTCGTCAGCCCGCACTGCCGAGAGGCTGACGGGCTGCGGCGTGCGCCCCGCGCCGGGCAGGGCTGTGCGCGTGACGGCCGGGGCGGTGCGCGCGGGGTGGAATTCGTGCAGACTGTTCCAGGCGCCGCACGCCGGGCAACGGCCGAGCCACTTGGGGGAGTCGGCGCCGCATTCGCTGCAAACGTAGATGGTCTTTTCTTTCGCCATGAAGAGATGCGTGGAGGCGCCTGCCGCCGTCGCAGACGGCGAGGCGGGCGCTACGTGCTGACAAATTTACGGTTTTCTTTCCGCTTCGGGGCGTTCCGGAGGCCTGAAAAAACGACATCCCCCTGCCGAAGGGATGTCTCGGCGGCCGGCGCGGCGCCCCCGGACGGCGCGGATGCTCCCCGGCGCCCGGCGGAGAGAAACAAGTCGGCTGACAGGAAAAACGGTCAGCCGTCCAGAATTTCCTGTCAGCCGTTTAGGATTTCCTGTCAGCCGACCAGCGGCGTTGCCCGTAGGGGCGCCATTTATGACGCCCGGTGCCCGTGAGGGCACAAGGTGTCGGCCGCATGGCGCACGGCGATACCCGCATTTTTTGTGGCATTCCGGGCAAAAGCGTCAGTCATCCGGGCGTCACAAGTGGCGCCCCTACGTTTTTTGTGCAGGCGGCTGTGGGTTGCGGCGGCGGGTCATTTGGCCGACTTGCGGCGGTTGCAGTCGCGGCAGAGCATCTGGCAGTTTTCCCTGACCGTCCGGCCGCCCCGGCTCCACGGCACGATGTGGTCGGCCTCCATGAACGTTTCGTCCATCTCCCTGCCGCAGAGGGCGCACCGGCCGCCCTGTTCCTCGTAGACGGCGAGGCGGATGTCCTCGGAGAAGGCGCGCAGGTCGAGGTGGCGTTCGTCGCCGTCGAGCACGTACGGGATGATGCCCTGTGGCTTTTGGATTTCGCCGTCGCGCAGCAAGGCGGAGATGCGTTCGGCCAGGGCGGCGGTGTCGAGCGTCTGGGTGTGATACGTGTCGTAGAGCTCAGCCCAGTCGAGGCCCTTCATGATTTTCCGGAACCGCTGGGGCGAGAAGTGGTCCGTCGCCCAGTTACATACGGTCTGGAAGTAGGTCCAGAGGTTCAGGGCGTTCGGGTCGTGCTGGTGGGCGGCCATGTATCCTTCGAGGGTCTGCCGGTGGCCGGAGCGGGTTTCGTGGTCGGCCATCCACTCCAACGCTTTTTTGAGGAACTCCTGCCGGATGGGCGAACCGGCCACGAGGTCTTTGGCCAGCCGCCATGCACCGCACCCCGTCTTCGAGAAGTGGCGCTTGGCGTCGGACACGAACGGTCCGGCGTAGACGGCGTTGTGGATTTCCTGCTCGTTGAGTGGTTTGCCCGCTATGTTGATGGTCTTGAACCAGGCGAGTTTTTCCGACGGCTCGCCCTCGCAGACATAGACGGTCAGGCGGTAGTCGAGGATGCGGCGCTGCACGTCGGCCGGTTGGTTCTGGAAGTATTTATAGTCGTAAGCGAACGCTCCGCCCACATACTGGCACAGCGAGAGCGTGCGCTGCTGCCCGTCCATCACTTCGTAGGGACAGTCGGCGTCGTCACTGCGCCGCACCCAATACATCACGTTGAGCGGGTAGCCGTTGAGTACGGTCGTGATGACGGCCTCCTGCTCGCGCTCGTTGTAGATGAACTCGCGTTGGTACGGTGGCCTGATGTCGAGTCGCCCGCCATAGCCACG
>DVNY01000120.1 GCA_018714085.1 Candidatus Caccomonas pullistercoris
CGTTTTCTCCACCGTCCACTGTGCCCTACTCTATGACCTCGGCAAGATTGGTGCTGTCGCCGGCCTCTGCGACAGCCAATACGCCCTGCACGGTGGAGTGCGCGGCGAGCTCGCCGCCGGACGCCTGCCCGACGCAGGCAGTTCGATGACGCCCGACGCCGAACGTCTGTTTGCCATGCACCCCGATGCACTGCTGGCCTCGCCCTATGAGAGCGGAGGGCACGGACAACTGGAAAAGACAGGAATTCCCCTCATCGAATGCGCTGACTACGCCGAAACCTCGGCCTTGGGCAGGGCTGAATGGATGCGCTTTTATGGCCGTCTGTTCGGATGTGGGGAGCGCGCGGACTCCCTCTTTGCCGTCGTCGAGCAACGCTATGAGAAGCTGAGACGACAAGCTGACGCCCATGAGCCGCACCCGACACTGTTGGTGGACAAAATGGACGGCGGGACATGGTACGTGCCGGCGGGACGCAGCACGATGGGCCGCCTCTATGCGGACGCAGGGACACGCTATCTTTTTGCGGACCGCGAGGGAACGGCGTCCGTGCCGCTTAGCTTCGAGACCGTGTTTTCCAAAGCCGCCGACGCGGATTTCTGGCTCATCAAATATGGTCAGCGCAACGACCTCACGTACGCCCAACTGGCCGACGACTACCCGCCCTACGCTCGCTTCCGCGCCTATCAGGAACACCGGGTCTACGGCTGCAACACGAGCCGCGTCCCCTTCTACGATGAAGTGCCGTTCCGCCCTGACCGCTTGCTCGAAGAGTTGGTCGCCCTGTTCCACCACGACGCGGACTACCACCCGCACTATTTCACACCGTTACAATGAAAAAGACATACGGACTGTTGTGGCTCAGCCTGTCGGTGGCGGCCCTGCTGATCGGAAATCTCTTTGTGGGAAGTACGTCTGTGGCTCCGGCCGACGTGATAGCAGCTCTCACTGGGACAGCCGACAGCACGGCCACCTTCATCGTGGGCGAAACACGGATGCCTCAGGCTGTGACTGCCCTGCTGGCAGGCGGAGCATTGGCGGTGGCCGGCTTGCTGATGCAAACGCTCTTTGCCAACCCATTGGCAGATCCTTCGATTCTGGGGCTCAACGCCGGTGCAGGCCTGGGGGTAGCCGTCGCCACGCTGTGGCTCGGCGGAAGCGTGGCAGCAGCCGGCACAACCGTTTCGGGGTTCAGCCTGACGCTGTTGGCCGCCTTTCTCGGCGCGGGCAGCATCATGGCGCTGTTGGTGGTGTGTGCGACGTGGGTTCGCAACCGCATGCTGCTGCTCATACTTGGACTTATGATGAGCTACGCGGTCAGCTCGCTGGTGTCCCTGCTCAGTTTCACCGCTGATTCGGCAGGACTGCATGCTTACGTCATCTGGGGACTGGGCTCGTTCGGAACAGCCACTTGGCAGCGGCTTCCGCTGTTTGCCACAAGCGTGGCCGCGGGTGTCGGACTGGCCGCCCTGACGGTCAAGGCGCTCAACGCCTTGACTCTGGGCGAAGCCTATGCCGCGAACATGGGCATACGGGTGCGACGAACACGCATTCTGCTAATGACATCCGCAGGCCTTCTTGCCGCAACGGTCACGGCACAATGCGGCCCCATCGCTTTCATCGGCCTGGCCGTTCCCCACATGGCCCGCATGCTCACCCGGACAGCCGACCACCGCATCCTGCTTCCGGCCACGTTCCTCTGCGGCGCAGCCGTGGCGCTGGCTTGCCACATAGTCTGCCGCCTACCGGGCGACGCCGGACTGCTCCCCCTGAACGCCGTGACGCCCTTGGTGGGTGTTCCAGTCGTGCTTTACGTCATCCTACGTCGGCGCGGAATTTCATCCTGACCGCACTTTCCCAAACGATTCAAGCCTCAGACGCGGCCAACACCCAATTTCTTATGGGTGCCGCTGTGGCAAGATATCCCGTCACTGCGTGAGCAAGCCTTGCCTTAGCGACAATCCGGCGAGCCCGGGCAGGACGGGATGGCAACAGGACTTCCGCTGTGCGTAGGAAAGCAGAAGATATACGAAAAATTGCCTGCATTCTTTCTTTTCCCGCTACAAATAAAACACTAACTTTGTCGGCGAATATCAAAACGCAATTATGAGTTACCTGATACGACCGAAATGTTATCGCCCTCTCCTCGACAAATACGCTACGGAGCAGGGCATAAAAATGATCAAAGACTTCTTCCAACAAAACCTGGCCACAGGACTGCGGCTGCACCGTGTGACAGGCCCGCTGTTCGTGCGCCGCGGGTTGGGCATCAATGACGACCTAAGCGGGACAGAACGCCCCGTGACGTTCCCCATCAAGGACTTGGGCGACGCACAGGCCGAAGTGGTTCACTCACTGGCCAAATGGAAACGACTGACGCTGGCTGAGCACGGAATAAAGCCGGGCTACGGCATATACACTGACATGAACGCCATCCGCGCCGACGAGGAACTGGGTAACCTGCACTCGCTCTATGTCGACCAATGGGACTGGGAACGGGTTATTCTTCCGGAAGAACGGACACTCGATTTTCTGCGTGCCACGGTGGAACGCATCTACGCGGCCCTGCGGCGGACTGAGTTCCTGGTCTGCGAACGTTTCCCGCAAATCAGCCCGTTCCTCCCCGAAACCGTTCACTTCATCCATGCCGAAGAGCTACGCCAGCGCTATCCCGACCTCACGCCAAAGGAAAGGGAAGACCGCATCACCCGCGAGTTCGGCGCTGTGTTCATCATCGGCATCGGCTGCCCGCTGGGCGACGGCAAACCACATGACCTCCGCGCACCGGACTACGACGACTATTCAACAATCGCCTCAAACGGCCTTCCGGGGCTGAACGGCGACCTGCTCATCTGGTATGATGTACTGGAACGCGCCGTCGAACTGTCGTCGATGGGTATCCGCGTAGACCGCGAAGCTCTCGTCCGTCAACTTCGCAAATCGGGCAAGGAAGAAAGGCTGAACCTTTACTTTCACCAACGACTCATGGAGGGCACGCTGCCGCTCAGCGTCGGAGGCGGCATCGGCCAGTCGCGCCTCTGCATGATATACCTGCGCAAAGCACACATCGGCGAGATACAAGCGAGCATCTGGCCCGACGAGATGCGCAGCGAATGCGAGCGACTGCACATCCCGCTGATCTGATCAGGCACAAAGAGCAACGAAACGGGCAAACATTCGCCCGGGCACATCCCTCAAAATGACACAGCCCCGGACCGCAGGCAGGAAAGCGGCGTCCGGGGCTGTTTGTTCCCGACAGCAACGCAGACATGAAAACGCCCCTAGCTGTGTTCATAACAGCGAGGGGCGTCTGTATGTGGTCACCGCAAGGGACAAAATCTCACTCCGCAGCGAAACGCTCAACCTGTTCGGCGATAAGCGCCTGATCGTCGAAATAATTGATTTTCATAGCGCGACGCACATCGTCAAGCGTAGCGGCTGCCACAGCACGGGCACTCTCGCAACCTTGGCGGAGCATATCGTAAATGGCAGGAATATCCTTCTGGAACTCGCGGCGACGCTCACGGATAGGTCCGAGCTCCTCCTGCAAAATTGAATTGAGGAAACGCTTGACCTTCATGTCGCCAAGCCCGCCACGGCGGTAGTGGGCTTTCAGTTCGTCAAGGTTCTGATATTCAGGCAAATAACGTTCAAAGTGTTCGGGACGGCAAAAAGCATCCAAATAGGTAAACACGGTATTTCCCTCTATCTTTCCGGGATCTTGAACATGGATATGACCGGGATCAGTGTACATGCTCATCACTTTCTTTTGGACCTCATCAGCCGGATCCGAAAGATAGATGCAATTGCCAAGCGACTTGCTCATCTTGGCCTTACCATCGGTTCCCGGCAAACGGAGGCAGGCCGCATTGTCCGGCAGAAGGATGGACGGCTCAACGAGCGTGTCTCCATAAATGTAATTGAAACGCCGCACGATTTCCGTGGCTTGTTCAAGCATGGGTTTCTGGTCTTCGCCTGCCGGCACAGTCGTTGCACGGAAAGCGGTGATGTCGGCCGCCTGGCTCACCGGATAGGTGAAGAATCCGACTGGAATGCTCGACTCGAAGCCTCGCATCTGAATTTCAGTCTTAACGGTTGGATTTCTTTGCAGCCGCGAAACTGTCACGAGGTCCATAAAATAGAACGAAAGTTCGCACAGTTCGGGAATTTGGGACTGAATGAATAGCGTGACACGCTCAGGATCGAGTCCACAGGCCAAGTAATCGAGCGCCACCTCGATGACATTCTGGCGCACCTTCTCTGGGTTGTCCATGTTATCGGTGAGCGCCTGCGCGTCAGCAATGAACACAAACATGCGCTTAAAGTCACCCGCATTCTGCAACTCGACACGGCGACGCAAAGAACCGACATAATGGCCGATGTGGAGGCGACCCGTCGGACGGTCGCCTGTCAGGATGATTTTTTCTTTTGACATAGCGTTGAAAGTTGGAACAGGCGACAGGTCACAGCGTGCTGC
>DVNY01000121.1 GCA_018714085.1 Candidatus Caccomonas pullistercoris
CCATATTGTCCACCGGCTGCGGAAGGGGCGGCAGAGACTTATACACGACATCCCCGCTCCGCTCCGACAAGCGCAGTTCCCACGCCGCAGCCAGCGGGCCGCACGCCGACGTGCCCCCGATGAAGGCTAAGCCGCTGTCGGTGGGCAGGCTGACGCCATAGGCCGAAGCCTCAGGCAGGGCGTCGGCACGCGCCCACCCCTCGGCCGGCGCATCGGTGCGAAGGATGAACACGTCGTCGTAGTACGCTTTCGCACCGCCCTCTGCGGCAGGCACACCGGGGAAGTTGCATCCCCCGGCCACGACGAGACGCCCGCCGAGCAGCCCGGCATAGGCCGCCGAAACGCCCTTCCGATAAGCCGTGTCAGCCACTGCACCGACGGGTGGCAATTTCGGCCAGTCCGCGCCGCCTTGCACTTCCTGCGCAGGCAACGGCAGGAAAGCAGCGCCCAGCCATAAAAGCGCCGCGCATTTCTTCACATTCTTCCACATGGGCTATGGTTCTTCGGTGGTAAAGGTTGAGGCGGGCAGACCGGCGGAGTTGACCAAATTGGCACGGGTGAAAGGCTGCCAAGCATAACGGACATAACGCGGGGCAGGCACTTGGGGCGCACGGAGTTCGACCGTGCCGTCGGCCACGATGCTGGCCTCGGCCGGGAAGAAGCGACGGTCGGCCCCGGCCAGCTCGAACGTGCGGGGAGGCTGCCCGTCCGACGTACGCAATCCCGTTCCGAAATCGAACGCCACGCGGACCGTCTGTCCCTCAAAAGCAGCCAGACGATACATTGGACCGGAGGGAACGAGCAGCCGTGCATCTCGCCCGTAAGTCTCGACGAGGGCCTGCCGTGCCAGCCGTTCGCCCACTTCGCGCTTACGCCTCGGATGCACGTCGAGCGAGTCGCCCACGTCAGTCGTTACCACCATCCGCACGCCGGGCAGCGACGCGGCCAACCGGCGCTGGCTGTCGCGGAACCATGGCCACGAGGGGCGATTGAGGCTGGACAACTGCACGGTGTAGAACGGCAGGGTGTCGTTCTCCCAGAACGTCCGCCAACTCTGCACGAGCAAAGGGAAAATCCGTTCGTGTGCCTCCATGTTGTGGGCGTTCGACTCGCCTTGGTACCACGTCACGCCGCGCAACGGATAGTGTGCCAAGGGAAGTATCCCGGCTTCGAAGAGGTAGCAAGTCTGATAGGGATGGCGCTGCAAGGGCGGAGCGTCTTTCCCCACGTTGACCTGAGCCCGGCCCCGCACCCACGGTTGCACAAAGTCGTTGTGATACCAATCCGTAAGCAGGTCGGGAAAATCGCTTTCAACTACCGACCGCTCCACCCATGCTTCGGCAGGCGAACCGCCCACGGCGTTCAGGATGAGCCCCACAGGCACGCCGAGGCTGTCGGCCAGCATCCGCCCGAAGTGATAGGCCACGGCCGAGAAGCGTCCGGCCGTCTGGGGATCGCTCGTCCGCCACGCGGCCGGCCGGAAGTGGTCGAGACGGTTCATGGCGGCGAGGGCTTCGGGCGGCCAGGTGTCCAGGTCGGTGTGCCAGCGCGGTTCCATCTGGAAAAAGCGCAGGTCGGATCGCCCGGCGGTGGCCATGTCCTCACGGGCGGTGAGGGCGCTCCGCAGGGGGAACTCCATGTTCGACTGCCCCGAGCAGAGCCACACCTCGCCGGCCACGACGTCACGGAACGTCAGGGTTTTCCGCTTCGTTTGCACTTCGAGCGTATAAGCCGGACCGGCACTGAGCGGGTCGAGCACCACAGTCCACCGGCCGTCGCGCCCGGCAGTCGCACGGCGCACTTGGCCGCCGATGCGCACCGTCACTTCCTCTCCGGCGTCGGCAGTCCCGCTCACGGGCAGCAGGCGGTCGCGCTGCAAGACCATACTGTCCGTGTACAACATGGGCAGGTTCAGACCACCGAAATCGCCCGTCAGCGCCGAATAGACCGTCCGGGCGATAATTCCAGCACCCTCTTCGTTGGGATGAAGGGCATCGGGGAAAAGATCCGGACGCCTGTGGAGCGGCTCAAACAGGTCTACGAGCTGCACTTCGCGCCCCTTGGCTACGGCCTCTATGGCCGACTGTATCTTCCGGTGCCAGTCGCGCGTACCGGAACGGAAGCGCGGGTGACGGTCGAAGATAGGCGTGAGCCGGCAGATCCAGACCTCGCAGCGCGGGTTAGCCTGGCGGAACGAATCAATGAGCGCTTCGTAGTCGGCCACGAAGTCATCGCGCAGGTTGGGCCAGTTGCGAGGATCGGTGTCGTTCAACCCGAGATGAATGACAACGCAGTCGGCCTTGTAGTCGAGCGCCTGGCGAAACTCAGGCAAGCTCATGTAAGGGCGGTGGCCGCGACGAAGCAGCGTGGCGCCGTTATGCCCGAAATTGCGCACCTCATAGGCGGCGCCCAGCAGGCGCTGCAATTGTGCCGGATAGGACGTGTGGGCACGATCGGCCAACGTGGCACCATAGGTGACACTGTTGCCCACGCAGGCCACCCGGACGCGGTCGGCCGCCACAGCCACGGTCATGACGGCCACAGCTGCCATGGTCAGCAAGAGGCGGAGCTTCATGGCTGGGCGGCAAGCAGTTCGACGCAGAGCCGGTAGCCGCAGATCATCATGCGCGGTACGTGGAACGGCCCCTTGAACAGGTTGCCCTTGGCGGGCTGCGCCACGGTTCCGTCGCGGTGCAAGTAGCCATACCATTCCCCTTTCTCGTGGTCGGGGAAGTGACCGTATGTCCAGTCGCTCACCTGGCGGTGCAGGTCGAGGTAGTGCGTGTCGCCCGTGGCCTGATAGGCGTAGAGGGTGGCGATGATGGCTTCCGTCTGCGGCCACCAGAACTTCATGTCTTGGGAGTAGTCTTGCGGGGGGAAGTTCCGGCAGTCACGGAAGTTGATAAGGCCGCCATAAACGTCGTCCCAGCCCCACTTCCACGACCAGTTGAAGATAGTCAGCGCCGTGTTGAGCAGGTCGCGGTCGCCACCGCGGTGTTTGGCTTCCTCCATAAGAAACCACGCTGTTTCGATGCAATGACCGGGGTTTATGGTGCGGCCGGCCGAAGTGTCGATGAACTCTCCGTGCGGCCCGACCGTTTCGAGCAACGCTTCGAACTCCGGGTGCATAAAGCATGTACGGATGAGGTCGACAGACTTGGCGATGCGGGCATCCAAGACCGGGTCGGCAATGACTTCGCGCACCCGGGCTGCCGTATTGATGAGTATCATCGTGACGGAATGTCCTTGCGCCTGCATGGCGGGCAGGTATTTCGGTTCGAGCACCCCGGGCGTGGCAAGGAAGCCCTCGACGCGCTTGAAGAGGTCGAGCGCCCGGCGGGCATAGCTTTCGTCGCCCGTGGCCTTGGCATACTCAGCCATAGCGATGATGGCGAACGTCTCGGAGAAGACGTAGCGGCGCTTACGCAACGGCGTGCCGTCGGCGGCGACCTCGAAGAACATGCGCCCGTCGGTGTCGAAACAATGGGCGTCGATGAAGTCGAGCGTCCGACGGGCGGCGTCGAGCCACTCAGGGCGGCGCTCCACATTGTTATAAGCAAACGCGCAGACAAAAGCAAAGCGCCCTTGGAACCAGACGGACTTCGTCGGGTCCATCAGCGCGCCGTCGCGGTCCAGACAGGTGTAGACGCCGCCATGCTCCCTGTCCAGTCCGTGGGTGAGCCAGAACGGAAGAATGTTCGTCGTCAGGTCGTCCTTGTATCGGGCGGCCCATGCGGTGAGATACTGTTTTACGTCCATCGTCGGGGTCATTTATTACAACGGTCGAAGAAGCCGATGGCGTCGAGTTCGGCTTTCATGCGGGCTTCTTCCTCATCGGTCATGTTTTGGAAAGGAGTGCGGTTTTTGCCCAGGTCGAGGCCGATGAGCTTCATTATCCGCTTTCCGGCTACTATATTGCCGCGATAGTGGCAAATAACGTTGATGACGTCCTGGGCAAAGTTCTGCAATTCGCGAGCCTTTTCAAGATCGCCGGCCGCCCATGCATCGAGGATGCCGGTCAGACAACGGCCGTTGTAGTTCGTCGTGCCGCCGATGCCGCCCTGCGCGCCGCCCATCGCGAGGCTGGGCAGGATCGTCTCGTCCTGTCCGTGGAGCATGTCGAACTTGCCCCCACCGTACAGGCGGCACTGGTTGTATTCGTAGAGGCTCTCGTAGGTGTACTTGATGCCGGCGAAGTTTGGGATGCGGCCGTCCACGGCTTTCAGAAAGTCGACCATGGAGAGGTAGGCGCCGTTGAAGGCGGGAATGTGGTAGAAGTAGAACGGCAGGCCGGGGGCTCCGGCGGCAATCTCAGCACAGTAGTCCACCAGCTCGGCCACCCGGTTCACCTTGGGAAAGGGCGGCGCCATCGCGCCGATGCCCCACGCGCCGATGGCGGCGGCATGCTCGGCCAGCTGACGGCTGGCCTTGACACAGGTGCTGCCAACGTGGACGATGACCTTAAAGCCCGGCCGGACCACACTTACCCAGCGTTCGGCCAGTGCCCTGCGCTCGTCGTCGGTCAGCAGGTAGCCTTCGCCCGACGAACCGTTGATGAAAACGCCTTTAAGCCCGTTGCGTTCGAGCAGGCGGGCATACGCCTCGATCGGTTCGAGGTTCACTTCCCCGTGGGCGTCGAACGGGGTGAAAGGGGCATCAATGAGCCCAATTATCTTTTCCATAATTATTATATGTGTGATTGATGTGCTTGCAAGTTGCCGGCGTCAGTCGGCAGCCAGTTTGATTTTCCCGATGAGTTTGCGCACACGGCCTTCTCCCACTACGGGGGCATGGGGGTCTTCGGGGAAGACGATGGCTGCCTGCCCCGGGCGCAGTGTCAGCCACGACGAGGGGCGGTCTGCATAGAGAACACAGTCGGCGGCCGGGTCATAGGGTTGGCGGACGGCGGCACAATCGGCCAGCGGGCGCCACCCGAAATGCTCCTCGCCGTCGAGGACCACATGGACGTCGATGTATTCGCGATGGGCTTCGAGCGGCTGCGTCGCGGCGTCAGTCAAGTCGGCCTCGACGTTGTTGATGAACAGGCGGTCGCCGTCCACCTCGATGCGCCCGAGGGGCGCGTGGAGCAAGTCGTGCTCCTTCACGTAATCAAAGAAGCGCTTGAAAAGCGGGTGCAGCGGTTCGATGCGTCCGCTGTCAGCCAGAGTGGTGAGTATCATAGGTCTGAATTTGTGAAATCGTTATGTTCATTCCATGTTGTCGGTCTTCGGGCGGAGGAAGTAAAGCTGCGCGGCAAGCGCCAGCACGACTACGCCCCCCAACAGGACGAAACCGAAACCGAGCGTTCCGTCGTCGGCCCACGAGCCCAGCACCGTCGTCACGGCAGCCCCTGCGAAGACGCCGATCATGTTCATCAGCCCGTAGGCTGTGCCGCGATAGCGCGACGGGACGAACTGGCAGAGAATCGGCATGTTGTTGGCGTCAAACATGCCATAGCCCACGCCGAAAAGCAGGCCGGCTCCCACCACGCCCACAAAACTGTGGCTGTAACCCAGCAGCAGGAGCGACGGAACGGTCAGCGCCAGGCCGATGGCGCCGGTGTAGATGCGGCCGCGAAGGTTGCGGCGCACCCAGCGGTCGGAGAGGATGCCGCCGAAGATGACGCCCACGAACGACGACGCGGCGATGGTGATCGTCGAGATGGGGCCGGCTTCGGCCATGGGGATGTCCAAGGACGAGGCAAAGAGCGTCGGAAGCCAGTTTTTCGTGGCCCAGCCCGGCAGGCTCGGCACGGCGAAATAAAAGAGGATGACCCAGAACGCCCAGTTGGTCAGCACGAACGAGAGGGCGCCCCACACCGACACGCGCCCGCCCTTGGCCGGCGTGGCAGTCTCGGCCTGGTGTTGCGGATTTTCATAGAGCAGGAAGATGAGCACGAGGGAGTAGGCCACGCCCACGATGCCGAACCAGTGAAACGCCGTGTGCCACGTGAACATCGCGGCGACGGTGGCGCCGAAACCACCGATGGCCTGCCCCATGTAGAGGCCGGTCATGTGGATGCCGACAGCCAGCGAGCGCGTCGGGCCACGGTGCCAGTCGGCAATGAGCGACAGGGCGGAAGGAATGTAGAGCGCCTCGCTGATGCCCATCACGGCACGCAGCCAAAAGAGTTGGCTGAACGTGTCGGCATAGCCCATGAGAAACGTGACGCCCGACCAGACGAACAGGCTGCCCACGACGAGCCACTTGCGGCTCACCTTGTCGGCCACCACACCCGCCACAGGGCTCATCACGCCGTACACCCACAGGAAAATGCCCATCAGCAGGCCGAACGCCTCGCCCTTTGCCAGCTCAGCGATGTCGGCTTTCATGGCTTCTTGCATGGTCGAAAGCATCTGGCGGTCCATATAATTAAGGAGAGCCACCACCCAGAGCAGGGCGACAACGAGCCAGGGATAAAACTTCTTGTCTTTCATGATCATTTCGTTGGTTAGTGATTGCAGGCTGTAAAAGTACGCAATATCTTCCACGCAGCCCACTCCTTTACCCGGAAATTGCTTGAATAAATGCCTGGCAGCCGACTTGTGATTTCAAGTCGGCTGCCAGGAAATTCTGGAGCAGTGACAGAAACAACGGGACGGCTGACAAGACTTCCTACCGCGACGGGAAAAGTATATCTCTCATGTGCTACGGACTTTATCGCTATGCATGAAGTTTTTCAAAGCCTGCCCACCGTTTTTTACAGTCAAAAAACGTACCTTTGCCGCTCACGGACGTAAACTGCGGCCGCCGACGGCGGTGCGCAAAGCCTCACCCGTCATCATGAAACGACTGCCCATAATGCTCATTGCGCTATTGTTCTGCGCCCTTCCGGCACTGGCACAGCTCGATTCGGTCGGCCTCACGCCGAGCGCCGTCACCCTCATGACCGACACAGCGCCAGCTGCCGCCGACTCGCTGGGCTATACCACACCTCCCGCGACCCAAATCCACCAAGTAGGATTCGATTTCGACATTCCGGCTGCCGACCATTTGTTCAGCCTCGTGGGCACAGGTCTCCTGGGCTTCCTCGTGCTACCCCTGCTGGTAGTCGTGGCCGGTATCGTCCTCATCGTACGCGCCTTGCGCCGACCGCGCACACCGCGTCACCTACCGGCGGGCAGCGTCCGCACGTGGGGCCACGCGCAGCAGAACAGCGCCATCCGCACAGGTGCCCTCGGCGTGGGCCTCGCCCTGATGGGCCTTGTGATGGGTTGGCCGCTCGTGACCGGGACGGGCCTGCTCGTGGCCTGTATCGGCGTCGGAAACTTCTGGACGGCCCGACGCGACATAAACTACTACACCTCACTTCAAGAAAAGAACGATCCGACATCATGCGACAGTACCAAGACCTGCTCCGGCTCATCCTCGACGAAGGAGTGACCAAAGGCGACCGCACGGGGACAGGCACGAAGAGCATTTTCGGCCACCAGATGCGCTTCGACCTGGCCAACGGCTTTCCCCTGCTCACCACGAAGAAACTCCACCTGCGCTCCATCATCTACGAACTGCTTTGGTTCCTAAGCGGCGACACCAACGTGCACTACTTGCAGGAACACGGTGTGCGCATCTGGAACGAGTGGGCCGACCCTGACGGCGAACTCGGACACATCTACGGCTATCAGTGGCGCTCGTGGCCTGACTACAACGGCGGCCACATCGACCAGATCAGCGAAGTGGTGCGCCAGATCAAGGAGGCGCCCGACTCGCGCCGCCTCTTGGTGAGCGCTTGGAATGTGGCTGACCTCGGGCGGATGAACCTCCCCCCGTGTCACATCCTGTTCCAGTTCTACGTGGCCGAAGGACGGCTCTCGCTCCAACTCTACCAGCGTTCGGCCGACACGTTTCTCGGCATGCCGTTCAACATAGCCAGCTATGCACTCCTGCTGCTCATGACAGCACAGGTCACCGGCCTGACAGCCGGCGACTTCATCTACACCACTGGCGACACTCACCTCTATCTGAACCATCTGGAACAAGCCCGCCTGCAACTGACGCGCACCCCGCGCACCCTGCCGCACATGCGCCTAAATCCGGAAGTCAAGAGCCTGTTCGACTTCCGCTTCGAGGATTTCGAACTTGAAGGCTACGATCCTTGGCCGCACATCGCCGCAACCGTTTCCGTCTGACCTGCAAAACCACAGCACAGCCATGAGCATCACCCTCATTGCGGCCCTCGCCCGAGACCGCGCCATTGGATACAAAAACGGCCTGCTCTATCACCTGCCTGCCGACCTGCGCCGTTTCAAGGCACTCACCACAGGCCACACCGTCGTCATGGGACGCCGGACGTTCGAATCGCTGCCCAAGGGAGCCCTTCCCAACCGCCGCAACATCGTACTGAGCCGTCGAACCGGAGCATCCTTCCCCGGTGCCGAGACGTTCGCATCGCTACGCGACGCCCTTGCTGCCTGCCAACCCGGCGAACAGGTATTCG
>DVNY01000122.1 GCA_018714085.1 Candidatus Caccomonas pullistercoris
ACATGAGTTCGAGCCGTTCGGCCCAGATTTCGAGGGTCTCGCGTTGTTTCCCGCTCTTGTCCGTGTAGTTCCGTGTGCGTATTTGTCCCTCAATGAACACCTTGTCGCCTTTCTTGACGTAGCGTTCTACGGTCTGGGCCAATCCGCGCCATAAGACGACGGTGTGCCATTCTGTCCGGTCGGGCACTTGAACTCCGTTGGGGAGGGTATATCCTTTTTCGGTCGTGGCCAACCTGATTTGGGCCACGGCGACACCGTTGTCGATGTAGCGGACGTCCGGATCGCGCCCTACGTTGCCGATAAGAAAAACTTTGTTCAGCGACATGGAGTAGGATGTGGTTGTGTTTCCTGTTTATTCATCGGATGCGGTCTGCTGCACGCACTTTCTCTTCGTCGCTTTTGATGGCTTTGCGGGCCAAGATGACGGACAATAACGCAAAGAACGGAAGCACGATGTACAGCGTTGGGGTGAAAGAGGCCGTCAATTCACGCGACAGGGTGAAGCCATATGCGATGTAGGCGGCATAGTAGAGGATGTAGGCTACGATGGAGAGCGTGCAGAGCGTCATCTGCAATTTCCGGTTGTTATATTTGAATATGCAAAAGACGGGGATGATCACGCAAATCAGCGACAGCAACAAAATCCCCCATGGGAGCGACGGCACGTCGCCCGCCGTTGCCGTGGCCGTGGCTTGGGTGAAAGCTGTGGTGTACATTTCCCACGTTCCGGCTGTTCCTGTGAGATAGGCCAGCGGCGTAAAAAATGCGATGGCCGACAGGACGCCGGCCAACAGCAGGTAGACGCTTTGGATTCTCTGTATCATAACGACGCCTGACCGATTTTCTCTTTTTCCTTGGCTGGGTTGCGGTAGTAAACGCGTCCCCTCAAGAATTCATCAGCAGCTATGAGTGTCGGCTTCGGAAGCTTCTCGTAGTAGCGCGAAATCTCGATTTGTTCGCGGTTTTCGAACGTTTCTTCGAGGTTGTCACTCGTGGAAGCGAATTCTTTCAGCTTTTTCGACAGGTCTTCTTTCATCTGAGAGGCAATCTGGTTGGCCCGCTTCGACATGATGACAACGCTTTCGTAGATGTTGCCGGTCTCTTCGCAGAAATCCATCAGGTTGTGGGTCACCGTGTTGGTGGGGGCTTTGCTTTTCTTGTAGTCCATATGGCGTTTGTAAGTTATTCTTCTTCGTCGTTGACGTAGGGGGAGGCTTGTTCAAAGAGCTTTTGGGCTTCGCCCATGTACTTCGATTCGGGGTATTCGTTCGTGAAGCCGTAATACTCGTCGATGGCGTTGTGGTAGCGCTCTTCTTTCTTTTCTTCCACGCTTTGGCGGGCTAATTCGAATTTGGCCCGGAGCACGAGGATGGCGAAATCTTCGCGGCGGTTTGAGAACGGGTAATCTTTCAGGGCGTTTTCTGCCGTGACGATGCAGGCTTGGTAGTTGCTTCCGCCGTTGGTGCAGTTGCCGAAATAACTGCCAAGGTCATAGTAGAGCTTGGCAGACATATATTCCTTTTCCACCAGCTTGTCTTGCAGGGCAAAGATCATTTGTTGTGCACTCTCGCGGAGCTTGCTTTCCGGGTAGGCGTCTAAAAAGCCTTGGAATTCGGAAATGGCTTCATAGGTGGCCGATTGGTCGAGCTTGGGTTCGGGCGTGCATTCGTAGAGCGCTTTCCCTGCATAGAAGCGGGCTTCTTCCACGAGGTAGCCTTTGGGATAGGTCTCGTAGAACTTGCGGAACACCGAAGCCGCGGCGTCGTAGTTCTGTGCCTGGTAATGGCTCATGCCCAGCAGGAAAAGCGATTCTTCGCCCTTGTCCGTTCCTTTCAGCATGGCGATCACTTCCTGGAACAACGTCGCGGCGCGGTTCGACTGGCCTTCTGCCAGATATTGTTTGGCTACTTCATATTTATAGTCGTAGTCGTTGGTCCTCATTACTTCGTTGTAGTTACTGCAAGCGGAGAATGAGAGGACAAGCGCGCAGGCAAGGAAATATAGTGTCGCTTTTTTCATTACCGGTAATTTGCCGCAAAGTTAGCAATTCCCGGTGGGATGAGCAACTGCCAGCCTGAATTTTATGATTATTCACGCTGGCAGTGCCGTTCTTCGTTAGGGCATTGTGCCCATGGCTTATTTCCGGTTCATGAACCGGCGCGTCAGCCAGCGGCGTACCGGCTCGTCGTATAATTTCAGGATGGCATAGGTCAGCGCGATGCTGCCGAAGAACAGCAGCAGGGCTATGGGCCAGACTTCGGCAAAAGTCCGCTTTTCGCTGCCGCTCCATGTCCAAGCGTAGAAAAGGTAGGCGAAAGGATAGTGAACGACATAAATGGGATAAGAAATATCGCCCAAAAATTTGCAGAAGCCCGCCGTCGTCTGGTCGGTCGCCTTGCCCGAAGCGCCGAGGTAGACCAGGCAAGGGAAGAGGATGATGACGCAGACCGCGTCGTAAAGTCCGTTGAGCCAATAGGCATCAGCGCCCCAGTGAGGCAGGGCGAGCAAGACGATGACCGCCCCACTGCATATCCAGAAAGCGCCGCGCACGTGGACTGGCTTGAATATGCGTGACATCAGCAGGCCGATGCAGAATGCGAAGAGCAGGCGCAGCAGGCCGCCGACCAGGTTGTTGTCAATCAAGGACCAGCCCACGCCCAAATGGCCGTAGCCGGAGAAATTGCCGACGGCAAAGACCGCAAGGCCGGCGCCGAAGAGCACGACGCAGGCGGTGAGCGCCTTTGTGCTCATGCGGCGGAAGAAGAAGGCATAGAGGATGTTGCCGATATATTCGAAGAATAGCGACCAGTTGGGGCCGTTCAGGGGGAACATCTCGTTATTGCCGCGCACATCGGCTCCCGTCCCGGGCAAGACGGGAAGCAGGAACAGGTTGAGCAGCATGGCCAGCATGATCATTGATGTAGCCACATGCGTGCTGTCCCACCTGACACAGCCTTGGATGCAGTAAGCCACGACGCCGAGCACGACACCCATGACAACCATGGGGTGCAGGCGGATCAGGCGTCGCTTGAAAAAGCTTTTCGTCGTCAGGCTTGTTTTCCAACGGTCGTCGTAAGCATAACCGATGACGAAGCCCGATAGGATGAAAAAGAAGTCAACGGCAAGATAGCCGTGGTTGACCTGCTGGTCGACAGGGCTGGTGGCGAATGCTTCGAAGATGTGGTACCAGATGACAACGAGTGCCGCCACGCCGCGCAGGCCGTCGAGGAGCTCATAGTGGGGCTTGCTGTCGGCAAATGCGGCCGAAGAGATGTTTTGCATAGGGTTTGGTGTTTGGATGTGCGTAATTGCGTTTACTTTTTGCCTGCAAAAGTACGCATATCGCAGCATTCAAAAATTGACCTAAGGCAAAAATCCTTTCATGCAGTCAGAATGGCCGTCGTCCGTTCCCGTCCGTCCGTCGCTCAGTTGCCACCATGCCTTCCGGCGTTGTGCAGGCAGCTTCGCCCGTTGCGCTGTGCGCGCAAGCGGCTGAGGGTTGACGGCGTGATGCCGAGGTAGGAGGCTATGTATCCGAGGTTCACGCGCCGGCAAATGTCTGGGAATTGTTCAACGAAACTCATGTATCGTTCACGTGCAGACAGCGTGAGGCGTTCCTTGTGCGAGCGGTGTAGCCGCCGGTATTCGTTTTGATGGATGATGCGGCCCCAGTTGGCCAACTCAATGTTGTGATGGAACAGGTCGAGCAGGTCGGTGAGGCTGATTCGGTAAGCCTCGGTGTCTTCGAGCGTTTCGACGTATTCCTGGCTTGGCTGGCCATAATAGAGCTCGTCCATGCTGAACAAGATGTCGCCTTCTGAGGAGAACGATGTGGTGACCTCTTCTCCGTCGACCACCCAGAAAGATCGTGTCAGGCCTTTCTCGATGAAGTAGGCCGCACGTGCGTGGCGGTGTGCCTGTACCAAGAGGGTGCGTTTGGGTATCATGCAATGTGTCACGCACTCTTTCAGGGTCTTGGCGGTCGTTTCGGACAGCGGATAAAGCGAATTGATCTTTTTCAGGATGGCTTCCATCGTTTTGATGTTCTGGCATTTTGTCGACCCGGCGTGACTGGCTGTCCGGCCGGGCTGACGGGCACTTCCTTCCTAAATGACACGGATTCGAAAAGCTTCGATGGACGGACTTATTTTGTGCGTTTCATGTATCGGATGCCCTCGGCGAGGTGATGCATCATGGGCCAGAAGTGGCACAGGCCGTTGATTGAGGATTGTATGGCAAACTTTGCGCAGGCGAGCCATGCACGGTTGCCCATGCGGTAGTAGGTCATGGCGCCCCGGCTGCGCTGGACGCCAGCGTCGACGTAGACCATTTTCTTTTTCAACATGGTGGAGGTCTCGACGGTGCGCGCGGGGAAGTATTTCATCCGCAGTCCGGCCCGGAGAGCGTCTTCGAGCCAGATTTCTTCTTCTCCGCACGTGAGGAACTGGGTGCCGAGACCGAAACGTTCGTCGAAGCGGATGACACCTTGGATAGCTTTTCGGCGACAAACCATCTCGATGGCTGAGATGGAGTAGGTCAGCGTGGTGCGGCGGTCGTACGTGAACGGCGCGTCGGGATATTCTTTCAGTGGCTTCCCCGTGTAGGTGGTGGCTTGGAAGAATGCCACGTCGATGTCGTTGGCGTCGAATGTGTGGACAATCTGCTCGTAAGCATCGGGGAGCAGGCGGGTATCGTCGTCGGCGAACATGACGAGGTCGCTTGTGGCCTTTTCCAGCGCATTGTTGCGGTTGCATGAGAGGCCTTGTCCGTTGAGCGTGTAGAACGAAACGTCAGCGCGTTCTTTCAAGACCGGTGGAACAAGGTCGAGGTAGCGGTCGTCGGTGTATTGGAAAGAGACGATGTAGTGGATTTCCTCACGTGGCGGCATGAGGATGTCGCTGACCCGTACGATTCCTTTGTTGAGCGTACATATCAGGATATCAATCGTTTTCATAGGTGTATTGGTTTATTAGTTCAACAATTTTTCGGGTGTGTTCTAATGGCTGCACGGGGCTTATGGGCAGGCTGAGCTCGCATTGGGCGAAACTTTCAGCCTGAGGATAGTGCAGGGCGTTGTATGGGGCAAAGGCTTTCTGCTTATGGACGGGGATGGGGTAGTGGACGAGCGTCTGCACCCCGTGTCGCGACAGATAGTGTTGCAGGTCGTCGCGGTGGCGGCAGAATACAGGGAATATGTGGTGGACGCAACTCTCGCCCGGAGCGTAGTCAAGCGTCCACACCTCGGGGCTGCGTGTGATATGGCGGGCATAATAGTCAGCCACTTCGCGCCGCAGGGCATTGTCCGTGTCCAGCCAAGGGAGCTTTACGGAGAGTATGCTGGCTTGCAACTCGTCGAGCCTGCTGTTCGTGCCCGGCCAGAGATGTTCATACTTTCGTTGGCTACCGTAGTTCGCGAGGGCACGGATACGTTTGGCCAGTTCTTCGTCGTTCGTCGTCACGGCTCCGCCGTCGCCCAGTGCACCCAAATTCTTACCAGGATAGAAACTGAATCCGGCCGCGTCGCCCAATGCTCCGGCGCGGTGTCCGCCATGTTGGGCCCCGTGGGCTTGTGCCGCGTCTTCAATGATGCGCAGGCCGTGGTCGCGGGCAAGCTCACGGAGAGGCTCCATGTCGCAGGTTTGGCCGTAGAGGTGGACGGGGATGATGGCGCGGGTGCGTGGTGTGATGGCTTGTTCGGCCGAACGCGGGTCAATCAGTGGGGCGTCGGGGCGGATGTCAGCCAATGCGAGCGTCAGTCCTGCTGCTGCGACTGCTTCTGCCGTCGCCACGAACGTGAATGCCGGAACGATGACCTCGCATGTGTCGTCCCATCCATAGAGCTGCTTCATCGCTTTCAGGATGAGCGTGAGGGCATCCAGCCCGTTGCCGACGCCGACGCAGTGGCGCACGCCGCAATATGAGGCAAACGCTCGCTCAAAACGTTGCTGCTCGGGCCCGTTGATGTAAAAGCCGGATGCCAACGTGCGTTTGACGGCCTCACTGAGTTGCGGCTCGAACCGGGCGGTCACTTTCTGCATGTCAATATATGGGATTTCCATGGGCGTGGAAGTTAAAGGTCGAGGGTGTAAGTGTCATAGCATACGGCCCGCCCGCCGAATTCTTGCTTCTGGGTGAGCAGGCCGTCGTTGAGGACCGTGCCGCCCTGTTCGGTCGAAATCCCGAAATCGAAGAACCTGCGGCCGCCGAAGTCTTTTCGTAGCAACTCTTCAAAGAGCATGTCGAGCGCTCCGCACCGGCGGCCTTCTTCGTTGGTGGCAATGTATTGGGCGTGCACGGCCATAGGGGTGAGGTAGAGGAGTGTGCCGCCCAGCATCGCAGTGTCGGGCCTGTGTATGGTCCAAAGCCTGATCTCTGAGGGGTGAAGGCTTTGAAGGCGGGTTATTTCGTTCACGCTGTGAACAGGCTTCGTTTGATGCCGGCAGGCCAGCGTCTGTGTGAGGATTGTCCAGTATTCGGCCAAGGCTCCGGGGGCGTCGGCGTCATGTCCTTTCACGATGAGTCCGGCGCGTTCGGCTTTCCGGCATCCACGCAGACGGCGGGCGGACAGGGGCAGGGGAGCACGCAGGTCGACGGCCGACGAGATGGCACGGGCTGTCAGCCTCGCGTTCCGTCGCGTGAGGGCGTATAGGTCCTCGTCGGAAGGATACACATTATAAATATAAGGGACTTTCTTGTAGACGAGCCGTGTGGCGCCTGACTGCTTGTAATGCGCGGTTATTAGGGCAAAAATTTCGTCTACTGCGTCATAGGTCAGGTCGCGCCGCATGACGAGGCCGCCGTAGGTGAGCCCTTGGTGCGACCATACGGTCTGCGTGTCCGCGTCGTAGTTGGCGGGGAACAGTGCGGCCGTGTGGCCACGGCTGTCGGTGAAGACCAGTGAGCAGTCCGCGAAACGGTCGTTGTGGTAGTCCATATACGACCGCCGGAACAGGAATGTCCCGTTTCTCGCCCCGTCAGCCAGTCGGTTCCAGTCGGCGGCCCAGTCCGGTGTGTAGCTTATAACGCGCATTCGTGCTTGAACGATAGGAAATTGTTGATATATCCTGCGGGAGTATAAGGTTCTGACGCAAAGCACAGACATACCGTTCCGGGAGCGAAATTGCGGAGTTCGCACCAACTCATCGCAGGGATAAACAATCCTGTGTCGGGACTGTCAAGCCGGAAGGAGAACGAGCGTCCGTCGCGCAACACCAGACCGATGTCGAAGGAGCCGGTGACGGGAACGATGACTTCGGCACACGTCCGGTGGGCATGTGCGCCGCGCGCCGCGCCGCCAGGCGTGTGATGAATCCAGAAAACCCGTTTGATCTCGAATGGGAGTTGTGCGTTCTCGACAAACGTGAGCGAACCGCGCCGGTCCGTGCATGTGGTGAAATCAATCAGCAGTTTTTGTTCGTCGTGTACGTTATCCATTCTTTATAGTTTCCTCTTAATTTGTACAAAATTATTTATTCGTGCTTTCCCAGCCGCTTTTCTTCTGTCTAAGACTTTCTATTAAACATAATACCGATTATAATTTTTCGTGTTCGCGGGATTTGGAGGGTTTCAAGCTCCATACGTAAGGTTCACCCGCGGTGAGGAAAACACGCGGAGCTGCCTGACTGGCTTGTCCGGTTGTGGTCGTTTCAACTCTTTGTTCGCAAGTTCGTATTGACATGGCTTTCTGTCTTTTCCACAACAGTGACAGTCACGACGGGAGCAGTCTCAGAAAATCCTGTCGCTGCGCCTGTTAAAGCAGCACAATTGTTAACGGACTAAAAAATCATGTCCAATCATCCTCCTTAGTGCGATAGATTTTAGTATATTTGCGGTCAATAACCTGTTTTAGGCTAAGCAAGCGTGCATTCTATGCACACAAGGCGTGCATGTGTGCCATGTTGGCGAATGGCCGAGTTATGGCATCGGTCACAAGCCTGGAAAGCGAAACGTAATAAAACCTACAATAAATAATAACACCTCTGTCATTCGTTTGACAACAACAAAAATTCTGATGGGGAAATCAATACAACTGATGAACCGTGCGGCCGATAACATTCGCATATTGGCTGCTTCTATGGTAGAGCGCGCCAAGTCGGGCCATCCCGGCGGTGCGATGGGCGGAGCAGACTTCATTAACGTCCTTTACTCAGAATTTCTTACTTTCGACCCCGACGATCCCCAGTGGAAGTGCCGTGACCGTTTCTTCCTCGACCCCGGGCACATGTCGCCGATGCTGTATGCGCAGCTTGCTCTGATTGGCAAATTTTCGATCGACGATTTGAAACAATTCCGCCAGTGGGGCTCTCCTACCCCCGGCCATCCCGAACTCAACGTGGCCCGGGGTATCGAGAATACGTCAGGCCCTCTCGGTCAGGGGCATGCCTATGCCGTGGGTGCAGCCATTGCCGCCAAGTTCATGGCCGCCACGACCGGGAATCCCTCGTTTGCCGATGAAACCATCTATGCTTACATCAGCGATGGTGGCGTTCAAGAGGAAATCTCGCAAGGGGCCGGGCGCATGGCCGGGCATCTCGGACTTGATAACCTCGTCATGTTTTATGACGCGAACGAGATACAGCTGAGCACGGATACAGCAACGGTTTACAGCGAAGACACCGCGCTTAAATACAAATCTTGGAATTGGAACGTCATTGAAATAGACGGCAACGACTGTGAGGCCATCCGCGCCGCGCTGACGGCGGCCAAGGCTGAGAAACAGCGCCCGACGCTGATCATCGGCCACTGCGTGATGGGCAAAGGCTGCCGGCGTGCGGACAACACGAGCTATGAGCGCGACTGCGGCACGCATGGAGCGCCGTTGGGAGGCGATGCCTACGTCAATACGATTAAGAACCTCGGCGGAGATCCAGAGAATCCGTTTGTCATTTATGACGATGTCAAGTCCATGTATGATGAACGTCTCGACGCCCTGCGCCGTGAAGTCGCCGTCCGTCGCGCACAGGAACAGCAGTGGGCCGCCGCAAATCCCGAAAAGGCCGAAAAACTGGAACATTGGTGGAAGGGCGAACTGCCCGAGATGCCGTGGGACGAAATCAAGCAGAAGGCCAACAGCCCCACGCGCAACGGGTCTTCCGCCTGTCTGTCGATGCTGTCGGAATATGTGGAGAACATGATCTGCTCGTCGGCCGATTTGTGCAATTCCGACAAGACCGACGGCTTCCTGACTCACACCCATGTCATCCAGAAAGGCGATTTCACCGGCCGTTTCCTCCAAGCCGGCGTGTCGGAGCTGACGATGGCCTGCCTCTGTATCGGTATGACGCTGCATGGCGGAGTCATCACCGCGATGGGTACGTTCTTTGTGTTCTCCGATTATATGAAACCCGCCATCCGTATGGCCGCACTGATGGAACTGCCCGTCAAGTTCATCTGGACGCACGACGCTTTCCGCGTGGGCGAAGATGGTCCCACGCATGAGCCTGTCGAACATGAGGCCCAGATACGTCTGATGGAGAAGCTTCAAAACCACAGCGGGCTCGACTCCGTGCGTGTCCTGCGCCCGGCCGACGTGCACGCCGTGACGGAGTGCTGGCGTATGGCCATGGAGAACATGAAGACGCCTACGGCTCTCATTTTCAGTCGTCAAGCAGTGAAAGACCTGCCGGCTGGCACTGACTATAAACAAGTGTCAAAGGGTGCGTATAGCGTGATCGATGCACCAGAGCCCGACGTTATCCTTGTCGGTTCCGGTTCCGAAGTCTCGACTCTGGTCGACGCAGCAGCCAAACTGCGGCAAGACGGTTATGCCATCCGCGTGGTCAGCTGTCCGTCAGAAGGACTGTTCCGTCGTCAAAGCCGCGAGTATCAGGAGCAAATCCTTCCGGCGGGTGTGAAGAAGTTTGGCCTGACGGCTGGTCTCGCCGTGACGCTCAGTGGATTGATCGGCGATGGCCGCATTCACTCGCTCGAAAGTTTCGGCTATTCGGCCCCCTTCCCCGTCCTCGACGAAAAGCTGGGTTTCACGCCCGAAAACATATATAAGGAAGTTCTCAGTTATCTGAAAGAAGCATAATGGCTATCAGCAAGGATAAAACAATCGGTCTGGCCTCCGACCACGCCGGATATGCACTTAAATGTGCGGTCAAGGAATACTTGGAGCAGTTAGGGTATGCCTATCACGATTACGGATGCCTCTCACCGGAGCGGTGCGACTATCCGGACTTCGCCCACGCATTGGCCCGAGGCATAGAAAACGGCGAATGTGGCTACGGCATCGGAATCTGTGGCTCCGGTGAAGGCATCAGCATGGCGCTCAACAAACACCAGCAAATCCGCGCCGCTCTCTGCTGGGCGCCCGAGTTGGCCAAGATGTCGCGCCTGCACAACGACGCCAATGTGCTCGTCATGCCGGGCCGTTACATCGACGAATCCACAGCACGTGCCATAATGGATGAATTTTTCCGGACGGATTTCGAAGGCGGCCGCCATGTCGAACGCATCCGGAAAATCCCCGTTTCGTAAGGGTGAATGCAAGATGTGGACAAGTTTTCGTGTTGTTTCATGCTGTAAATGAGCGAAAAGTTGTATCTTTGCACCGCTTTAATCGGTGTAAAAGAGTAATCAACTTTACTGTAACAGTTTATGACAAAAGCGGAAATCGTATCACAGATTTCTCAGAAAACGGGAATTGACAAATCGACGGTGCTGGTCACGGTCGAAGCGTTTATGGACCTTGTGAAAGAAAACCTGTCCAAGGAAGAAAATGTTTATCTCCGCGGCTTCGGCAGCTTCATCTTGAAGAAGCGCGCAAAAAAGACGGCGCGCAACATCACGAAGAACACGACGATAATCATTCCGGAACACTTGGTTCCTGCTTTCAAACCGGCAAAAACGTTTATTGAGACAATAAAAGAACATACTAACTAAAACTTAAAAAAATGCCAAGCGGAAAGAAGAAGAAAAGACACAAGATGTCTACGCACAAGCGTAAAAAAAGACTGAGAAAGAACAGACACAAGAGCAAATAACGTAATTTGTGTCATGACAAATTAAGAACAAACTTGGGTGGTCTCTTCGATGGCGTTCAGGTTTGTTCTTAATTTAGAAACCTTCTTCCTCTTACGTGGTTTGATATGGTTAGCGAAGTCGTCGTTGATGTCCAGAAGGACAAGATATCCATCGCCCTGCTTGAAGACAAGAAGCTCGTGGAGTTTCAGCAAGAAGGGCGCACGGAGTCTTATGCCGTAGGCAACATTTACCTGGCCAAGGTGAAGAAAATCATGACCGGGCTCAACGCTTGTTTTGTCAACGTCGGGTTCGAGCGTGACGCGTTCCTGCACCATTTGGATTTGGGCGGGCAATTCCATGCCTTTGAGAAATATATCAAACAAGTAAGAAGCGACCGTAAGCACCTCTACCCTATCACCAAAGCCAGCATGCAGCCTGAGCTTCCGCGCGACGGCAGCATCCAGAACACCCTGAAAGTCGGTCAGGACGTCTTGGTGCAAATCACCAAGGAGCCCATCTCGACCAAAGGGCCGCGGTTGACGTGCGAGCTTTCCTTTGCCGGGCGTTATTTGGTGCTCATCCCTTTCAACGACAAAGTCTCAGTCTCGTCCAAGATAAAGAACGAGGAGGAACGAACGCGGCTCAAACAACTCATACTCAGCATCAAGCCACGCAACTTCGGTGTTATTATCCGTACGGTGGCCGAAAATAAGCGCGTGGCGGAACTTGACGCCGAGCTGAAAATCCTTGTGAGGCGTTTTGACGACATGATGGCCGCCGTGCAGCAAAGCAGCAAGACGCCACAGTGCGTGTATGAAGAAACGAGTCGCACTGTAGCCTTACTCCGTGACTTGTTCAACCCCTCGTATGAAAATATCTACATCAACGACAAGGCGGTTTACGAAGAGGTCAGGGATTATGTCGCCCTCATTGCCCCCGAGCGCCACCACATCGTCAAACTCTATAAAGGTTCCGTGCCTATCTTCGACAACTTCTCGGTGACGAAGCAAATCAAATCGTCGTTCGGGAAAACAGTCACGTACAAACATGGCGCCTATCTCATCATCGAACATACCGAAGCGCTCCATGTGGTGGATGTGAACAGTGGCAACCGTTCGAAAGCACAGGAGACGCAAGAGATGAATGCGCTCGACGTCAACCTCGGCGCTGCCGACGAGCTTGCCCGACAGTTGAGACTGCGCGACATGGGCGGGATCATCGTGGTGGACTTCATAGACATGGATAAGGCGGAGAACCGCCAGAAACTCTATGAGCGCATGTGTCAGAATATGCAGAAAGACCGCGCGCGCCACAATATCCTTCCTTTGAGCAAGTTCGGTCTGATGCAGATCACCCGGCAGCGCGTCCGGCCGGCAATGGATGTCAATGTGGAGGAAACCTGCCCGACATGTTGCGGAACGGGAAAAATCAAGTCAAGCATCCTCTTCACTGACAGCCTGGAAGGCAAGATCGACACGCTCTTCAATCATTTAGGCATCCGCAAGATACGCCTGCACGTGCACCCCTATGTGGCAGCCTATATCAACCAAGGTTTCATTTCGCTGAAACACCGTTGGCAGATGAAATACGGCCGTGGGCTGAAAATCGTGGCTGACCAGAAACTCGCGTTCCTTGAATACCGCTTCCTTGACATCAACGGCGACGAGATCGACATGAAGGAAGAAGACGAGATGAGCGCCACCAAACTCAAAAAAGACTGACCGGCTGCCGGTCTGTAACGCACAAGGAGTCATCATCTTGGCGTTCCCCAATTTTATACCTAAAAACAAAAAGCTCCCGTCCCCGTCACTTACCGGGCAAATCGTTTGTCGTCTTTCCCCAAAAAGGATATCTGCTTGCCCCTTGTGTTGACAGTTCGCCCTGTCACAACTTGTTCGCTCTTCGCCACCGCGTGGCGGATTACAGTTTATTTAACAGTTGCCCCGCAATTTACACGCGGATTTGGCAAGTAGAAAGAAAAAAATGACTACATTTGCGGCAACTTAAATCAGATTTGCCCGCAAAAGATGATAAAGAAGAAAATGAAAGCCTGCTTGTTGGGACTGCTGGTCCTCGCGGCCGCTCCCGTGCAGGCACAAGACCTGATTGCGCGTCAGGCTCCAATTGACAGAAAACTCAAAAGTGTAGATTCCGTCGCCCTGCAACGTCTTTTTGAGCGTGAGCGGGAACTTGACGTCAACTATGCCCGCGAACTTTACCCGGGATGGAACAACCGTTTTGCCAGAAGTTATGACGTCGTGATGCCCGACAGCTTCCGTATCGACCTGCGGGGCTTTTACATGCCGACTGACAGCCGCCGGATTACGAGTAACTTTGGCTATCGCCGTGCTTTCCGCCGTCAGCACGAGGGATTGGATATCAAAGTGTATATCGGTGATACGATCCGTTCTGCGTTCGACGGCAAGGTACGCGTCGTCCGGTATGATCGGGGCGGCTATGGTTATTATGTGGTCATCCGCCATCCCAACGGGTTGGAAACCCTTTACGGCCACCTCTCTAAGCAACTTGTCGACGAAGACCAGATTGTCAAGGCCGGAGAGCCGATAGGCTTGGGCGGCAACACGGGACTTTCGACCGGATCGCACCTTCACTTTGAGACACGTTTCCTCGGCCGAGCCATCAATCCCGTGCTGATGTTTGATTTTCCCAATCAGGACGTCACTGGCGACTTCTTTGTTTTCCGCAAGGACGGAGACTATGACCGGTCTCTCGCCTCGAACAGTTCCCGTCGCGAGTCGGAGCCGAAAAACGAGTCGCAGGCGTTACGCCTTTCCGGACATTTCTATAAGGTGAAGTCTGGTGAGACCCTCTCGTCCATTTCCGACAAACTGGGCATTTCGGTCGACATGCTTTGCAAGGCCAACCGGCTCACCACCCGCTCGAAAATCCGGCCGGGACAGGTGCTGAGATATTAATGGCTTTTTCATCTCTTTGATAATAACAGGCCGGGGGAAACCGAATGTTTCTTTCCGGCCTCTTTTTTCATCAGGCACCTTTGTTGAAAAAAGGAGGCGTCGTGTGAGCAAAGCTGCAAGACTGCGAAGCCTGACGTTTGTTTGGCTGGTTCGGACGAATTGCGTAACTTTGCGTCAAAAGAAAACCGATGGATTTACAACCACAGACAACGCAACAAGAGTTCCAACAGGTACTCTCCCTCTGCCGCGAACTGTTTAGCCGGAAATTGCAGGATTACGGCAGCTCATGGCGAATCATGCGCCCGGCGTCGGTGACGGACCAGTTGTTCATCAAGGCAAACCGCATCCGCACGCTTCAAGAGACCGGACACGCTGAGATCGACGAGGGCATCGTGCCAGAGTTTATCGCCATCGTGAATTATAGCCTTGTCGGGCTCATCCAACTCGATCTCGGTGCTGCCGATACGGCCGACCTCTCACCTGGCGAAGCGCTTGAACTTTATGACCGATATGCCCAAAAGGCCCTTTCGCTGATGACCCGCAAGAACCACGACTATGGAGAGGCGTGGCGCGGCATGAGGGTGAGCTCTTACGTCGACCTGATACTGATGAAGATTTTCCGCACCAAGCAGATTGAGGATCATGCCGGGCAGACGCAAGTGTCCGAAGGCATCGACGCGAACTATATGGACATGGCGAACTATGCCGTGTTCGGGCTAATCAAGTTAGAGGTTGAAGGCTAAGCTCCGACATATCGCTTTTCTTGGATGGATCAACCTTTGCCGCCTTGTGCTCGCGGCGGTGTTCATCTTTTCGGGCTTCGTCAAAGCGTGCGACCCGCTTGGCATGGCCTACAAGGTCGAAGCCTATTTCGCCGAGTTCGGCATGGTGCCTCCCGTCATGGGCGACATCCGTTTTTCCGTAGTAGCCGCGGTTGTGCTGGGGGCTTTCGAGTTCCTGCTGGGTGTCTATCTGCTGGCCGGTATCCACCGGCGGTTCACGTCGTGGTGCACGTTGGTGGTGATGGGAGGCATGACCGTGCTTACGGCCTACCTGTATTTCTTTTCCGCTATCCCCGACTGTGGCTGTTTCGGCGAGGCCATTGTCCTTTCCAACCGCGACACGTTGCTGAAAAACCTCGTCCTGCTCTTGCTGGCAGCCAGCTTGTTGTGGGCGCCGCGCCGTATGGCTCGGATCATCACCCAGCGCAACCAATGGATCTTGGCTCTCTATTCCGTCTCTTACATTTTCATCCTTTCCGTCTATACGCTCTATCATATCCCAGTGCTCGATTTTACGCCTTATAAGGTCGGGACAGACCTCGCAGCGGCTACGCAGGGAGAATACGAGACCGTGTTCGACTATGAGAAGGACGGCCATCGTCAAACTTTCGACATCAATCATCTTCCAGCTGCGGGCGACTGGACTTTCGTCGAGGCTCGTACAAACGTCATCAGACAACCGGAGATTGAAAGTCTGGTCGCGCTTGACGGCGAACGCAACATGACGGACAGCCTGCTCGCTGATACGGGCTATGTCTTTCTCCTAACGTCGCCCGGCCTCGACGAGGCAGATGCCGGTTGTTCCGATTTTGTGAACGACTTGTACGACTATTGCGTGGATCACGGTTATGCCTTTTATGCCCTCACCCCACCCGATTCGGCGGCGCAGAGCCGGTGGACTGATGTGACGGGAGCTTCATATCCTTTCCTCGCCGTCGACGAGGAGAACCTGAAAGCCATGGTGCGCTCTAACCCCGGGATGCTATTGTTGAAAGACGGGATAATTTTAGGGAAATGGGGTCACAACGATTTTGCAGTGCCGGCCGGCATCTGCGAAGCCGACCGCCCGCTCCAGACTGCGGTGCTCGACCGCGTGACACCGGGCAGCCTCTCTTCGCGGGTGCTGGCAGTCATTTTGTGGTTTGTCGTGCCTCTCTTCCTCGTCGTCATGGCCGACCGCATCTGGATCAGTAGTAAATTTTACAGACACTATATTTTCAAACGCAATCTTAATTCAAGTAAAAAAGATGAGAAAGAAAATCGTAGCAGGCAACTGGAAAATGAACAAGAACCTGCAAGAAGGCATTGAACTGGCAAAAGAGTTGAACACCGTGCTGAGCGCAGACCGTCCTAACTGCGACGTAGTCATCTGCACGCCGTTCATCCATCTGGCTTCTGTGGCTCCGTTGCTCGACGCTTCGGTCATCGGCCTTGGTGCTGAGAACTGTGCCGACAAGGCCAGCGGCGCTTATACGGGCGAGGTATCGGCCGAAATGGTGAAGTCGACAGGTGCACAGTACGTTATCCTGGGTCACTCCGAACGCCGTTCCTATTACCACGAAACACCCGAGATTTTGAAGGAGAAGATCAAGTTGGCGCTCGCCAACAACCTGAAAGTCATCTTCTGCATCGGTGAGGTTCTCGAAGAACGCGAGGCCGGCAAGCAGAACGAAGTGGTGAAGGGGCAGCTCGAAGGCTCGCTTTTCGACCTGAGCGCAGAGCAGTTCTCGCAGATCATCTTGGCTTACGAGCCGGTATGGGCCATTGGTACGGGCAAGACCGCCACGGCTGAGCAGGCCGAGGAGATGCACGCCTACATCCGTGGTGTGATTGCTGAAAAGTTCGGCGCTGATGCCGCAGAGAACGTCTCGATCCTCTATGGTGGAAGCTGCAAGCCCAGCAACGCCAAGGAACTCTTCGCCAAGCCCGATGTCGACGGTGGACTTATCGGTGGCGCTGCTCTGAAAGCTGCTGATTTCAAAGGAATTATCGACGCTTGGAAATAATTGACTTCAAGTAAGGGGGACTCCGCCCGGAAACCATCCGGGCGGAAGTCCTTTTCGTTTTTCTTAAACCGACTGCCAATGATGAAGCATTCTTTACTTCTCTCTCTGTTCTTCCTTGCCAATACGGGACTGTCGGCACAGAAAACTTTCACGGAACACCTGACAGCCGACAAGGCGGGACAAGGCCGGGTTCGTGTTTACCAGTCGGCTGAAGTAGAGGCTGTGGTTAACGGGACGAAAGGCGGGAAAACTATGGCAACGCCGACAAAGCCACAGGCAGGTAAGGCGCACAAAGACACCCTGCCCGCATCAAAGGCGGCAACCGGCGTGAAAACAGCCTCACCCGCCGACACGCCAGGCGTAGCCACTCGCACGGCCAAACGTCGCCGGAAAGCCAACGGGTTCCGTATCCAGATATACACGGGCGGAAATTCACGCGCCGACCGGGTAGCCGCAGAGCGTGCTGGCCGCACGTGCCGTGAAGCTTTTCCCGAGCTGGCCGCCTACACCCATTTCCTTTCACCGCGCTGGGTGTGTCGCGTGGGCGATTTCGCCACCCAGCAGGAAGCGTCGGAATATGCCAGCAAACTGCGGCAGGAAGGTTCTTTCCGCGAAGTGCGCGTAGTGAAAAGCGTCGTCTGGCTGCCCTAATTCAATCGAGACATGGAAGAAAACATAGAGGCACTGAAACATCATTATCACGAAATCCTAGCCCTCCTCGGCGAAAACCCGTCGCGCGAGGGTTTGCTGAAAACCCCAGAACGTGTGGCCAAGGCCATGCTCACCCTGACGCGGGGCTATCGGATGGACCCGGAAGCCATCCTTAATTCCGCCAAGTTCAAGGAAGAGTATAGTCAGATGGTCATCGTCAAGGACATCAATTTCTATTCGCTTTGCGAACATCACATGCTACCTTTTTACGGCCGTGCGCATGTCGCTTATATCCCCAACGGCTATATCACCGGACTGTCGAAGATTGCCCGTGTGGTCGACGTGTTTTCGCATCGCCTGCAAGTGCAGGAACGCATGACGATGCAAATCAAGGAGTGCATCCAGCATGCACTGAACCCGTTGGGCGTGATGGTCGTTGTCGAAGCGCAGCACATGTGCATGCAGATGCGCGGCGTCGAGAAGCAGAATTCCGTCACGACGACGAGCGACTTCTGTGGGGCGTTCAACCAAGCCAAGACGCGTGAAGAGTTCCTCCAACTGATTCGCGGAACGCAAAACTGACCCTGCGGTGAGCGGAAAACCTGTTCCGGTCTGCCTGTCGATAGCCGGGCTCGACCCCTCGGGGGGTGCTGGCGTTCTGGCCGACGTAAAGACGTTTTCGGCCTTAGGCTGCTATGGAGCTGCGGCAGTAACGGCTCTCACGGCGCAGAACACTTTGGGCGTGTCCGGCGTCTGGCCTGTGGAGCCCGGCGTGCTCGAAGCGCAACTCGATGCGTTTTTCGCCGATTTCACCGGTGTGCATGTGAAGGTCGGCATGGTGGCCACGCCTGAAAACGTCACGGTCATCATGCGTGTGCTCACCCGCCATGCCGGGCGTATTGCCTCCGTCGTTTATGACCCTGTCATGGCGTCGACAAGCGGAGCCAGCTTGCTGACATCCTCAACCCTGCCCCTTTTGCGCGATCGCCTTTTCCCGCTTTGCACCCTCGTGACACCCAACCTCCCAGAAGCTTGTCGCCTGTGGGGCTGCACTGCGCCTTTGCGTGTGCCGGACGACGTCCGGCGCGAACTGGTCCCCCTGTGCCGCCCTGAGTCGGGCGGCGCCGTTCTGCTCAAAGGCGGCCACCTTGCGGACGAGGGGAATACGTCGACCGATTTTCTCGTTACGGCTGATGGGGAGCGCCTGTTCACTTCGCCGCGTGTCCGGACGCAAAACACGCACGGCACGGGTTGCACCCTCTCTTCGGCCGTTACGGCCTTCCTCGCTTTGGGCCATTGCCTGCCCGAGGCCGTCGGCAGGGCGAAAGACTATCTGACGCAGGCGCTCGAAGCCAGTCGGGGCCTTGTGGTGGGTGCGGGTCACGGAGCCGTCAACCATTTCTACGCTCCCCGACCGTTGCAGGTACTGCGTTCTGAAACGCCGTAGCCCTTTTCCGATTTGTTGCAGCGTGCCAGCCCACAGGGGCGCCCGACGCCAACCGTTGCGGCACTGCCACCAACAACGACTCCCAACTTTTTCGTTTTTTTCAAAGTTCGAGAGAGATTCTCCTATCCTCTCACTATTAAGTTCCTTTTAATACTTCTTTTATTATATCTTTTGTATGTCTCTGCGGACATGGGGTACGTCCGCGTGTGCAAAGGGTTCGTCTATACGGACAAATGAAACAACAGCCTTGTTTCGGTGGTTTGATTGCAAAAGGCTGTGAATGAGTGAGTTGTGGAGGGGCATGTGTGCTCTTTCTGTATCGCGGTTTGGGGCGGTGCCGTTCCCGACGGAGACATAAAGGATTGAATGCCAAGGACTAAGTCCTGTTCCTTTCTGTCATGCTTCTTGTTTCTCGGCACATGTCCGGTCGGACAAGAGGGCGACGGCCTGCCCCCCCGAACGTCGCCAGCAGGCGGAAAAACAAGGACTGCGACAGGACGTGGCGTCGCAGTTCCAGAATGGACAGACTGGCGGCCTGCATCGTCCGGTCGTCAGGTCGGAGAGCAGGTGGCTTAATTTGTGTTCATTATGCGGCGTTCACTTCTGTTTCTCGCTTTTTTGTTGTACCTTTGCCGTACGAAAGCAACAATTGAAACGACTAAATTAAAGCTTACATGAAAGCATTTGTATTTCCCGGGCAAGGCGCCCAGTTCGTAGGAATGGGCAAAGACCTTTACGAGAAGCACCCCGTAGCCAAACAATTCTTTGAGAAAGCCAACGACATCCTTGGCTTCCGCATCTCTGACATCATATTTGAAGGTACAGACGAGGAGTTGAAGCAGACGAAAGTGACCCAGCCTGCCGTGTTCCTGCACAGCGTGATCAGTTCGCTCTGTCTGGGCGATGACTTCCAACCCGACATGGTGGCCGGACACTCGCTGGGCGAGCTGTCGGCCTTGACGGCTGCCCGTTCGCTGAGCTTCGAAGATGGCTTGAAGCTGGTTTATGCCCGTGCCATGGCCATGCAGAAAGCCTGCGAGGCAACCCCGTCGACGATGGCCGCCATCATCGGCGTGGCCGACGACGTGATCGAGAGCATCTGTAAGGACGTGAGCGCCGAGGGACATGTCGTGGTTCCGGCCAACTACAATTGCCCGGGCCAGCTCGTCATCAGCGGCGAGGTGCCTGCGGTCGAAGAAGCCTGCCAGCGTCTCAAAGCCGCCGGTGCCAAGCGTGCTTTGGTGCTCCCGGTGAGCGGTGCGTTCCACTCGCCCCTGATGCAGCCTGCCAAGGAAGAGCTCGAAGCCGCCATCGCCGTGACGGAATTCCACAAGCCCATTTGCCCCGTCTATCAGAACGTGGACGGCGCTGCCCATACCGAACCGGCCGAGATCAAAGCCAACCTCATTGCCCAGCTGACGTCGTCCGTGCTTTGGACAAAGGAGGTGAACAACATGGTTGCCGCCGGTGCCACAGAGTTCATCGAGTGTGGTCCGGGCAAAGCCCTGCAAGGCATGATCGCCAAGATCTGCAAAGGCAACGACGCCGTCACGATGCACGGTGTGTCGGTTGTCGACTGAACGGCTACGGGCAAATTGCTTGACACATAGCCACACACGGCAAGCGTTTCGGCTCATGGCGAACCGGGCGACTTGCCGTGTTTACGTTTGAAACATACGAATCAGATTGACCGACGAGATGAAAGAAAAGATGATAATTTATCAAGTGTTACCCCGACTTTTCGGGAACATGAACGAGCACTGCGTCCCGCACGGCAGCCTCGCGCAAAACGGCTGTGGAAAGATGAATGATTTCACCGCCGACGTGTTGGGCACGATCAGAAGTGAAGGCTACACGCACGTGTGGTTCACGGGGCTCATTGAGCACGCTACGCAGACCGACTATTCCGCTTTCGGCATCGAGCCCGATCATCCGGCGGTCGTCAAGGGGCGTGCCGGTTCGCCCTATGCCATCAAGGACTACTACGACATCGACCCGGACCTGGCCGAGAGCGTCCCTGCGCGCATGGAGGAGTTTGAAAACCTCGTGGACCGGACTCATGAAGCCGGACTTGGCTTTGTGATGGATTTCGTGCCCAACCACGTGGCGCGCCAGTACCATTCTGATGCCAAACCTGCCGGCGTTGCCGACTTGGGTGCCCACGACGTGACCACCCAGGCCTTTTCGCCGCAGAACAACTTCTATTACATCCCCGGGCAGCCCCTCCGCACCCATTTCGACCGTTATCACCTCGCCCCCATGCCCTATCGCGAATATCCCGCCAAGGCCACGGGCAACGACCGTTTTGACGCCTCGCCCGGCGAAAACGATTGGTATGAGACGGTTAAGCTCAATTACGGCGTGGACTATTGTGGCGGCCGCCAGAAGCACTTCAACCCGACGCCGGACACGTGGGAGAAAATGCTCGACATCCTGCTCTTCTGGGCGGGGAAAGGTGTCGACGGGTTCCGCTGCGACATGGCCGAGATGGTCCCGGTTGAATTCTGGGACTGGTGCATCTCGCGGGTGAAGGCCCGCTTCCCCCGGATGCTCTTCATCGCCGAAGTCTATAACCCGTCGGAATATCGCAACTACCTGCATGCCGGGCACTTCGACTACCTGTATGACAAGGTGGGGCTTTACGACACACTCCGCGGCGTGGTTTGCGGCCACCGGCCAGCGGCGGACATCACGTCGTGCTGGCAAAGTGTCGACGACATCAAGGAGCACATGCTCAACTTCCTCGAAAACCACGATGAGCAGCGCATCGCGTCCGATTTCTTTGCAGCGGACGGGCGCAAAGCCTTGCCGGCACTCGTGGTCAGCGCCTGCATGGGCACTAACCCTTTCATGGTTTATGCCGGCCAGGAGTTTGGCGAGCCAGGCATGGACGCCGAAGGTTTCAGCGGACGCGACGGCCGCACGACGATTTTCGATTATTGGAGCGTTCCCTCGTTGCGAAGGGCACTTTCCGGCCAACTCAGGACCGATGAGCGTCATCTGCACGACGCCTATGTCCGCCTGTTGCGTCTCTGCAACACCGAACCTGCTCTTCGCAAAGGGTCATTCTTTGACCTGATGTACGTCAACTACGACGGGTGCGGTGGTTTCGACCCGAACCGTCATTATGCTTTCCTCCGTCATACGGAGAACGACCTGCTGCTCGTCGTCAGCAACTTCTCCGGCGAAGCCTCGCAGGTGGGCGTCCGCATCCCGGGTCATGCTTTCAGCACGCTCGGCCTGCGCGAGGGCACTTGTTGGGCCAGCGACCTGCTTACCGGCGAGCCGGTAACGGTCACACTGCGTCCGGACTCCGTCACGTCGGTGCAGCTGCCGGCTTACGGCGCCGTACTGCTGAAAATGAAGTGCTGAGCCCGTCGCTTGGCACGCAATTTGTTTATTCTTGAAGACATCATCGCATGTTTTTAGGAATAACGAACAGACTGACAGTTTACACATTTATGAACTACCAACTATCGCCGACACTCTCAAAGGCGCTCATATACAGCAAGGAAGAAGCGTACCGCCTGCACAATGGTGCGGTCGGTCCCGGGCATTTGCTGCTTGGCCTGCTCAAAGGCAACGAAGGAAAGGCCTTGGAAGTCATCCACCATTTTCCCCTGCCCCCTGGACGGCTGAAAGCGACGGTCGAGGGTTTCCTGGCGGAGCAAGCCGACAATATGGCAGCCGCGGCAACTCCCGAGACGATAATCATCAATGCCGACGCGTCGCGCATCTTGAAGCTGAGCTTTCTTGAAGCGCGGCTGTTCAAGAGCCACGTGATCGACACGGAACATCTGTTGCTCGCGATGTTGCGTGACGAGGACAACATTGCCCGCCGCTCGCTGAACGCCAATTCCATAAACTATGAGAACGCCTGTGCCCTGCTTAACTTGAAGCCTGACGTCCAGTCTGGTTTCGGTGTGGAAGACGATGAGGAAGAAGCCTATTCGAGTCCACACCAACAGCCTTCTTCGCCGAGCGACACCCAGTCAGCCGCACGGAAGCCGATGACCGACACGCCCGTGCTCGACAATTTCGGTGTCGACGTGACCCACGCGGCCGAAGAAGGAAAACTCGATCCCGTCGTCGGCCGGGAGAAGGAGATAGAGCGTATCGCGCAAATCCTGAGCCGTCGGAAAAAGAACAATCCTGTGCTCATCGGCGAGCCCGGCGTGGGGAAAAGCTCCATTGTCGAAGGGCTGGCCCTGCTCATTGCGCAGAAGAAAGTGCCCCGTTCGCTGCGAGGCAAGCGCATCGTGGCGCTCGACATGGCGTCTGTCGTGGCTGGAACGAAGTACCGCGGTCAGTTTGAAGAGCGTATCCGCAACATTATCCTTGAATTGCAGGAGCATCCAGAGGTGGTGCTCTTCATCGACGAGATACACACCATTGTCGGTGCGGGTTCCGCACCGGGTTCGATGGACGCCGCCAACATGCTTAAACCCGCACTGGCGCGGGGAGACTTGCAGTGTATCGGCGCCACAACGGTCGACGAATACCGCAAGAGCATCGAAAAGGACGGTGCCCTCGAACGGCGCTTCCAGAAAATCATGGTCGAGCCCACAACTGCCGACGAGACGCTTCAAATCTTGAAGAACATCAAGGAAAAATACGAAGACCATCACAACGTGACGTACACCGACGATGCGTTGAAAGCGTGTGTCAGCCTGACCGAGCGCTACATCACCGACCGCGCTTTTCCCGACAAGGCCATTGACGTGCTCGACGAAGCAGGAAGCCGTGTCCACCTCGTGAATGTCTCTGCACCCAAGGAAATCGAAGAACAAGAGAAACTGATCGACTTGCTGACCAATCAGAAAGTCGAAGCAGCCCACAATCAACAGTACGAACTGGCTGCGGAGTTGCGCGACCAGGTTCGGCAGGAAGAGGCAAAGCTCGAAGCGCTCACACGTGCTTGGCAGGCCACACTGTCTGAAAACCGTGAGGTCGTCGATCGCGAACAAATTGAAAATGTCGTGTCGATGATGAGCGGCGTGCCCGTGCAGCGCATGGCAGGTGAGGAAAGCGTCCGGCTCAAAGGTATGGCGGGCGAACTCTCGTCACGTGTCATCGCGCAAGACAAGGCCATTGAAAAACTTGTCCGCGCCATCACGCGCAGCCGCATCGGTCTGAAAGACCCCAACCGCCCTATCGGCACGTTCATGTTCCTCGGGCCCACAGGTGTCGGAAAGACCCATTTGGCCAAATGCCTGGCCGAGTTCATGTTCGGTTCGGCAGACGCGCTCATCCGTATCGACATGAGCGAGTATATGGAGAAATACAGCGTTTCGCGCCTCGTTGGAGCACCTCCGGGATACGTCGGCTATGAAGAGGGAGGCCAGCTCACCGAGAAGGTGCGTCGCCACCCCTACTCCATCGTTCTTCTCGATGAAATCGAAAAGGCGCATGGCGATGTGTTCAACCTGCTGTTGCAGGTGATGGACGAAGGCCGGCTGACCGACAGCAACGGTGTAACGGTCGATTTCCGCAATACAATTATCATCATGACGTCTAACTGCGGCACGCGGCAACTCAAAGAATTCGGTCGCGGCATCGGTTTTGACCGCCCGCAGGGAGCAGCCAACAACGCCGGCCTGGCGACCGACGTCATCCAGAAGGCGCTCAACAAGCAGTTTGCCCCCGAGTTCCTCAACCGTCTGGATGAAATCATTATGTTCGAGCCGCTTTCGACCGACGCCATCCGTCGCATTGCTGACATTGAACTGCGTGCCCTCACTGGCCGGTTGGAGAAATTGGGCGCCACGCTCCGCTTGACGGAAGCGGCCATGGACTTCCTCGTAGCACGTGGATACGACGTCCAATACGGCGCGCGTCCGCTCAAACGTGCCATTCAGACCTACGTTGAAGACCCGCTCTGCGAGCGCTTGCTTGGTGCGGACAACGCGCAGCATGAGTGGACACTCGACAAGAGCCCGAACGAGGAAAAACTAGCGTTTGTGTGAGAAACGCGAACGCACGGAGAACATAACGGCCCGGTATGCAGAAGCGCGTACCGAGCCGTTGCTTTATTTCAACAAGACGTCGTAATTATTTGAAAAAGACGGCGCTGAATGTGACATACAGGTAAGTCAGGGCGAAGCAGCATGTCAGCAGGTCGGCGTCGGAAATGCGGTAGTTTGTTACCGTGAAAGTCGACCGGTTGCTGACGGAGAGACGGACTGGCTGCTTGTTGAAACGCGCGTAGAGCCAATAGACAAGCGCTCCGACGATGCAGCCCCACGCAGTGCCGACGATGACGTCGCCAAAATAGTGCACGCCCAGATAGATGCGCGACCAGCCGTTGAGCGCAGCCCACGAAAAGAGCATAAGGCCAAGCCCGCGGCGGCGTACCAGCAGGGTGACAAACATGGCCACGGAGAACGTGTTGGCCGCATGGCTTGAAAAGAAACCATAACGTCCGCCGCGGTAATCGTTGACGACGTCAAGCAGGTACATGATCTGTGGGTCTTGCGTCGGGCGGAACCGCTTGAAATAGGGCTTGCAGAAGCCGGACGCCATTTGGTCGGCCAAGAGGATGCAAAGACCGATGAAGAGGATGATAAGCCCGATGTGGCGGAAGTCGTTGTTGCGGATGAGTACGTAGAGGAGCACGGCAATCAGCGGTAGCCACGTGACAGTCTGTGTGATGCTCATGAAGAAGCCGTCGAGAAAGAGCGACTGGCTCCCGTTGATCCAAAGCGTGGCGGCTTGGTCCCATTGTAAGATTTGCTGCAACATTCCGGGCTTTTTTTGAGGTTAGACAATTGTGGCTTTTCCGGCTTCAATCCATCCGGTACGGCCGTCTGAAAGCTCCACCTGTATCCAGCCTCGTATGGAAGTGTCGACAAGGCGGACGGCCGTGCCGGGATGAAGGTCGAAACTGCCTTTGGCCGTGTCCGAGGGGCCTTCGCGCAGCGGGCAGGTCTGCATGACGACGGCCCGCTGAGGCTCTGTGGCACGGGCGTGTTGCCGGGCACCGAAACAGTGGGCTGATACGGCCATGGCGAAGAGGATGACCGCCCCGAAGAAACAGCATTTGCGCAATAACAGAGGCCGCGAAAACAGGTAGACAAGCAGGGCGCAGAGCGAAAGTCCGAAAAGGACAAGGCCCCAGACCGCCCATGTGTCGGCCGTGGCTTGGTCGCAGAGTTGTTTGACCCAGCGTACAAAGAACATCTCGCCCGCTTCGCCAAACTGGTCTTCTGTCTTTGTTCGGACTAACGACAGGTTGAAGCGTGCGTCGTCGTCGGCGGGATTGTATTTCAGGGCGCGTTCGTAGTGCAGGACAGCTTGCGGGTAGTTTTGCAGGCGATAGTAGCAGTTGCCCAAGTTATAGTGTGCCGAAGCGCTCGTCGGGTGCTCTTTCAGGAACTTTTCGTAGAGGCCCACAGCACGGGGGTAGTCTTTTTGCTGGTAAGCGTTGTCGGCCTCCGTCTTAGTGGCGGCAGTCGCTGTTCCGGTGCTGGACGTGGCGCAGGCCACGTGGATTGCCAGCAACGCAAAAAGGAGTATAATGTAACGTTTCATTTCTTCTTTTTCGCTTTGAGTTCTTGTTCGATCCGGCTGAGTATGTCGGCAGCCTGTTCGTAGAATCCTTCCAGTTCTTTGTCGCCTCCGCTGGGGGCAAAGCGGGCATATTCACACCCTTCGAGCGTCTCGTTGAACCGGCTGACTGTTTCTTCTGTCACTCCTGCCGCTGTGAGCGTCGCCGTGACTGTTCCGCGGCTCAGCTGCCCTTGGGGAATGTTGAACTTGTCGGCCACGTAGCCTTGTAGTGCTTTTTCGGTCTCGTCGTAGAATGCGTCGCGCCGTTTGTTGTCGAGCATGGCTTTTGCTTTTGCCAGGCGCAGGCGGGCGTTCTTTCCGGCTGCGCGTCCTCGGCGGCCAACGATGTCGGCGTTGGCTTTGATGTAGCGGCGCGTTGTCCAGACCGTGGCTGCGAAGATGCCGATGAGTATGACGTAGAGAACGCCATAAATGGTGGAGCCCCAGAATGCCGTATGCTGTGCGAGGCCGTCGTCCACGTGGAGGGCGCGGATGTCGCTTTTGCGGAGTTCCATTTCCTTTTCGACGTCGGCATCCGATTTCGTTCCTTGTGCCACGTCGACGGTGAGCGGCTGGGTTTTCAGTGTCTTGTATTCGCCAGTGTTGATGTCGAAGTATGAAAATTCGACGGGCGGGATGTCATAATGTCCTTTCTGGCGGGGGATGACGAGGTAGTCGTAGATCATCTCTCCGGCGATGCCTTCGGCGGTGAGCTCGGTCTTGTCGGTCACCTTAGGCTCGTAGGCTTCGAAACTCGTCGGGAAGGTGAGCTTGGGTGCCTTGATGAGCTTCATGTTGCCCACGCCCGCGACGGTGAGCCTGACGGTGAGCGCCTCGTTCGTCTTGGGCTCGCGTGTGACGACCTCGGCACGGATTTTCAGGTCGCCCACTGCGCCTGAGAAGCCTGTGGGCTTCGGCGTGGGGAGGGACTTGACGTTGATGTCTATGGTCGGGGTCTGTCGCACTACTTTGACAAGGTAGTCGTAGCCGTTGAAGAATGCGTCGATGGGGTCGATGTTGGGATTTTCCATCGTGACAGCGCCTTCGAAGCGTATGCTGGGGATGGTCAGCTTGCCCGTCTGTTGGGGGAACATGACGTATTGGCTCCACGTCGTGGTGCGGTAGAGTTTGTCGCCGTATCGTTCAACCGTAAAGGTCTTCTGTTGTGGCAAGGGGACTTCCTGGCTGAGAAAGCCTTTCAGGTCGGGCATTTTCCCGACGAGCTGTTTGAGGTTGACGAGCGTATAGACCTTGTAGGTCAGGACAATGGGTTCCTGCTCGAACACTTGGGTTTTGTTGGCTGTCACGGTGATAAACAGGTCTTTGTTTGTCACAGCGCCCCGGGTGCGCATGGCGGGGCCGTCGTTCTGGGCGATGGTGCCGCGGGAGGGTTGGCCGGAACCTTTGACCACCTTGATGCGGACGGCATTCGACTTGTAGTTGCGGCCGCCGACGCTGACTGTGGCAGCCGGGAGCGTCAGTGTGCCTTCGCGCGTGGGCGAAAGGATATAGGTGAACGTGGTGGAACTTTCGCTGCTGGCGCGTCCGTTGGTGAGTTGGTAGCTGCTGAATGTCGAGACGGCCGGGCCGTTGAGCACTTCGACCCCGTTGAAGGCGTCGGGACGTATCTGTTCGGCGTCGGTCGAGTTGACTTTATATTCCAAGCGGAAAGCCTCGCCCACGGCTACGGTCGTCGGGGAGGCTTCGGCTGTTACGCGGATGTCGGCCAGTGCGTGGAGGGCCACCCACCAGCCCATCAGCATGATGAGGATTTGCTTATTCATGTTTCTTTCTTACCAGTTCTTTTCCAGGCTGCGCGTGCGGGGTTGCGCGTTGCGTATCTTCTGTCGAGTCTGTTGTTCCTCTTGTTTGGAGAGGTCGAGCAGTTGTTCGGCGTTGTCTTTCGACATTTGGTTCTGTTGCGGCGGTTGCTGTTTGCTTTGTTGCGGCTGTTGTTGCTGCTCGTCCTTCTTTTGTTTGTCTTCGCCCTTCTTGTCGTCTTTGTCTTGTTGTGGCTTGGCGCCTCCCCCTCCTCCGCCGTTTTTCAGCTGATGTTGGCAGAGCACGAGGTTATACCGGGCCTCTTCGTCGGCCGGGTTGTTGCGCAAGGCTTCTTTGTAGAAAGCAATGGCGTGCGTCAGGTCTTTCTGGGTCTGGCAGACGACGCCGAGGTTGTGGTAGGCCATCGACTTGACCAGTTTGTTCTTTTCCATGCTTGCGCCTTTGAGATAGGCTTTCATGGCTGCGGAGTCGCGCTGTTGCAGCAAGAGGGCGTTGCCGAGGTTATAATAGGCGCGGCTGTCGTTGGGCGAGAGGGTCAATGCGCGCTGATAGAACTTTTCAGCCTCCGCCGCGTTTTGGGCAGCAAGGTGACGGTTGCCTTGGTGGACGTATTGGTAGCCTTTGCTTTGGGCGGCGGCGATGCAGGCGCAGCACCAGAGCAGGCAGGGCAGCATGTGTTTCAAACAATGTCTCATTTGCGGAAAAGTTTGAGTTTCTTCAACAGCGGGTTCTCGCATTCAAGCATGAAGAGTTCGGCGAGGAGCACGATGAGGAGCACGAGCGCCACGGCTTGGAATTGTTCGTCAAATTCGGAATAGACGGGCGTTTCCATCTCTTTTTGTGCCAGCTGGTCGAGGGCGGCGTTGAGGCGGTCTTGCGCGGCGATTGAGTTGTCGACGTGGATGTATGTCCCTTTTCCGGCTTCGGCGAGTTCGCGGCACATGGCTTCGTTCAGTTTCGTGACAACGGTCTGTCCGCTCTGGTCTTGCAGGTAGCCGTCGGGGGTCGGGATGGGCGAACCTTCGGGCGTGCCTATGCCCAAGATAAAGATGTTGCGTCCGGCCTTGGCGGCTTCGCGTGCGGCTTCTTCGGCTCCGGGTTCGTGGTTCTCGCCGTCCGTGATGACAATGATTGCCTTACCGACACCTTCGGTCTGGGTGAAACTCTTCGACGCAAGGTTGATGGCTTCGGCCAGGTTCGTGCCTTGCACGCCCACCATGCCGGGATTGATGGCGTCGAGGAACATCTTGGCCGAGACGTAGTCGTTCGTGATGGGCAGTTGGATGTAGGCGTCGCCCGCAAAGACGTTCAGGCCCACTTTGTCGTCCGTCATTTTGTCTACAAGGTTCGACACGAGCATCTTGGCTCTTTCGAGGCGGTTGGGCGTCACGTCGGTGGCCATCATGGAGTTCGACACGTCGAGCGCGATGACAGCTTCGATGCCGCGGCGTTCGGTGGTGTCGACGTGGGTGCCGTACTGCGGGCGGGCAAGCATGACGACGACGAGGGCTACGGAGAGGATGAGTAGCAGGCTCTTTACCCGCGTGCGGGTCACGGACAGGCCTTCGGTCAGTTGCGAGAGGAGCCGCCACTCGCCGAAGCGCTTCATCCGCTTCCGGGCGCGGATTTCGGACCACGCGGCGAGGGCCATCAGCGCCGGCACCAGCAGGAGGCCGTAGAGATATTCTGGTTCTGCAAATCTGAACATTTCTTTGAGCGATAAGTGGTTACGGGATGCGGCGAAGCCAAGTCGCGCGGAGCGTGAACTCCACAAGGAGCGACAGCAGGGCAGCTATGGCGAATGGCATGTAGGCTTCGTAGCGTTTGTCGTAGCGTTTGACTTCGAGCTTTGTCTTTTCGAGCTTGTCGATGTCGTTATAGATTTCTTTGAGTTTCTGGCTGCTTCCAGCGCGGTAGAAGAGGCTTCCTGTCGTGGCCGCGATCTGTTGCAGTGTTTCGGGATCCACGTCGACGGGGATGTTGACCATGTGTACGCCTCCGCCGGGCAGCGGATAGGGATAGGGCGCCGTGCCGTTTGTGCCTACCCCGATGGTGTAGATGCGCACGCCGAACTGCCGGGCAATCTCGGCGGCCGTGAGGGGCGAGATGTCGCCGCGGTTGTTGGCGCCGTCGGTCAGCAGGATGATCACCTTGCTTTTGGCCTTGCTGTCTTTGAGGCGCGATATGGCGTTGGCCAAGCCCATGCCGATGGCGGTGCCGTCGTCGATCATGCCCGTGGCGGGGAGCTGGCAGGAAACGTTGCGGAACATGCTCAGCAGGACGGCGTGGTCTATGGTCAGGGGGCACTGTGTGAACGCTTCGCCGGCAAAGATGGTCAGGCCGATGTTGTCGTTCGGGCGGCTGGCGATGAACTCCTGTGCCACTGCCTTGGCCGCTTCGATGCGGTCGGGTTTGAGGTCTTGTGCCCACATGCTCGTCGAGATGTCGAGCACCATCATGATGTCGATGCCCTCAGTCTGGGCGTTGCGCCAGGAATGGCTTGTCTGCGGCCGGGCCAGGATGACGATGACCAGTGCGAGTGTGAGCATTCGCAGGCAGAATGGCAGTTGGACGAGCGCCATGCGGGGCGTCTTGCGGACATAGCGGTAGGCTTCGGTCGAGGCCACTTTGATCGAGGCCTCGCGCCGGCGGCGTGACAGGAAGTGCCACAAGATGAGCGGCACCAGCAGGAGGAGCAGATAGAGGTATCCGGGATTTGCGAAAGTCATTTCAGCGGGTTAAAAGAATGATTGGTAGAGTCCGGTTACCACGTAGGCCACGAGGCCGAGCCCTGCGGCGGTGAGCGCGACGGCTCCGGTGGCCATGGCGATGCGCAAGGCCATCTGCCGGTTCTCTTTCAGCACGATTTCTTTGACGATGGGTTCGGGCGGCAGTTCTGCCTCCGACTTTGTCTCGTTGATGAATTCCACGGCGCGAGCCAGGTTGGCGTCGTTCTCGCCCACCGTGGCGGCATACTTGGCGAACTTGACGAGGTCGGCCGTTTCGAGGATTTGCCGGAGTTCGCGGAGGGTTGTCTCGTCTTTGGCGCGGATGAGGCGGTCGAGGATTTCGGCCGTGGTCATCTCTTTGGCGTTGAACTGGAAGCGGCGTTCGATGTATCCGCGCAGCACGTCGGTCAGCCGGATGTAGTAGTCCTTGGCGTCTTCGGCGTTCCAGGTCTTTTCGCCCTTTATCTTCTCGATTTCGCGGATAGCCCACTTGTGGGGTTGTTCTGCCGGTTTGACCACCACACGGCGCGTGATAGGGCGCCGGTTGAAGTAGCGCGCGGCGAGCACGCCGGCTGCGGCCAGGCAGGCTACGGCCAACAGCGAGAGCCAGAAGTAGAGCCCGTTCCACGTGAACACACCCTCGACTGCACCGTGCGGGCCATAGAACTTGTCGACGTGGAGCGTGTCGACATGGATGCCGGCCGTGTCCACTTTGAGCCCTAAGGCGTCTTTCGAGCGGTAGACCTTCTCCCCCACTTTCACTTCGAACGGCGGCAGCGTGTAGAGCGCTTGGTCGAACGAGGTGACGAGGTAGCGGCGCGTGAGTTTCATGCGCTTGCCCTCGTTGAGCCATGTGGTGTCGACTGCGCCTTCGTCGACGACCTCGACGCCCGGCACGATCAGGTTGTTGTTGAAGTTCGGGAAGTTGGCTCGCTTGTCTGCATCGAGCGTAACGGTCACGGTCAGCACGGCCTGTTCGCCCACGCGGAGCGAGGTGGGTTCAAGCGCCTGCCCGACGGTCACCTGTGCTGCGGCCGGCAGGCCGGACGCAAGGGGCAACAGGAGCAGAAGAAGTTTGCGTAACAGGAGTTTCATCGTCTTCGTTTGGCAAAAAGGTTCATCAGCGCCCGGACGTAGTCGTCGTCGGTGGCCACGGCCACGTGGTCCACCATGCTGGCGCCCAGCGTCTTTTCGAGGCGCAGGCAGCCGTCGGCCCACCACTTGCGGTGCGCCTCGCGGATGCGGCGACTCGATGTGTCGACATATTGTTCATGCCCCGTCTCGGCGTCAGTCACCTTGATGAGACCCACGTCGGGCAGTTCGGCCATGCGCCGGTCATAGATGCGGATGGCTGCCACGTCGTGCTTGCGGGCCGCGATGGAGAGGGCTTTCGAGTAGTCGTGTCCGTCGACGAAGTCGCTCAGCACGAAAGCCACGGCCCGCCGTTTGATGGCAGCGGCGAGGTATTCGAGTGCCGTGCCCACGTCGGTGTGGCGTCCCTCGGGATGCAGGGTCAGCAGTTCGCGGATGATGCGCAGGATGTGGCGGCGGCCTTTTTTGGGCGGGATGAACTTCTCGATGCGGTCTGAGAAGAAGATGACGCCCACTTTGTCGCCCGTCTGGATGGCCGAGAAAGCCAAGGTGGCGGCAATTTCAGCCACGAGGTCGCGCCCCAGTCGGGCCGAGGTGCCGAAGTCCAGGCTGCCCGAGACGTCGATGAGCAGCATGACGGTCAGTTCCCGCTCCTCCTCGAACACCTTGACGTAGGGGCGTCCCATGCGCGCCGTCACGTTCCAGTCGATGTCGCGGACGTCGTCGCCCGGCTGATATTCGCGCACCTCGGCGAACGACATGCCGCGCCCTTTGAATGCCGAGTGGTATTCTCCGGCGAAGATGTTGTTCGTCAGAGCGCGCGTCTTGATTTCGATGCGGCGTACGCGTTCCAGCAGCTCGTTCGTTTCCACCTTGCCTCAGCGTTTAGGGCACTTCGACCTTGTTGAGCACTTCGGTCACGATGTCGTCGGGGCTGACGCCGGCGGCCTCGGCCTCGTAGGTCAGTCCGATGCGGTGGCGCAGCACGTCGTGGGCCACGGCGCGTACGTCTTCGGGCACCACGTAGCCACGGCGTGCCAGAAAAGCGCGCGCCCGGGCAGCCAGCGCCAGGCAGATCGAGGCGCGCGGCGAACCGCCGAAACCGATGTATTTCGTCAGCTCGCCCATCTTGTATTGTTCCGGATAGCGCGTGGCGAAGACGATGTCGGCGATGTATTGCTCGATGCGTTCGTCGAGGTAGACTTCTTTCACCACGCCGCGCGCCCGGATGATGTCGGCCGTCGACACCACGGGTTTGACCGTAGGCCGCTCGCTGCCGAGTTGCTGGCGCACGATTTTCTTCTCCTCGTCGAGCGAGGGGTAGCTGATGATCACCTTCATCATGAAGCGGTCCACCTGTGCCTCGGGCAGCTGGTAGGTGCCCTCTTGCTCAATGGGGTTCTGCGTCGCAAGGACGAGGAACGGGTCCGGCAGGGCGAACGTCTCGTCACCGACGGTAACCTGGTGCTCCTGCATGGCTTCGAGCAGGGCGCTCTGCACCTTCGCCGGGGCGCGGTTGATTTCGTCGGCCAGCACGAAGTGGGCGAAGACCGGTCCGCGCTTGACGGCGAACTTCTCCGTCCGGGGGCTGTAAATGACGGTGCCTACCACGTCGGCGGGCAGCAGGTCGGGCGTGAACTGGATGCGGCTGAACTCGGCGTCGACCAGCGAGGCCAGCGTCTTGATGGCCAGCGTCTTGGCCAGCCCGGGGACGCCTTCGAGCAGGATGTGGCCGTCGGCCAGCAGGCCGATGAGCAGGGAGTCGACAAGGTGTTTCTGCCCCACGATGGTGGTGGCCATGCCCGTGCGGAGGTCGGTCAGGAAGCCGGTTTGGCTTTCGATGCGGGCGTTCAGCTCGCGGATGTCTATTGGTTCTGCCATAGGGATAAGCTGTATGGGTTCATTTTTCCGACTGCAAAATTAGGCCATTTCTTCTTTTTCGGATTATAAATAACGAAAAAAAGACTGACTTTGTGTTATTTCGAGCACCATTTGTCGTTCCCTATCGCCCTGCCGGACTTTCCCGCCGAAACGTAGGGG
>DVNY01000123.1 GCA_018714085.1 Candidatus Caccomonas pullistercoris
GACGAGCTGAAAAAATCCATCAAGGACGACTCGCTCATGCAGCAGCTCGACCGCGAGCAGAAGCGCGCCGAGAGCCTCTTGGCCGAACTGAAACGCGTCAAGAGCAACGACGCCGCCGAAATAGCCCGTCTGAAACGCGAGCTGGCCACGGTGCGCGCCGTCCTGCGCACGTACATCTACCAGGTAGACTCGCTCCAACGGCTCAACCAGAACCTGACCCACGAACGCGACGAAGCCCGGGCACGCTACTCCGAAGCCACCAGCCAGATCTCAACACTCAACACCGAGCGACAGAACCTGACAGAGAAAGTGGCCATCGCCGCACAGCTCAACGCCACCGGCATCAGCATCCAACAGCAAAAGAAGAACGGCAAACGCGCCCGCCGCTGCAAAGACATCAAACGCTTCACTGTCTCGTTTACCATCACCCGCAACGTGACGGCCGAGACCGGCAACCGCAACGTCTACGTACGCCTGACCAAACCGAACAACGAAGTCATCAACGCCTCGGGCACGTTCAACTACGAAAACCGTGCGCTCGAATACTCAGCCACCAAAGTCATTGAATACAGTGGCCAGGAACTCGGCGTCACCGTCTATATCCCCGTCAACGAATACCTGAGCAAAGGCCGCTACACGGCCTACATCTTCTGCGACGGGCAGATGATCGGTTCGAGCAGCCTGAACATTGAGAAATAACCCCAACCCGTTCCACACCCCGGTCGCCCGAATTCTGCGGCCGGGGTGTTTCTTTATTTTCTGTCCCACCCCCATAACTCCCCATCCATGATTGACGAATTGCTCCGCTATAATCAGGAGTTCGTAGCGCGGAAAGCCTATGAGCCCTACGTCACGACGAAATATCCCGACAAGAAAATAGCCATCGTTGCCTGTATGGACACACGCCTTGTCCAGCTCCTGCCCGCCTCGCTCGGCCTGCGCAACGGCGACGTCAAGCTCATCAAGGTGGCCGGCGGCGTCGTGCTCCAACCTTTCGACAGCGTGGTGCGCAGCCTCATCGTGGCCGTCTACGAGCTTGGCGTCGAAGAAATCATGATCGTCGGACACACTGACTGCGGCGCCCAGCACATGAACGCCCCCGAACTTATCCGCAAGATGACCAGCCGCGGCGTCCCGGCCGACCATATCGACATGATGGCGTACAGCGGCATCGACTTCGAGCACTGGCTCTCCGGTTTCGACGCCACGGAGACAGCCGTGAGCCAAAGTGTCCACCTTGTGCGCCACCATCCCCTCATGCCGTCCGACCTCATCGTGCGCGGTTTCATCATGAACTCGCACACCGGCCTGTTCACCGAAGTCGAAGCCGACTGACCGCATTCCCTGAGACTGTGTGCCGTCGTGACGGCGAGCCTGAGGCCAACCATAAAGACAGAAGCAGTGACAGTTTTTTCTGTCACTGCTTTCGTCTTTTCTGTCAGCCGTCCGGAAAATCCTGTCAGCCGGCTTGCTTTTCCCCGCACGGCATTCCGAAAAACCGATGCTCCGACGAGCCAGCCTGCTTTTTCACCTTTTCTCACAATTAAGCTGGTTCTCAGGCTGGCTGGCGTTAAAAACTGGAAAAACAAGGCGAATTCTTTTCCTTTTTGGCAACTTTGCCCAAACAAGTGGGGCGACACGCGCCCTTTTCACTGTTCCAGATATGCGCAAACTGACACTCGTACTTCTCCTTAGCCTGTGCGGTTTCCTCCCCGCCGCCGGAGCCCTACCTGACAGCCTCAGTCTTCACATCGTCGAACTTGCCATGCGCGGTGACGTACGCTCTCTCCGCCCGCTTTATGCCGAATACCGCGACTCGCTCTCTCCCATGTGCCGCCTGGCCTGCGACCTCACCTTGGCCGAGGACGACAGCGACGACCGCCGCTTCGTGGAATGCGTCGACAGCCTCACCCGGCTTTATTCCCGCCTTATCCCCGCCACCAACCGCTCCGTCTGGGAAGTGCAGAAGGCCGCCGCGCTCTGCCGCCTCGGCCGCTACTCCGAGGCTGCCCGGTTCTGCCGGCAACGGTTGGAACTCATGGATCCCGATGAGCGCGACAGTCCCACGGCCGACAACTTCCGCTTTTACGAAGAAAAGGGCCGGCGCTACGCTGACACCGTCAGTTTCCGCGGGCGCCTACTCGGCGCCATCGACCGCGCCGACCTGCCCTTGGTGTTGAGCCTCAGCACCATGCCGGACACAGCCCGCCTCGACCCTTATGCCCGGCTACGCCTGCAAGCGGCTGCATGCGCCGCACTCAACCGCCCATCCTGCGCGGCATCTGCCGTCGACGCGCTTTTCCGCAACTACACAGACTCTCTCCCCGACGCCGAAGCCGGAATGCTCTTCTCCCTCGCGGCCGACGAACTCGCGTTCGCAGGCTGCTGGACAGCGCTCGACAGCCTCTGTGCACGCTTTTCGTCGGCCTTCGGGACGCAACATCCCGATTTGAGCCACTATCGTTACCTCGCCCGATCCTTTGCCGACTGCCCTCCGGCATGTGTCGAGCGGCCGCAAGGGCAGTCTTTCGTCCTGACCTCCTACGACTGGCCCCTGACGACCGACATCGGCGTCAACGGCCGCCTGCTCAATGCCACGATCATTGACACGGGCACGCTGTTCACACTCCTTTCGCGCGCCGACGCCGAGGCGGCCGGTGTCCGGACGCTGACCGACACGGTCGAAGTAGCCACGCTCTTCGGCCTCACTACGGCCACCACTGGTTATGCCGACGAAATCACCATCGGCGGCCTCAGCCTGCGCCATGTCCGCGTCCTCGTCCGCACCGGGGACGACGAACCGGCAGGCCAGCCCTTGGCCAACATCCTCGGGCTCAACGAACTGCGTCGCATCGGCCGGATCGAATTTCTTGCAGACAGACTGACATTTCCCCAACCGCAGCCATCCGAGCGCCCCACACGGCCGAATTTCCACCTGACGTCCCAAGGCGTGCGCTTCCCAGCTTCGCACGAAGGCACCACCTACCTTTTCAGTTTCGACACCGGTACGGCCACACAAGTGCTTTCGGCCGCGGCCTTTCCGCCCGAACGGACAGACACGCTCCACTTCGCCCTCGATTTTGAGGGAAAGCGCGTCCGCCTTCCCTACACAGTCCTTGCGTCGGGCAAAGCACCCGACAACGACGGCCTGCTGGGCATCGGTTTCGTCAGGGGGTTCGCCCGCTTTTCGATAGACTTCAACACCATGCACATGGAGGGGCACGCCATCGCCAGCCAGCCTCATCGCCATCTTTCCGCAGCCGACTGGTTCAACCGCCACGACAGCTATGACCTTGAACGCAACGCAGCCTCACTCAGCCTGTTGCAACCGTCGCACGAACGTGAGCTGACGCGTTTACTCGTACTTTTAGGGAAAAACCGGCCTGACAGCGTGGTCGCCATGATCGACCGAGAATTAACCCGGACAGACTACACAACCGCCGTAAGACTGGACTTCTTGAAACAAAAGGAACTTGCGCTCGAAGACTTAGGACGATACTCAGAGGCACTGGCGACACTGGGCGAAATTGCCCGGCTGGGTTCGCCGTCACGCAGACTGGCTGCCGAAAGCCGTGCCAAACGCACATACCTGAAAGCACTGCTCCATGCGGCGCCGCCCGCTTTCGAGCTGAAAGCCACAGCGTTCATACCCCGGCTCGCGGACGGTTCTTACGCCGCCACACTGAACGGGAAATCCGCTCCTGTCACGGTTTCGCCAGACCACTTCACCACAACGATGTCCGAACGGACAGCCAAAAAGATGGGCGTCAGCATCATACTCAAACACCATCACGTAGGGACGGACAAGCTGAAAGTCGGTCTCATCGACAGTCTCCGCGTGGGCGACGCCGTCATCCGCAACCTCATCGTCTATCTGGTGAAAGACAAGAAAGCCCCGATCTGTCTGGGGATGGACTTCCTTCGCCACGCGGGCGAGGCGCGTTTCACGGCCTCTTCACTCACCCTCTCCCCTACCGGTTCGCTCGAATTCGACGCGGTGTCAATGCCCCTCCGTCTTAGCGGCGGGCTCCCCGTGATGCCGCCTTCGACAGACCTGCGACCGCCTTACAACGACCCCAAGCTGCGTGCTCCGCTCGGCACGCCGCACCCGGACGCTTTCATTGACCAGTTTGAAAGCCTGACACTCGATTTCGAACACATGCGACTGAAATAAAACACCCAGCCACTCATCCCGCATCCCTGACAAAAATGTCCCACTTCACCGACAGGCTCGCCCACACGCTCCGCGCACTTTCCGCCATTCTGCCCTTGTTTATGCCTCTCTCCGGAGCAGGAGCCTACGAGCCACCCACGATGGGGTGGAGCTCATGGAACACCTATCGCAACCTCATCCACGACACCCTTATCCGCCAACAGGCTGACGCGCTCGTACGGCTGGGATTGCGAGACGCAGGCTACAACCATGTCAACATCGACGACGGCGCCTTCGACGGCCGCACGCCTGGCGGCCAGCTCCACCCCCATACCTCGCGATTTCCAGACGGATTGAAACCCGTCGTTGACTACATCCATAGTCTCGGCCTCAAAGTCGGAACCTACTCCGACGCCGGGCGCAACACCTGCGCCCATTTCTGGGATCACGACAAAGGCGGCGCGGGAATCGGGCTCTACGGCCATGAAGAACAAGACGCCGACTACCTTTTCAAGAAATTAGGTTTCGACTTCATAAAGGTCGACTTTTGTGGCGGCGACGCCAAACAGAACGCAGAAAAACTCACCCTCGACGAACAGGAGCGCTACACAGCCATCCATCGCGCCATCTTGAAAACCGGACGTCGCGACGTACGAATGAACGTCTGCCGCTGGGCCTATCCCGGTCACTGGGCACGCAACGTGGCGACCTCGTGGCGCATTTCGGGCGACATCAGCAACACGTGGGCGTCGGTCAAGCGCATCGTCGCAGAAAACCTGTTTCTCTCAGCCTACGCTTCCGAAGGACATTTCAACGACATGGACATGCTCGAAGTAGGCCGCGGCATGACACGCGAGGAAGACCGCACACACTTCGGCCTATGGTGTATCATGAGTTCGCCGCTGCTCATCGGCTGCGACCTGACCCGCATCGACAGCGTCACACTCGGCCTCCTCTGCAACCCCGAACTGATCGCCATCAACCAAGACAGACTTGCCCGTCAGGCTCACGTGGTGGAGTTCGCCGACGGCTGTTACATCCTGGCCAAAGACGTGAAAAGGCAGCACGGCGGCATGCGCGCCGTAGCGTTCTACAACCCGAGCGACCAACCCCGGCGCGTCACCGTGGCCCTGTCACGGTTGGCCCTGAAAAGTGTCGCCGAAATCAGGGACGTCTACGACCGGAAGAACCTGCCGCTCCCGGCGGGCGACAACCTGACCGTCAGCCTGCAGCCCCACGCCACCCGCATCTACCTCCTCACCGGGCGCCCCATCGAACAACAGCGTTATGAAGCCGAAAACGCTTGGCTGGCACACTATTCGGCCATCCGCGAGGGCGACTTTGCCCGCCCGCAGCTGGTCCCGGGCTTTTCATGCGGCGCCAAGGTCTGCCAACTCGGCGGGAAAGCCTGTCCGGACAACTTCATGGAGTGGCGCGACGTGTTCAGCCAGTCGGGCGGCCGCTACTCGCTCACCATCGCTTATGCCTGCGAAGACCCGCGCCCACTCACCGTATCGGTGAACGGACAGCCCGCAGCCACGTTCGCCGCCCTCACGTCGAACGGCAACGGGACGACAGCCACCGTCACGCTCGCCGCAGAGCTGCGCGCCGGGCACAACACCGTCCGTCTCTCCGCACCGAGCAATTGGGCGCCCGACATTGACTACATGGACGTCGTGAAGGCGGACTGACGTGCCAGACATCCCGGCACGCCCTCTCCCTGCTCCGTCGGGCGTCCACACGCCTGTCATTCGAAAGACGAACCGTCCCGCCGCTTTTTCACCCGCCGCACGGCATCTTTGCGGCAACACAGCCGGAGCAGATCGCCGGTGCGCCAAGACGAAGGCCCGCTTTTTCTTTCCTTGTCTCTCGCCTTTGCGCATCTTTTCATAGGATAAGACCGTACGCGGGAATGGCAGTCTGAAAATCCTGCTGCTTTCCGGCCGCCATTCCTCCCGTTTGCACTATCTTTGCACCCAATGACTGAAAGAAAGAAGAAAGTGCTCGTCGGCATGTCCGGCGGCACCGACAGCTCCGCCGCCTGCCTGCTGCTACAAGAAGCAGGCTTCGAAGTGACAGGTGTCACGATGCGCGTGTGGGACCTGCCCCGCCAGTTTACACCGGGCTGCGACGTGCCGCACTTCATCGCCGAAGCGCAAGCCCTGGCCGCCCGTCTGGGCATCGCCCACCATGTGGCAGACGAGCGCGAAGCCTTCCGCCAGACCGTTGTCCGCAACTTCATCGACGAATATGCTGCCGGCCGCACACCGAACCCCTGCGTGATGTGCAATCCACTCTTCAAATTCCGTGTACTCACCGAATGGGCCGACCGGCTCGGCTGCGACTATATCGCCACGGGGCATTACGTCAACACGGAAACCGTAAACGGGAAGACCTATATCCGCATGGGCGACGACGCCCGCAAGGATCAGTCCTACTTTCTCTGGCGACTGTCGCAAGAAACGCTATGCCGCTGCCTCTTCCCACTGGGCGGAATGACCAAGACAGACGTCCGCGCCTACTTGGACAACCGGGGGTTCTCCGTACAAGCCCGGCAGGAAGAATCGATGGAGGTCTGCTTCGTCGAAGGGGACTACCGCGACTTTCTCCGGGAGCAGGCTCCCGACTTGGCAAAGCGTGTGGCTGGCGGATGGTTCGTGGACAAAACAGGGCATAAGCTGGGCGAGCACGCAGGCGTACCGTTCTACACAGTAGGACAGCGGAAGGGTCTTGGCATAGCCCTCGGCCGGCCGGCTTACGTATTGCGGCTCAATGCAGAAAAGAACACCGTTGTTCTCGGTACGGAAGAAGACCTGCTCACCACGGCCTTTTTCGTCACTGGTTGGCAGGCTGCCGACCCGGCTGTCCTGACGGATGAAGCCGGACTCACTGTCAGGATCCGCTATCATAGCACCCCCATCCCCTGTCGCTGCGAGCATTTAGACGACGGACGCCTCCTCGTCCGCCTGCCGCAGGCGGCCTCGGCCGTGACGCCCGGACAGAGCGCCGTGTTCTACGTCGGGCACCGCCTCGTAGGTGGAGGATATATCGATTCGCAGCGCGGCATTGGCCTTTATCTCTAACCCTGGTCCCCCTCACCGCACATTAAAACACAATTATATGAAGAAGCTTTTACTCTTACTGCTCATCCTCGCTGCGGGCACGGCTCGCGCCGGGCGTTATGTCCATTTCGACACACCGCTCTACAAGTTCCGCGTTTACCTGACCGACAAAAAAGGTACGCCCTACTCCGTCAAGCATCCCGAACAGTTTCTTTCGCAAAAATCCATTGACCGCCGGAAACGCCTGCGCCTGAAAGTGGACGAACACGACCTGCCTCTGACGCCTGCATACGTCGACGGCATCCAAGCCAAAGGGTTGCGCGTGGTGAACAAGAGCAAATGGAACAACACGCTCGTCGTCGAGACAACCGACACCGCCTTGGCCCAGTCGCTCACCGCCCTGCCTTACGTCAAGGGCATACGACGCATTTATACCCGTCCGGACTCCATCGCCGCACCTGATACGACCGACCGCCACAGCCGCCTGACCGGGAAACTCGACTCGACGTCCAACTATTACGGACATGGCTACACGCAAATCCAGATGCTCAACGGCCTGCGCCTGCACGAAGCCGGACTGCGCGGCCAGGGCATGACGATAGCCGTCATCGACGGTGGTTTCTACAACGCCGACATCCTGCCCGGCTTGAAGGGAACCCGCATTCTCGGCACGCGAAACTTCGTCAACGACGACCCCGACGTCTATGCCGCCCACTGGCACGGAATGATGGTGCTCGCCTGCATCGGTGCCCGAGCGCCCTACTCGCTCGTCGGGACAGCACCCGAGGCATCTTTCTACCTGCTCATGAGCGAAGACACGCCGACCGAGCACATGGTGGAAGAGGACAACTGGTGCGCAGCCGTCGAATACGCCGACAGCCTCGGAGTGGACATCATCACCAGTTCACTGGGTTATTACACCTACGACGACCCGGCCGAAAGCCACACCTATCGTGAACTCGACGGCCGCACGGCCTTGAACAGCCGCACGGCCTCGCTGGCAGCCAGCCGCGGCATCCTCGTGCTCAACAGCGCTGGCAATGCGGGCAACGACCGATGGAAAAAAATCAGCGTGCCTGCCGACGCCACCGACATCCTCACCGTCGGCGCTGTCGACAGCCTCCGGCGTAACACCCTCTTCTCCTCACTTGGCAACACCGCCGACGGCCGCATCAAGCCCGACGTCATGGCCCTCGGCGAGGGTGCCGCTGCATTCGAAGTCGACGGCAGCATCATCCGCGTCAACGGTACATCGTTCTCCACGCCGATTCTTTGCGGCATGGTGGCTTGCCTTTGGCAGGCCTTCCCCGACCGGCGTCCCGAGGAAATCATCGACGCCATCCGTCGCTCGGCAGACAACGCCGATCATCCCGACAATGTCTACGGATACGGCATCCCTGACATGTGGAAAGCCTACCAATTCCTCGACAAGAAATAACCGAAATGGACAACGCACTGACGCTCTTTGAGCTCAACAACCTTGTGCGTACCGTCGTCGACGGTACGTTCGACGGCAGCTATTGGCTGAAAGCCGAACTGAGCGAAGTGCACGAGAACAGCAATGGCAACTGCTACCTGACGTTCGTCCAGAAAGACTCCAAGACCGACCGCCCCGTAGCACGCGCCAACGGTTGCATCTGGCGCGAACGCTACGGACTCATCCGCACCGACTTCGAGATGCAGACCGGCCAGCGGCTTACCCCGGGCATGACCGTGCTCGTTGAAGTGACTGTCCATTTCCACGAATACTTCGGCTACTCGCTCTACGTCGACGACATCGACCCCGCATACACCCTCGGCGACCAAAGCCGGCGCCGGCGCGAAATCGTGGCGCAACTCGAAGCCGAAGGCGTGGCCTGCCTGAACCGCGAACTGCCCTGGCCGCGCCCTGCCACCCGCATTGCCATCATATCGAGCGCCACCGCAGCGGGCTACGGTGACTTCTGTCACCAGCTCGCCGCCTCACCCTACCGTTTCGTCACCCGACTCTTTCCCGCCGTCATGCAAGGCGAGCGCACCGAAAGCAGCATCATCGCCGCCCTCGATGCCATCGCGGCCGAACGGGAACTTTGGGACACGGTTGTCATCATCCGAGGCGGCGGCGCCGTCACCGACCTCTCGGGGTTCGACACCTATGCGCTGGCCGACAACGTCGCTCAATTTCCTCTGCCCGTACTGAGCGGCATCGGCCACGAACGGGACGAAACTGTCATCGACCTCGTAGCCTTCCGCAGCTTAAAGACACCGACAGCCGTCGCTGCTTACCTCATCTCGCTGCTCGACGACGAGGCGGCCCAACTCCGACAGGCGGAAGAGCGGCTCCAGCGCTCAATCGCCGGCCGGCTCGACCGGACGTGGCAACACTTCGGTCAGACGGCTCGACGCCTCAGCCAGGCTTTTGCCCTCTATGCCACACGCGAGGCCAGCCGTACTGACAACCTCAGCCGTCGCCTCGCAACAGCCGCCTCACGGCGACAGGCTTCCGAATCACAGCGTTTGGAAATCCTGACGCAGCGACTGAAAATCCTGTCACGGCGACAAGTCGAGACTGGCCACCACCGCATTGCCCTGCTCGAACAGGCCGTCCAGTCGGCCGACCCGCTACGAATCCTGCGCATGGGATACAGTATCACCCTGCGCAACGGCGAGCTCGTCCGTTCGGCGGCTTCGCTTGCCCCGGGCGACCGCATCACCACCCGCATGGCCGACGGCGATGTCGACAGCACCGTCGTCTGACCTCAAACACACCGAACACCATGCCCAAAAAAGAAACACTCAGCTACGAGGCCGCCATGCAGCGCCTCGAAGACATCGTCAGGAAAATCGAGAACAACGAAATCGGCATTGACCGCTTGGCCGAACAACTCAAAGAGGCACAGGCGCTCATCAAGCAATGCAAGAAGCAACTCCTTGCCGTCGACAAAGACATCAACGGCTTGCTTGCAGACGAAGAGACAACCGCCCAATGAGACGATAGCGGCCACCGGTTCCGCTTTTTTCCGTACCTTTGCATCCCGGCGGCCTGCCGGCCGACACGCCAGCAGGAGCACATAAACACAACGCACACCTCATGTCAAAGAACAAACTGGCCAAATTTGCTGACATGGCCACCTATCCGCACGTAGTCGAAGCTCCGGACATCATCCACACCGACCAGCCTTTCCCGCTCCGTGGCCGGTGGCACGAAGACTTCTTCCACAACGACCGCCCCATCGTCCTCGAGCTCGGCTGTGGCCGCGGCGAATACACCGTAGGACTTGGGCGCCTCTTCCCGGACAAGAACTTCATCGGCATCGACATCAAGGGCGCCCGGATGTGGAGCGGCGCCACCGAGTCGCTGCAAGCCGGCATGACGAACGTCGGTTTCCTGCGCACCCGCATTGAATTCATCGACCATTTCTTTGCTCCCGGCGAAGTGAGTGAACTTTGGCTCACGTTCAGCGACCCGCAGATGAAAAAAGCCACCAAACGGCTCACGTCGACCCATTTTCTCGAACGTTACCGCCGCTTCCTTGTCGATGGCGGAGCCGTCCACGTAAAGACCGACAGTCCATTCCTTTACACTTATACGAACTACATGATCGAGGCCAACGGCCTCCCGGTAGACTTCCGCAGCGACGACCTCTACCACACCGTCCTCGCCACGGACGGCGACGACGAGGTGAAACGCATCCTCGGCATCCAGACCTACTACGAGCAGCAGTGGCTCGACCGGGGACTGACGATCAAGTACATCAAGTTCCGCCTCCCGCAAGCCGGACAGCTCGTCGAGCCCGACGTCGAGATAGAGCTCGATTCCTACCGCAGCTACAACCGCAGCAAACGCTCCGGCCTGACTACCTCAAAGTAACTCAAAATCACAGACATGACTATATATCCCCAGCTCATCACCGACGCCCTGCGCCAAGTGCGCTACCCGGGCAACGGCAAGAACCTCGTCGAAGCGGGCATGGTCGAAGACGACCTCCGCATCGACGGCATGGACGTCAGCTTCTCGCTCATTTTCGACAAGCCGACCGACCCGTTCATCAAGTCGGTCGTCAAGTCGGCCGAAGCCGCCATCCACACCTATGTCGACAAGGCCGTGCGCGTCGACATCCGCGTCAAAACCGTCCAGCAAGCCCGCCCCGAACCCGGGAAGATGCTGCCCGGCGTGAAAAACATCATCGCCGTCAGTTCGGGCAAAGGCGGCGTGGGCAAAAGCACCGTAGCAGCGAACCTGGCCGTAGCTCTGGCCCGCCTCGGCTACAAGGTCGGCCTGCTCGACGCCGACATTTTCGGCCCCTCCGTGCCCAAAATGTTCCACCTCGAGCACACCCAGATTTTCGGCGAGATGCGCGACGGCCGGCAGGTGATTATCCCGGCCGAGAAATATGGCGTGCGCATCCTCTCGATAGGCTTCTTTGTCAATCCCGACACGGCCACGCTCTGGCGCGGCGGCATGGCGTCGAACGCACTCAAGCAGCTCATCGGCGACGCCGCTTGGGACGAGCTCGACTATCTTGTGCTCGACACGCCTCCTGGTACGAGCGACATCCACCTCACCCTGCTGCAAACGCTGGCCATTACGGGTGCCGTCATCGTCTCGACGCCGCAGGCCGTCGCCTTGGCCGACGCGCGCAAGGGCATCGACATGTACCGCAATGAGAAGGTGAACGTGCCCATCCTCGGACTGGTCGAGAACATGGCATGGTTCACTCCCGCCGAACTGCCGCAGAACCGCTACTACCTCTTTGGCCGTGAAGGCGTCAAACGTCTGGCCGAAGAAATGAGCGTGCCCCTACTGGCGCAAATCCCCATTGTGCAGAGCATCTGTGAAAGCGGAGACGAAGGCGAACCTGCCGCCATCCACGACGACACCATGACGGGCGTGGCGTTCCGCCAACTGGCCGAAGCCGTCGTCAAAGAGACAGAGCGGCGCAACAGCGAACTGCCACCGACACACATCGTCGAAATGCAAAAATAAAGCGTCAGAAGACGCATCGAACGCCCAACGGGCATTCCACGCCGAAGCCCCGCCGCCCACTCGGACGGCGGGGCTTCGGCGCATCGCAGTGGTGGGTGCGGCCGCCCGCAGCCACAGCCGCCACGGGCACGACAACCGGTGTAACGGGCACGGCTATCAGAACGACTGCCACCGCGACAAACCCGCCCATCAGGCCGACAGAGACAACGGGCGCACTGACAAAAATCACGGACAGGGCGATAAAATCCGTTTCACAACGTGAAATTTGTATTTCACGACGTGATTTGTACATTTCACGTCGTGACTTTTATATTTCACGTCGTGAAATAGACTTTGTCTCGTACGACGGGAAACTTTATCAGCCGGACAGGACTTTCTGTCAGCCGACTTGTCGCTTCTGCCAGCCGGTCAGGTTTTCCGGTCAGCCGTCACGCGGTTTAAGTCGGCCGCAAGCGACGGTTGTTGTCCACCATGGCGTCCCGTTCTTCAACCGGGCGGTTTCCTCGGGCTGGGCACAAAATGAACCGCCCGCCCCGCGCCTTGAACGCGGCAGGGCGGACGAAAAGGAGGAAACGGGCGGGCGCGAAACCGACGGGGTGTCAGGCCTCGCAATCAAGGAAGAGGCGGCGCGCCGTGGCCGTGGTGCGGGTGACAATCTCGTCGGGCGCGACGCCGTAGACAGCGGAAAGCCGCTCTATGACCAAAGGGATAAAGGCTGGTTCGTTGCGCCGGCCTCGATGAGGCGCCGGCGCCAGGTAGGGAGCGTCGGTCTCGAGCACGAGACGGCCGAGGGGAACCTCGGCAAGCACCGAGGGAAGCGATGACTTCTTGAACGTGACCACACCGCCTATGCCGAGCGCAAAGCCGGGAAAAGCAAGCAGTTCGCGTGCCTCGTCGGCCGTGCCGCCGAAACAGTGGAACACACCGCCCGCAAGCTTCTCGGCATAAGGACGCAAGACGTCGACAAGTTCGCGGTGGGCCGACCGGCAATGGATCATCAGCGGCAGGCGGAAACGGACCGCCCATTCCACCTGACGGCGGAAGACCTCAATCTGCTCGTCGCGGCGCGAATCGTCCCAATAGAAATCGAGCCCGACCTCGCCCACGGCAATGAAACGCCTGTCAGCAGCCAACATCCGCTCCATCTCGTCGAGTACGGGACGCGGATCGGGCGGGAGTTCTGTCGGATGAAGCCCCAGCATAGGGAAGCAAAATCCGGGATAAGCCTCGCACAGCCGCAGCATGGGCGCCACTGACGTGGCGTCGATGTTGGGCAGGAAGAGCGCTTCGGCCCCGGCCGCACAAGCCCGGCTGACGACCTCAGCGCGGTCGGCATCGAACTCTTCGAGATAAATATGGGTATGGGTGTCGATGTAGCCAGCCATCACGACTTGCGGTTCAGCAGCGACCCGACATAAGCTTGCAGCTCCGCTTTCCGCTCAGCCGGCACGTGAAGTTGCTCCAACAACTCCTGCGCCTTGGCGAAGTAGCGTTCAATGGCGTCAAGGCAGAGCGACGAAATCCCGAGCTCGTCGTAGATGGCCGTGACAGCCTCCACCTTTTCCTCCGGGTGCTCCGGCACATGTCCAATCCACTGGTTGAGCCGCTCGCGCTGGGCGTTGTCGGCCAGCATCCAGGCGTTGATCAGCAAGTAAGTCTTTTTGTCGCAAAGGATGTCGCCACCGATTTTCTTTCCGAAAACGGCGGGATCGCCGTAAACGTCGAGCCAGTCGTCTTGCAGTTGGAATGCCAGTCCCACTTGCTCGGCGTAAGCGTAGAGCAGGTCGGCATCTTCGTCCGAAGCCCCGCCGAGAATGGCGCCCGCCTTGGCCGCACAGGCCAGCAGGACGGACGTTTTCAGCCGAATCATCTCGATATATTCAGGTTCCGTGACGTCCGTGCGGCGCTCAAAGTTCATGTCGTATTGCTGGCCTTCGCCGATTTCGAGTGCCGTCTTTGTGAAAAGCCGGAGCACATCAGCATTTTCACATGCCTGCATCAACCGATAGGCCAGCACGAGCATCGTGTCGCCCGAAAGGATAGCCGTGTTCTCGTCCCATACGCGGTGCACCGTGGGGCGTCCGCGGCGGATGTCAGCCCGGTCCATCAGGTCATCGTGCAGCAAAGTGTAGTTGTGGTACGTCTCCAAGCCCAACGCAGCCGGCATGGCGCAGTCCAAATCGTCACGATAGAGCTGGTAGGCCAGCAAGAGAAGCACCGGGCGCAGACGTTTGCCACCCAAGGAGAGGACATATTTTATCGGTTCGTACAATCCGACAGGTTGGTCGGGATAAGGCATAGCGGCCAAGGCCGCATTGATTTTGTCCAGAATTTGAGTTGAATTATTCATATTCGGTACCAGTTTTTCCTATCAGGTTAATCAGTGTCAAACTCGACGGGCAGCGTCACACGGACGCGCACTTCGCGCCCCTTGTCGCGGCCAGGCTCCCATTTGGGCATCCGGCAGACCGCGATGAGGCAGGCCCGGTCGAGCAGGGGGTCGGCCTTGCGCGTCACGACAGCGTCGCGGATCGAACCGTCGGTCTCAACGGTGAACGAGACTTCGACGCGGCCCTTCACTCCACGGCGGACGCAGACTTCGGGATAGACTACGTGCTTATCGAGCCACTTCATCAGCGCGCCCAGTCCGCCGGGGAAACGTGGCATCACTTCGACCAGCTCCGTCGGCGTCAGTGGCGGCCCCGCGACGACGGAATCCGCATCGTTCCACTCCGCACTCGCGTCGGCAATAGCGGCAAGTTCGATGGCTTCCGCATCGCTGAGTTCCACTAATCCGTCGTGGCCGATGGGCTTCGCAGCGGGCGGATTTTCGACAATCTCGGGCGCTGCCATTGTCGAGCCGGGCTTCGTGGCGCGCAGGGCAACGGCCGACCGGCCGGCGGCGACCTCTTTCAGCTCATGCCCTTTCTCCGCTTTGGGCAGTTTTATCTCACTGAACACCGTTGCGTCCGTCATGGCTTGCTTTATCTTGTACTGCACGTAAAGCCCCGCACCGACGAACAGCACGGCCCAAAACAAAATGAAGCCCGAGACAATCATCAACGCCACGCCGTAACGCCGTCCCGCCTGTGAGCGCAAGCGGTAAGCACCGTAGTCTTTGTTTTTTCCCTCAAAGACCAGATTACACCATTCTCTTGATAATAAATTGTTGCGGCTCACGTTTGTTTTTATGGGATAACCGCCCGGGAGCCATACCGGCTTCCGGCTTTTTCCCGTCGATTTGCCCTACAAAAGTAAGGCAGATAATCGAAATTAATGTAACTTTGGCCACAATTTTTAGCAAGCCGATGAAAAAATCAGGGTATATCGTCGGGCTGCTCTTGGCAGCCGGAGGGACATTGCGGGCGCAGGAAGGGACGTCAGCCTATCATTTCCTGCAATTCCCACAGTCGTCCCACACTTCGGCGTTGGGCGGAGCAAACATCTCGGCCGTCGACGACGACGTGGCAGCCGCCATGAACAACCCGGCCCTGCTGTCAACCGTCAGCGACCGCACCCTTTCGCTCAACTTCATGACGTATGCCGCCGGCAGCAAGGCCGTAGGCGCAGCGTTCGCCAAGGCTTTCGGCGAACGGCACACGGGAGCCGTCGCCGCACAATACCTGGGCTACGGGGCGATGGACGAGACCGACGCCAGCGGCAACGTGATTGGCTCTTTTTCGGCCAAGGACCTCAGCCTCACCGCAGGCTACGCTTATCTGATGAGTGACCGGTGGGCGGGTGGCGCTTCGATCAAAATGATTTACTCCAAGTACGCCGAATTTTCATCCCTTGCGATGGCCGTCGACGTCGGTCTGAACTATTACGATGTCGACGCTGACTTCTCGGCTTCGCTTGCGCTGAAAAACCTCGGTGTCCAGTTGAAAGCCTTCGAGGACGACCATGACTACGTGCCCTACGACCTGCAACTCGGAATCTCCAAAGGGATGGCCCATGCACCGATCCGCTTTTCGCTGACACTGACCGACCTGACACGGTGGCGCTCGTCAGACTACTTCGTGCCGGAGGGCGACGAGCTCAAATCACTGCAAAAACTGCTGAACCACGTAGTCGTGGGTGTCGACGTCTTTCCCATCGACGCGCTCTACCTGAGCGCGGGCTACAACTTCCGCCGCGCTTACGAGCTGAAAGCCGCCGGGTCTGCCAAAGGGGCCGGCCTCTCGGTCGGCGGCGGCGTGCAGCTCTCGCGATTCCGTGCCGGCATCGCCTGGGCACGTTATCACTTAGCCACCTCGTCGCTCCATTTCGACGTGGCCTATACGTTCTGACGTCCGGAACTACGTTTATATTCACAAGATATGGACAAGAAAATCATCATCGCCATCGACGGTTACTCCTCATGCGGGAAAAGCACGATGGCCAAAGACTTGGCACGCGCCATCGGCTACACCTACATCGACACTGGGGCGATGTACCGCGCCGTCACGCTCTACGCCATGCGCCACAGCCTCATTGACGGCGACAAAGTAGACGCCGACGCCCTCGCCGCCCGGATGGACGACATACGCGTCACATTCGGCCGCGACGCAGCTACGGGCCTGCCGTTCACCCAACTGAACGGCGAGAACGTCGAACACGAAATCCGCTCCCTCGCCGTCTCCGCCCACGTCAGCCCCGTGGCCGCCCTGCCGTTCGTCCGTTCTGCCCTGACGCGCCAGCAGCAAGAGATGGGTCGCGCAGGAGGCGTCGTCATGGACGGCCGTGACATCGGCACCGCCGTCTTTCCCGACGCGGCGCTCAAAGTATTCGTCACCGCCTCGCCCGAAGTCCGGGCCCGACGTCGCTACGACGAGCTGAAAGCCAAGAGCATGGAAGCCTCGTTTGAGGACATCCTGAAAAACGTGAAGGAGCGCGACTACATCGATTCACACCGCGAAGTGGCTCCGTTGCGGCAGGCCGACGACGCCGTCGTGCTCGACAACAGCCACATGACCATTCCCGAACAGAAGGAATGGCTTTTGAACGAATTTCATAAAGCGACGCAAGCCTGAACCGCCATGAACGTGACTATCGAAATTGACGAGGGTTCGGGCTTCTGCTTCGGCGTGACCACAGCCATCCGCAAGGCGGAAGAGGAACTCGCCCATGGGGGCAGCCTCTACTGCCTCGGCGACATCGTGCACAACGGCAGCGAATGCGAACGGCTGCGGGCGCTCGGCCTGGCGACTATCGACCACGAAGCGTTCGGCCGCCTGCACGACGCCAAAGTGCTGCTCCGCGCCCACGGCGAACCGCCTGAGACGTACGCCACGGCGCACGAAAACCGCATCAATATCATCGATGCCACCTGTCCGGTCGTCCTTCAGCTCCAACGCCGCATCAAGCACGTGGCCGACAGCGAACCGAACGCACAGCTCGTCATCTATGGCAAGCCGGGCCACGCCGAAGTCATCGGGCTCGTCGGCCAAACCGCCGGGCGTGCCATCGTCATCGAACGGCCGGAGGACGTGGAACGGCTCGACCTGCGCCGCGACATCCGCCTCTTCTCCCAGACCACCCAACCGCTCGAAGGATTCCGCCGCATCGTCGACTACATCACCGCGCATATCGTGCCGCCAGCCACGTTCCGGCCGTTCGACACCATCTGCCGCCAAGTGGCCAACCGCCTCCCCAACATCCGCACGTTCGCCTCCCGCCACGACGTCATCCTCTTCGTCTGCGGGTTGAAGAGTTCCAACGGCCGTGTGCTCTACGAGGCCTGCCGCACGGTCAATCCCCGCGCCCATCTCGTCGACGACCCCGCCCACATCGACTATGGCTGGTTCCATGGCGCCCGGACGGTGGGCATCTGCGGCGCCACGTCGACCCCGACGTGGCTCATGGAGGCCTGCCGCGACGCCATCCGCCGGCACGAAGACTGACAAAGGCGTTCCGGAAGAACCATCATCGAAACAATAACCCGACATTGCCCAAACAAATAAACCGGCTGTTTCCG
>DVNY01000012.1 GCA_018714085.1 Candidatus Caccomonas pullistercoris
GCGCAGGCCCGCCTCGACCTGGCCGCCGCCACCGCCGACCTCGAAAGCCTGCGCGACAACCTCGGCATACAGGTGGCGCAGGCTTACATGGAAGCGCTCTATCAGAAAGCCATGCTCCGCGTCGCGGCCGAACAGGTCGAACTGAGCCGCAGCCAGCTCGCGCGCGTCGAGGCCTTCTTCAAGAACGACAAAGCCTCAGGCGCCGAAGTGGCCGAAGCACGGAGCCGCGTGGCCTCGGACGAGCTCTCGCGCGTACAGGCAGACAACTCGTTCCGCCTTGCGCTGCTCGCGCTCAGCCAGCTCATCGAACTGCCCAGTCCCGACAGCCTCGACATCAGCGAACCCGACGGCCTGCTGCCCGCCCGCATCGAAGGCAGCCCCGACGCCATCTATGCCGCGGCCGTGGCCACCCGCCCCGACGTCCACGCCGACAGCCTGCGCATCGAGAGCGCCGAGCGCGGCGTGCGCGTGGCCCGGGCCGCCTATTGGCCCACGCTCTCGCTCGGAGCCGGCATCGGGACGAGCTACTACCGCACGAACGGCCTCGACAACTCCGCCTTCGGCCGCCAGATGCGCGACAATTTCAGCAAGACCGTCGGCCTCTCGCTCAGCATCCCCATCTTCAACCGCTTCGCCACCCGCAACGCCGTCCGCCAGGCCGAACTTGACGTCGAAAACCGCCGCTGGCAGCTCGACGCCACCCGCAAGGCGCTCTACAAGGAGATTCAGCAGGCGTGGTACAACGCCGTGGCCGCACAGGCACAGTGGGCGAGCAGCAACGTCGCCGTCGAAGAGGCCCGGACGGCCTTCGAGCTGATGCAGAAGAAGTATGAGACCGGCAAGGCCAACGCCACGGAATACGACGAGAGCCGCACGAAGCGCCTCCGCGCCGAATACGACCGCCTGGCCGCCCGCTACCAATACATGTTCCGGATGAAAATCCTCGACTTCTACCGCGGCGTGCCCCTCGCATAGCCCCGCCATCCCCCATAAGTTGTTCCCGACGGACGGGCGCTGCGACCGGAAGAAACCACCGCAGTGCCCGTCCTTCCTGTCAGGGCGGCCGGAAAAACGGGACGGCTGACAGGAAATCCTGCCAGCCGTCCCGTAAAATCGGTCAGCCGTCCCGCCAAAGCCCGCGGAACGGCCGCCCGGCCTCAATGGGAGACCGATTTCGAAAACAGGTTGATCACCACGACGCCCGCAATGATCAGCCCCATGCCCAGCAGAGCGGGCAGGTCGAGACGTTGCTTGTAGACAAGGAACGCCACGAGCGAAACGAGCACAATGCCGACCGACGACCAGATAGCATAGGCCACGCCCACAGGCAGCACGCGCAACGCAAGACTCAGGAAATAGAACGCCACGACATAGCCGACAATGACCCCGACCGATGGCCACAGCCGCGTGAACTCCTCAGTCGATTTGAGCATCGACGTGGCCACCGTCTCAGCCACAATCGCAATAAAAAGGAAAAGGTAGTGTTTCATGCCTCAAAGGTACGAAAAAAGTCCGCACTGGCGTGACTAAAAAAACTTACCCCCATCCGTATGCACAGCCCCGCCACCCCATCTGAAACGCCCGGCCACAGGCGTTTCACGTCGCTCGGGGGGAAATAAGGAACTACCGCCACCGCACTCCCCTCCGCCATACCGGCTCACGTAGGGGCGACACAAGTGTCGCACGGAAAACTGCCGCAACCTACCGCATGCCCACGCGCCGTAGCGGGGCGCGGCCACACGGAACCGCACAGCCCGCATCGTTTGCCTCGAACGGCCCGGAGCGCCCCGGAGCCGGGCGTCACAAGTGGCGCTCCTACGGGCATCGCCGCGTATCGGCCGCCCATAAACCGCAAAATGACCGGCAAAAAACGTAGGGGCGACATTCATGTCGCCCGGAATACCGCCGCAACGAACACGAACAACCGGGGAAGCGCCCGGGCGGCCGCCGGGCGTCACTCCCCGCCCTGATGCTGCCGGCGGTAGGCAAGGGGCGTCACGTCGAACGCCCGTTTGAACGCGAGGTAAAAGGCCTGGCGCGAACTGAACCCGGACATCAGTCCGATTTCCTCGGCCGTGAAGTGGGCGTAACGCGGCTGACGGAGCTGCGCGCAGGCATCGCGCAGGCGGTAGTGGTTGACCATGGCATTGTAGTTGTCGCCCGTGTGGCGCGCCACGGCGGCGGCCACGTAGCGCGGCGTCGTGCCGAGTTCCGCGGCCAGCTGGCGCGCCGTGTAGTCAGGGTCGCGATAACGCTTCTCGACCACAATCTTTTGCAGGATGCGCACGTAGAGCTCATCGGCGGTGGCGTCGCTCATCTGGCGGTAGTAGGCCCTCGACGGGCGGGGCTCGCGCTCTTTTCTGTCGTTCATGCCTGCAAAGTTGCACTTTTCTCCGGAAAAAGCGCCCGCACCGGCCGCGTTTTCCGCAAATATATGGCACAAGGCCGGAGGCGGCCCGGCCATGCCAAGAAGGAGCCAGGAGCTCCCTTGACGTTGCCCCCGCACGCCGCTGTCCTTGTGCAAAACCGGCCGCGCCCCGGAAGAAGCGGATGAAATTCCTGCCGCCATTGCCCGCACTTTCCACCCATTTGCACTATCTTTGCCGTAAACAACAAATGCTTATGATCAATCCCGAAGAACGCCGGCAGATAGCCGGACTGGTGCGCCGACAAGTGGTGCCGGCCATCGGCTGCACCGAACCGATATGCGTGGCGCTTGCCGTCGCCCGCGCCACCGAACTGCTCGGCACGACGCCCGAACGCATCGAAGTGCGCCTGAGTGCCAACATACTGAAAAACGCCATGGGCGTAGGCATTCCCGGCACGGGGATGGTGGGCCTGCCCATCGCCATTGCGCTCGGCGCCCTCATCGGGCGGAGCGAGCTGGAGCTCGAAGTGCTGCGCGACGTCACCCCCGAGGCCGTCGAGCAGGGCAGGCACTACGTGGACGAGGGCCGTATCGACATCGCCCTGAAAGCCGGCATCGACGAAAAGCTCTATGCCGAAGCCCGTTGCCTCGCTGCGGGCCACGAAGCCACCGCCGTCATCGCAGGCGAGCACACCCGTTTCGTGCGGCTCGAAGCGGACGGCGACGTGCGCCTCGACGCCACCACCCACACAGGCGCGGCCGCCGACACCACCGACGAACCGCACCTCACCCTCCGCAAAGTCTACGATTACGCCACCACGGCGCCCCTCGACGAGATCAGCTTCATCCTCGACGCACGCCGCCTCAACGAAGAAGCCGCACGCCGCTCGCTTGAATCCAACTACGGCCACTGCCTCGGCAAGACGCTGACCCGCCCGCTCGGCCGCGGCATCATGGGCGACAGCATCTTCTCGCGCATCCTGTCGAGCACCGCCTGCGCCTGCGATGCCCGCATGGCGGGCGCCATGATCCCCGTCATGAGCAACTCGGGCAGCGGCAACCAGGGCATCTGCGCCACCAATCCCGTCGTGGTCTTTGCCGAAGAGAACCACAACACTGAGGAAGAAATGGTGCGCGCCCTCATGCTGAGCCACCTCACCGCCATCTACATCAAACAGCACCTCGGGACGCTCTCGGCGCTCTGCGGCTGCGTCGTGGCGTCGACCGGGTCGAGCTGCGGCATCACCCTGCTCATGGGCGGCGGCTACCGCGAAGTGACCTATGCCGTGAAGAACATGATCGCCAACCTGACCGGAATGATCTGTGACGGCGCCAAACCGAGCTGCGCCTTGAAGCTGACAAGCGGAGTCAGCACCGCCGTGCTCTCGGCCATGCTTGCGATGCAGGGCAACTGCGTCTCGTCGGTCGAAGGCATCATCGACGACGACGTCGACCGTAGCATCCGCAACCTGACAAGCATCGGAGCCGACGCCATGAACGAGACGGACCGCTGCGTGCTCGACATCATGACCCACAAGAGCCACCCCACCGCCTGACGCCCAAGATGAAACGCCGCCTCACCCTCGCCGTCCTCGCTGTCGCCGCGACAGGGATTTCCGTCGCGGCTCCGGTCGACTCTGTCGCAGCAGCCGGACACGCCGCTGCCTTTCTGCGCGCACTGCGACCGGCGCGGGCTGCGACGGCCGTGCAGCCCCTGCCCCCCATCGGCGCAGGCGGAGCGGCCTACGCTTTCACCGACGGTGCGGGAACTTTCGTCCTCGTGGCGGCCGAC
>DVNY01000124.1 GCA_018714085.1 Candidatus Caccomonas pullistercoris
CAACCAGCTGCTTACGGAGATGGACGGCTTCGGCACGAACTCCGGCGTCATCATCCTGGCTGCCACCAACCGCGTCGACATCCTCGACAAGGCTCTTCTGCGCGCCGGCCGCTTCGACCGCCAGATCCACGTCGACCTGCCCGACCTCCAAGAGCGCGTGGCCATCTTCAAAGTCCACCTGAAACCGCTCAAACTCGACGACACGGTCGACATAGACCTCCTTGCGCGCCAAACCCCGGGCTTCTCGGGCGCCGACATCGCCAACGTCTGCAACGAAGCAGCCCTCATCGCCGCCCGTCACAACAAGGAAGCCGTCGGACGGCAGGACTTCCTTGACGCCGTGGACCGAATCATCGGCGGATTGGAGAAGAAAACGCGCGTCATGACGTCCGAAGAGAAACGGACAATCGCCCTGCACGAAGCGGGACACGCCACAGTCTCTTGGTTCCTGAAATACGCCAACCCGCTGGTGAAGGTGACCATCGTCCCGCGCGGACAAGCCCTCGGGGCTGCCTGGTACTTGCCCGAAGAACGCAACATCACAACCAAGGAGCAGATGCTCGACGAAATCTGCGCCACCCTGGGGGGACGCGCAGCCGAAGAACTCTTCACGGGACACATCTCGTCGGGCGCGCTCAACGACCTCGAAACCGTCACGAAGCGATCCTACGGCATGGTGGCCTACCTCGGCATGAGCGACGAACTGCCCAACCTCTGCTACTACAACAATCAGGAATACAACTTCACCAAACCTTTCTCTGAAAAGACGGCCGAAGTCATCGACAAGGAAGTCGGCAACCTCATCGCACAGCAATACGAACGCGCGAAAGCCCTGTTGCAAGAACACGCCGACGGACATGCACGACTGGCACAACTCCTGATTGACCGCGAAGTCATCTTCGCAGAAGACGTCGAGGCAATCTTCGGAAAACGTCCTTGGAAGAGCCGCGCCGACGAACTGCTCGAAGAGGAGAACAAAAAAGCCGTTCCGCAGCTCCCGGCGAGCGACGAGACAACCTCGACTACGCTCGACCTGCCCGCTGCCGAAGAAACAACGGAAGCTGCGACAGGAGAGACAGACGCAGTGACAGAAAAAACGGAAACTGCGACAGAAACAACGGATGCCCCGACCGTTCACCCCACCCGGCCCGCAAGCAGTGGTGAAGCGACGGAAGGCAAAACAGACAAGGAGGCCCGGCCATGAGCAACTTGGTCCAACGAAGCCTGACAGGCATCCTCTTCGTGCTCGTGCTGGTTGGCGGAATCGTCCTCTCGCCGATGACCTTTGCCGCAGTCTTCGCCGCGGTGACCGGACTTACGGTGTGGGAATTCAGCACTATCGTCAACCGACACGGAGGGGCACAAGTCAACCGCTTCATCAATACCGTTGCCGCGGTCTACCTTTTCTTCGCTTTTTTCGGTTATTGCTCCAACATGACCGGAGCAGAAGCATTCGTGCCCTACCTGCTCTCGGTGATATACCTGCTGGTGAGCGAGCTTTACAGGCAAGCGCCCGATCCGCTCCGTAACTGGGCATACGCTTTCGCCTCACAAGTCTACGTCGCCCTGCCTTTCGGCCTGCTCAACGTCCTGGCCTTCCAGCCCGACCCGGCTTTCAGCATCGCCAGCTACGTCTGGGCCTATCCGCTGGCCATCTTCGTTTTCCTTTGGGTGAACGACACCGGTGCCTACGTCTGCGGCAGCCTGCTCCACCGCCATGTGCCCTACAAACTCTTCCCCCGCGTGTCGCCCGGGAAGTCGTGGATCGGGAGCATCGGTGGGGCACTGTTCTGCGTTGGAGCCGCTTTCATCATGAGCCACTTTTTCCCCGAACTTCCGGCAGCCGCTTGGGTGGGCTTGGCGCTGGTGGTCTGTGTGTTCGGCACATGGGGCGACTTGGTCGAAAGCCTGCTCAAACGCCAGTTCGGCCTGAAAGACAGCGGGCACATACTGCCCGGTCACGGAGGTATGCTCGACCGCTTCGACTCCACCTTGCTCGCCGTTCCTGCCGCCGTGCTCTATTTTTACACCATATCCGCATTTTGACCCGTTGGCAGTTCCGGGAAAATTCGTACCTTTGCAGGCAATTCCGCACCCGTGGCGAAATTGGCAGACGCGCCAGACTTAGGATCTGGTGACTTCGGTCGTGTAGGTTCGAGTCCTATCGGGTGCACCACACACACTGACACCCCAAGCCCCCTTGACAATCGGGACACGCGGCGGGGCAGAAAACCATACAGAAGGCGGGCCACCGCCCGCCATCAGGCTGTTGAGAAATCCGGGCGGGGATTCTCAACAGTTTTTTTATACCACACCGACAAACCATGGCAGACCTCAGCATCCACCATATCGACGACAGCACCGCGCACGAGCTTCCCTATGCCGACGGCGGCGTGAAGGCGGGTTTCCCCTCGCCGGCACAAGAATACATGGACTGTGCCATCGACCTCAACCGCGACCTCGTTCGCCATCCCGAATCCACTTTCTATGCCCGCGTCGAGGGCAACTCCATGGAAGGAGCAGGCGTCAGCGAGGGCGACATCCTCGTGGTCGACAAACTGCTCGAAGTGCACGACGGCGACATGGCCGTCTGCGTCATTAACGGAGAATTCACCGTCAAGTTCGTCGAGCTCCACGACGGCAGCGTCACCCTCCGGCCCGCCAATCCTGCCTATGCGCCCATCACGGTAGCCGAGGGCGACCGTTTCGATGTCTGGGGCGTGGTCACCTATGTCATCCATCGCGTCCACCGCCGTGCCCGATGATCGGCCTCATCGACTGTAACAACTTCTTCGTCAGCTGCGAGCGCGTGTTCCGCCCGCAGCTCATCGGCAAGCCGGTCGTCGTCCTGTCGAACAACGACGGCTGCGTCATCGCACGCAGCAACGAGGCCAAGGCGCTCGGCATAGCCATGGGCGTTCCCTTCTTCCGCATCAAAGGCATGGTCGAGGCAGGCACCGTCACGGTCAGTTCGTCGAACATGGCGCTCTACGGAGACATGTCGCGGCGCGTCATGTCGCTCATCCGCCGCAGGGCACCGCGCATCGAAGTCTACTCGGTCGACGAATGCTTCATTGACCTCAGCGGCATCAGCGACGTGGCTGCTTTCGGCCGCGAACTGGCAGCCTACGTCACCCGTGGCACAGGCATTCCCGTCAGCCTCGGCATCGCCCCGAACAAGACGCTGGCCAAGATGGCCAGCCGCTTCGCCAAACGCTATCCGGGCTACGGTGGCTGCTGCCTCATCGACAGCGAGGACAAACGTGACCGCGCCGTCCGCCTCTTCGACATCGCCGACGTCTGGGGCATCGGCCGGCGCCACCTTGAACGGCTCCACCAGTCAGGGGTGAGGACGGCATACGACTTCACGCTTTGGCGCGAGGAGCGCGTGCGCCGCACGATGGCCCTGCCCGGTGTCCAGACGTGGCGCGAACTGCGCGGCGAGGCATGCCTGCCCCTCGAAGTGCGCCAGGCACGCCAGTCGCTCACATCGTCACGCTCTTTCCGCGACCCGGTCTACGACCTCGAAACGTTGCGTTCGCTCGTGGCCGACTTTGCCGCCTCATGCTGCCGGCGCCTGCGCAAGGAACAGACCGCCGCAGCCTGCGTGAGCGTCCACATCCGCACCAACCGTTTCCGGCCCGACCTTCCGCAGTATGCCAACGAGGCCTCGGAGCGCCTCGACGTGGCCACCAGCGACCTGCGCGAGCTCGTGGCCGCAGCCGACCGCTGCCTGAAAGCCATCTTCCGCCCGGGCTACGGCTACAAGAAAGCCGGCGTCACGCTCACCGACATCGCCTCAGGCGGTGTGCAGGGGCAGCTGTTCGACACTGTCGACCGCGAGAAACAGCGCCGCCTGCTCAACGCCCTCGACCAGATTCGCCAGAAAAACGGGCCGGGCGCCGTGCGCGTGGCCTTACAGGGCGATGTGACACAGAACGTGCGCCGCGAACACCGCTCTCCCTGCTACACCACCGACCTGCGCGACATCATTGTCGTCAAAGCCGACTGAACGCCGGGAGGGACGTCACCATGCCTTTTTTCGCCCGCCCGCTCGTCTGGAATGAAGCGGAAGGAAAGCCGGACAAAGCACCCACCCAGTCTTTCAGCCCAAACCAGAAAGTGCGGAGCCCCTGCGGGAAAACGATCGCAGTGACAGAAAATCCTGTCGCTGCGACAGAAATTCCTGTCCGGCTGACAGGAAAAGCGGGACGGCTGACAGGACAGACAGGACACCCGCCGCTGCGGAGCACCGCCACGCCGCAGCGTTTGGCCATACGGGCGGAAAATCGTAATTTTGCAAAGAGTGGCGCCGGCTGTGACGCCAGCCCACTCCCTCCCTATTCCCGAAAACACGATGAGCGAAGAAACAAACAACCCGCAGGACGTCCAAGACTCCCACTCCAACTACACCCCCAACGAAGGCAGCGACACGAATGCGCGCCACCAGCTCTCGGGCATGTACAAGGACTGGTTCCTCGACTACGCCTCCTATGTCATCCTCGAACGCGCCGTGCCGCACCTCGGCGACGGCCTCAAACCCGTGCAGCGCCGCATCCTCCACGCGATGAAGCGCCTCGACGACGGCCGATACAACAAGGTGGCCAACATCGTCGGCCACACGATGCAGTTCCACCCCCACGGCGACGCCTCGATCGGCGATGCCCTCGTGCAGTTGGGGCAGAAAGACCTGCTCATCGACACGCAGGGAAACTGGGGCAACATCCTGACGGGCGACTCGGCTGCGGCGCCGCGCTACATCGAGGCCCGCCTATCGAAGTTCGCCCTCGACGTGCTCTTCAATCCCAAGACGACGGACTGGAAGCTGTCGTACGACGGCCGCAACAAAGAGCCCATCACGCTGCCCGTCAAGTTCCCCCTGCTCCTTGCCCAAGGCGCAGAGGGCATCGCCGTGGGCCTGTCGGCCAAGATACTGCCACACAACCTGGGCGAAATATGCGAGGCCGCCATCCACTACCTCCACGGCGAGGAGTTCCGCCTCTATCCCGACTTCCTCACCGGGGGGAGCATCGACGTCTCGCGCTACAACGACGGCATGCGAGGCGGCAACGTCAAGGTACGCGCCAAAATCAAGAAACTCGACAACAAGACGCTCGTCATCACCGAAATACCCTACGGGAAGACCACCTCGTCGCTCATCGAAAGCATCCTGAAAGCCAACGAGAAAGGAAAAATCAAGATACGCAAGGTCGACGACAACACGGCCGCCGAGGTGGAAATCCTGGTCCATCTCACGCCGGGCACCAGCTCCGACAAGGCCATCGATGCCCTCTACGCGTTCACCGACTGCGAAGTCAGCATCTCGCCCAACTGCTGCGTCATCGACGACAAGCATCCCCGCTTCCTCACGGTGAGCGACGTGCTCCGCGCCTCGGTCGACCACACGCGCGACCTCCTGCGCCGCGAGCTCCTCATCCGCCGGAGCGAACTCATGGAGAGCCTCCACTTCGCCTCGCTCGAACGCATCTTCATCGAGGAGCGCATCTATAAAGACAAGGAGTTTGAACAAGCGACCGACATGGACGCCGCCTGCGCCCACATCGACGAACGGCTGACGCCCTACTACCCCCGGATGGTGCGCGAGGTGACAAAAGACGACATCCTCCGCCTGATGGAAATCAAGATGGCCCGCATCCTCAAATTCAACAAGGACAAGGCCGACGAGCTCATAGCGAGAATGAAAGACGAGATAGCGCGCATCGACGCCGACCTGGGCAACATGGTCGAGGTGACGAGCAACTGGTTCCGCCTCATCCGCGACAAATATGCCGCCGGCCACCCCCGCCGCACCGAGCTCCGCTCCTTCGACACCATCGAGGCCACCAAGGTTGTCGAAGCCAACGAGAAACTCTATGTCAACCGCGCCGAGGGTTTCATGGGCACCGGCCTGAAAAAGGACGAGTTCGTCGAGAACTGCTCGGACATCGACGATGTCATCATCTTCTACCGCGACGGCACCTACAAGGTCACCCGCGTGGCCGACAAGGTGTTCATCGGCGAGACGGAGCGCTCGCGCCGCGAGAAAAAGAAAGCCGAGGTCATCCACATCGCTGTCTTCAAAAAGAACGACAGCCGCACGACGTACAACGCCATCTACCGCGACGGCAAGGACGGCACCAGCTATGTCAAACGCTTCAACGTGACTGCCGTGACGCACGACCGCGAATACGACCTCACCACCGGCGAGGCGGGCAGCCGTGTGCTCTATTTCACCCCTAACCCCAACGGGGAGGCCGAGGTAGTCCATGTGCTCTTGAAGCCGAACCCAAAACTCAAAAAGCAGGTCTTCGACTACGATTTCAGCACCCTGATGGTCAAAGGCCGCCAGTCGCGTGGCAATCTCCTCACCCGCAATCAGGTGCACAAGATTACGCTCAAATCACACGGAGAGTCTACGCTCGGCGGGCGACAGGTGTGGTTCGACCACGACGTCCATCGCCTCAACTACGACGGCCGCGGCCAAGCGCTGGGCGAGTTTCATGGCGGCGACCTTGTGCTTGTCGTCTTGGAGGGCGGCACGTTCTACACCACCACTTTCGACATCAACAACCACTTTGAGCCCAACATCCTGCGCATCGAGAAATTCTCGCCTCACACGGTCTGGACCGCCGTCCTCTTCGACGCTGACCAGCAGGGCTACCCCTACGTCAAGCGCTTCACCTTCGAACGCACGTCGGGCACCCGCCACCCGAGCTTCATCGGCGACAACGCGGCCTCGCGCCTCGTCCTGCTCACCGACGAGGCCTACCCCCGCCTGCGCGTCACCTATGGCGGCGCCGAGGCTTTCCGCGACCCGCTCGACATCGACGCCGAAAGTTTCATTGGCGTCAAGAGCTTCAAGGCCAAGGGCAAGCGCATCACCACGCTCGCCGTCGAACGCATCGAAGAGCTCGAAACGCTCCGCCGGCCAGCCGACGAAGCCACGGAAAACGCCGGCAGCGGCGACGACCGTAGCGACACGGACACCCCGCAGGACGACACCAATCCGCCACAGGCCGACAGGGACACAGACGGGCTCTTCGCCAACGAATAGCCCCCTGCCAACCCGCATCAACAGGCCGAAAGGCACAGAGAAACCCCTCCTGCCCGTTTCCATCCGGCTTCCAAAGGAAACGAACAGGAGGGGATTTTTTATGCACACAGCGCGACGGCCATTCACCGCCGAACCAAAGACAACAGAAGCCCGGCACATCCGCTCAGCGGAAGCCCAGCCACTTCGCGGAAAAGCGTGGCATCACCCGCTTGACAGCCGCGATAAACGCCAACGTCAGGAGCGTCGCCCCCATCCACTTTGCAAGCCATCCATCCAGTCCGAACAAATTTACGACCAGTGAAATAGCATGAATATGAACAAGATAAACGCCAAACGACACACTGCCCACCCATTGCACAACCCTGAAAATAAAGCCCCGGCCGGCATAAACGTCTTGCAGGCGCCGGGAGAACAGTATGAGAATGACCAACGCTGCATATAAAAAAGCTGACAGCTTAATGCCCACGCCTTTGCCGTGGAACGACATGAACCATTGCGTTTCGACATACATCCACCACAGAGCCGGTAACAGCAAAAGGCATAATGGAACAAATCGGTAAGTCCTCGGCCGGTGTGACAGCCACACGCCTAACACAAAGAAAAAACCATAGACAGGAAACGGACCAGCCGCAAGCAAGTCGGGAAGATCCTGCCCCTCCACATACAGGTACCAACTGACTGCCAGGACAGCCACGCAGCTCATTAATCCAAAGCCGAGCAGGCTTGCCGTTTTTCCCCGCTTCAACCATGGCAACAGGAAGTAGCATTGAATAATAAGGGCGACGAAGTAGCTCACGCCGCAGCCACAGGCAAAAAAGATCAGCAGCCACTTCAAGACAACTGGCAGCGTACAGGTGCCGGCCGCAGCAAGGCCAAGAAAAAGCGACGGCACGGACCAAACGAGACACGGTACATACACTCCGACGATGTGCCTGCGCCAAAACGTCCGACGCTCAGGCCATGTATCAAGAGGCTTTCCCGCCAAGAAAAATCCGGATATCGCCAGAAAGACAGGGACGGCACAGCTGAGCAATTGCCTGAAAAATAAAGCGGCCTCCCCTGCCAGCGTATCAAAACCGCCCGGAATGTAAGCGTGAATAGCAACAACCATCAGAATGGCTATGCCGCGAAGAAAATCATAGTAAGCCAACCGTCCGGACGCAGTCGTCATTCTTTCTGTATTTGCAGGTGGAGACACGCAAAGACAAGAGCGGCAAACGCTCGTTAGCGTTTGCCGTACATTTTCTCGTAATAAGCTTGATAGTCACTGCCGGAGACAGCCTCCACCCAGTCGTGGTGGTCCAGATACCAGCGGATGGTCTTCACGATGCCCTCGTCGAAAGTCGTCTCGGGCGTCCAGCCGAGGTCAGCGTGGATCTTCGTCGGATCGATGCCGTAGCGCTGGTCGTGGCCGAGGCGATCCTTGACATAGGTGATGAGTTCGTCGTTGATCCAAGCTATCTCCGCCTGTCCGTCAGCGCCTTTTTCCTGACGTCTCAGCAGTGCGCGATACTCGGGCTGCTGCTCCATGAGGTCGTGGACGGTGCGGATGATGGTACGCACGATGTCGATGTTGCGCCGCTCGTTGTGCCCGCCCACATTATATATACATCCGTTTTCCCCGCGGTTGATGACGGCGTCGATAGCCTTGCAGTGGTCCTCCACGTAGAGCCAGTCGCGGATATTGAGTCCCTGCCCGTAAACCGGGAGCTTCTTTCCCTCCAAAATGTTGTGGATAACGAGCGGAATGAGCTTCTCGGGGAACTGATAGGGGCCGTAGTTGTTCGAACAACGGGTGATGCTGACAGGCATGTGGTAGGTGTCGCGGTACGCACAGACGATGTGGTCGGCACTGGCCTTGGAGGCGCTGTACGGGCTGTGCGGGCTGAGGGGCGTGGCTTCGGTGAAGAAGCCTTCGTCGCCCAGACTGCCATAGACCTCGTCGGTCGAGACTTGGTGGAAACGGACGCCGCGCCGCCACGAGGGGTAACCGCTCTCGTCGCGCCCGGTCACCCACGCACGACGGGCACAGTCGAGCAGGTTCTGCGTACCGAGGATGTTGGTTTGCAGGAAGAGCTGCGGATTTTCAATACTGCGGTCCACGTGACTCTCGGCGGCAAAATTGACGATGACATCAAACTTGTATTCCGCAAACAGACTGTCGACGAGCTCTCGGTCACCGATGTCGCCTTTGACGAAGAAGCAACGCTCGTTGTCGACGTCGGGAGCTATCGTCCCCAGATAGCCGGCATACGTGAGCAGGTCGAGGGCCACGAAACGGTCGTCCTCGTGAGTCGCCAGCATGTATTTCAGGAAATTGGCGCCGATGAAGCCTGCTGCGCCAGTCACTAAGTAAGTTCTCATGTTGCTATGTTTATTTACAAGGCAAAGATAATGCAAATGAGTGGAACGACCGATGAAAAGCCATAGGATTTTCGACCCGCCGCACCACTTCTTGGAAAACGCGGCAGCCGGAACAGTCATCAGGAACGGCCGCCGGCACCTTCACACGGCTGATTAAGCAAAACAGGCCGGCTGACAGAAAAAACTGTCAGCCGGATAGAATTTTCTGTCGGCCGGATAGAAAAAACGGGCGCAGTGCCTCACGACACCGCGCCCGCTACGTTTTAAGCTTGATACTATATTAACGTGAAAAAAAACGACTTTGTGATTACAGTCCAGCCAGCTCAACCACCTTGCTGACGGCGGCTTCGAGCCCGTCCGGGTCTTTTCCGCCCGCCGTGGCGAAGTGGGGAGCGCCGCCGCCACCGCCCTTGATGAGTTTGGCAGCCTCGCGCACAAGCTGGCCTGCGTTCAAACCGCGTTCGGCGATGAGTTCCTTCCCGATCATCACCGTGAGCAACGGCTTGCCGTCGCACGCGCTTCCGAGGACACAGAGCATCTGCCCGGGCAGCATGTGGGAAATCTGGAACGCCAAGTCTTTCACAGCGTCGGCCGAGATGGAACCGGGGATGACGGCGCGCACCAGTTTCACGCCACCGACGTCCTTGGCTTTGCCGACGAGGCGGTCACGCATGGCCATGATGTGTTCCTTGACAAACTCTTCCACTTGTTTTTTCAGGGCGCTGTTGTCTTCCACCGTCTTCTGGATAGCTGCAGTCAGGTCCTTGACGTTGTTGAACAGCTGGCGGAGGCTGACGAGCAGGTCTTCCTGCGTGTAGCACAGTTCCTCAGCCGCCCGTCCCGTAACGGCCTCAATTCGGCGCACGCCGGCAGCCACGCTGCCTTCGGTCAGGATGCGGAAAAGTCCCAAGCGGCCCGTGCTCTTCGCATGACAGCCGCCGCAGAACTCGACACTGCTTCCGAACTGCACGACGCGCACGCGGTCGCCATACTTCTCGCCGAAGAGGGCGATGGCGCCCAATTCCTTGGCTTTCTCGACAGGCATGTCGCGATACTCCTGCAAAGAGATGTCGCGGCGGATGCGTTCGTTCACGATGCGCTCCACGCTGCGCAGCTCCTCGGGCGTCACTTTCTGGAAGTGGGAGAAGTCGAAACGCAGGTAGTCCGGCGTGACGAGTGAGCCTTTCTGTTCCACATGGGTGCCGAGCACTTCGCGCAAAGCCTGATCGAGCAAGTGCGTGGCCGTATGGTTGGCCTCGCTGGCGGTGCGGGCGTCGGTGTCGACGCAGGCCATGAACTCGGCCTCGGGGTGAGCGGGAAGCTGGCGGACGATGTGGATGGGCAGGTTGTTCTCGCGGCGCGTGTCGACGACGTCGATGGTTTCAGCCTCGTTGCAGAGCACGCCACGGTCGCCCACCTGGCCACCCATCTCAGCGTAGAAAGGCGAGCAGTCGAGCACCAGCTCATAATAGGTCTGCTTTTTCTGCTCCACACGGCGGTAACGCAAAATATGGCAGGTGTACTCCGTATAATCCCAGCCGACGAACTCAGGCTCGCCGTCGGCCAGCGTCACCCAGTCGCCCGTCTCGACAGCCGCGGCATTGCGGGCGCGGTCTTTTTGCTTCTGCATCTCGACATCAAAAGCAGCGACGTCAACGCTCAGACCTTTCTCGTGACAAATCAGTTCCGTCAGGTCGAGCGGGAATCCGTAGGTGTCGAAAAGCGTGAAAGCCTTGGTTCCGTCGACCACGGTTTTCCCTTCGCGGCGAGCCTCTTCAATGACGCCGTCGAGCATTGTGATGCCCGTGGCCAGTGTGCGCAAGAAAGCGTCTTCCTCTTCTTTCATCACGCGTGCTATCAGCGTCTGCTGCGCCCGCAGTTCGGGATAAGCGCCGCCCATCTCCTCGACGAGCGTGGGTACCAACCGGTAGATGAAAGCCTCTTTCTGGCCGAGGAAAGTGTACGCATAGCGCACCGCCCGGCGCAGGATGCGGCGGATGACGTAGCCGGCCTTCGCGTTGGAGGGGAGCTGGCCGTCGGCAATGGAGAAGGCGATGGCACGGAGGTGGTCGGCCACGACGCGCATGGCGACGTCGCGCTTTTCATCCTCGCCATAGACATAACCGGAAAGTTCGCCGATCTTTTTGATGATAGGCTGGAACACGTCGGTGTCGTAGTTCGACTTTTTGCCTTGCATGACCATGCAAAGCCGCTCAAAGCCCATGCCGGTGTCGATAACCTTGTGCGGGAGCGGCTCCAACGAGCCGTCAGCCTTGCGGTTATACTGCATGAACACGAGGTTCCATATTTCGATGACTTGGGGATTGTCTTTGTTCACGAGCGCCGCTCCGGGCACCTTGGCTTTCTCCTCGTCAGAACGGAGGTCTATGTGGATTTCCGAGCAGGGGCCGCAGGGACCCGTGTCGCCCATTTCCCAAAAATTGTCGTGCTTGTTGCCGTTGATGATGTGGTCCTGGGGGAAATACTGTGCCCAATAGTCGGCCGCCTCGTCGTCGCGGCCCAAGCCATCGTCGGCCGAGCCTTCGAACACAGTGACGTAGAGGTTCGCGGGGTTGATTTTGAGCACATTGACAAGGTAGTCGTACGCCCAGTGTATCTCTTCCTTCTTGAAGAAGTCGCCAAAGCTCCAATTGCCGAGCATCTCGAACATCGTGTGGTGGTAGGTGTCGTGCCCGACCTCCTCCAAGTCATTATGCTTGCCGCTCACGCGGAGACACTTTTGGGAGTCGGTCTGCCGGCGGCACTTCGGCTCACGATTGCCGAGGATGATGTCCTTAAACTGGTTCATTCCGGCGTTCGTGAACATAAGGGTAGGATCGTCCTTGACTACCATCTGAGCCGAGGGCACTACGAGATGCCCCTGCGACTCAAAGTAGCGGAGGAACGACTCGCGTATTTCGTTTGCTGTCATCATTGTTAGATAGGTTTCTTGCTATTTCTTTGCAAAGTTACGACCTTTTCGTTATTTTTGCAAGCAATAGAAAATAAAAGCAACGGTGAAAGCGCAGAACGAATGGCACTGAAAAAAGACATAGACTTCAAGCTATATTATTCCGTCAAGGAAGTCGCCGCGCTTTTGGGCGTGAACGAATCGCTCTTGCGCTATTGGGAGCGTGAGTTCCCGCAGATTACGCCGCGCAAGTCCGGCCGTAACATCCGCCAATACACCAAGGAAGACGTCGATACGGTGCGCCAGATTTACTATCTGGTCAAAGTGCGCGGTCTGAAACTGGCAGCGGCCCGCGAGGTGCTGCGCAAAGAGAAGCCGGCCGTAGAGCGCGACGCCGAGATTCTGCGGCGCCTGCAATCCGTCAAGGAACAGTTCGAAGCCCTGCGGCGGGAGCTGAACGCCTTGGAATGACCGGACAGACGCCGACCGACCTGGACATTCCGCCGAAAGCATGAAGAACAACGGTTTCACCCTCCGCAAACGCTTACGCAGTTTCCGCTATGCCGCCCACGGCATACGCGACCTCTTCCGGGAAGACAACGCCCGCATCCACGCCGTGGTGGCCGTCGCGGTCATAGTGGCGGGCGTATGGCTCGGCCTGAGCCTCACGGAGTGGGCTGTCATCATGCTAACCATCGGTGCGGTGCTCGCCGCCGAAGCCGTCAACACCGCCCTCGAAAGCCTCTGCGACCGTGTCAGCCCCGGATTCGACGAACACATCCGGCGGGCCAAGGACCTCGCCGCCGGTGCCGTCCTGCTGCTGGCCATGGCGGCTGTCGCGGTCGGGCTCTTCATCTTCCTTCCCAAACTGTTTGCGCTTACAGCCTGACTTTCTGCGTCCTCACCCACCCTACACCATGAGACAAGCCCTCCTCCTCATCCTCTGCCTCCTGCTCCCGCTGAGCGCCGACGCCCAGCGCCTCGACGTGACAGGCAGCCGCAAGAAAGCCCGCACGGCGGGCGACGTCCTGCTCTTTGCTGCGCCGGCGGCGGGCATTGCCACCACCCTGGCGCTCAAAGACTGGCAGGGACTGAAACAAGGCTCGTTCACTGCGCTCACGACGGTCGGCACGACGCTCGCCCTGAAATACCTCATCCACAAGGACCGCCCGGACCACAGCAACGACCACTCGATGCCCTCCATGCACACCGCGATCACCTTCACGGCGGCCACGTACATCGGACGCCGCTACGGATGGGAATGGAGCATTCCGGCTTATGCCGTGTCGGCCTACGTGGCATGGTCGCGCGTCTACGGGAAAAAGCACGACTGGTGGGATGTGGCCGCAGGCGCCGCCATCGGCACGGCCTCGGCCTTCGTGTTCACCCGTCCACGCCGCAGCGGACCCGACATCACCTTTGCGCCCACTCCCCTGCCCGACGGCGCGTTCGGATTCTACTCCTCCATCTCGTTCTGACCCAGCCAAGCGGTTCCCCGCACTGACAGTGAAAACGGTCGCAGTGACAGGATTTTCTGTCACTGCGACCGTTTTCACTGTCACTACTTCAGTCCCTCACAGGCCGCCGTCTGCGGTCAGGCCTGGCGGTCCTGCTCCGGGTCGAAGGGGATATACCGGTGCCAGAAAGCCTTCCAAACGTTTCCTTTCGACCAATAATGGCAGCCGAAAGGCAGGTTCCCTTTCGTGAGGCGCAAGGCCATCGCCGGGCTGTTCTCGAAAGCGAACCGCAAGCCCTCGCGCCAATCCGGCACGCTGATGCCGGCCCGCCGTTGGATATAGGTGGAAAAGAACACGTCTTCCTTCGCCCGTCGTTCCTTGGGGTCCATGCGGTCAATCAGGCTGCGGAACTCTCCGACCACAGTTCTCATCTTCTCCACACGCCGCAGGCTGAACCCTCCGTTGCCTACGTGGTAGTGCGTCTGGGCATGGGTGATCTTCTGCGTCGTACCGGCAGGATGAACAGTCCGGCGCACCCATCGCACGGCGTCGCCGAGGGTGCGTTCATAGAACGTGTCGTTGGGCAGCCACGGGGCACCGATGTAGTCGTACTCCTTTGCGCACCAGTCGGCCAGTTCATCGCGGAACGCGTAAGCGTCCAACTGATAGATCAGCATATACTCATAGTCGGCATAGGCGTCGTAAAAATCGGACGAGAGGCAAAGGGCGTTGTAACTGTCGATGCTCCGGAACCACCGGTCGTCCATCGCCACATGGCCGACGGGGCGCGGCGCCGTCCGGACGATGCCGCTGACATCGAAAGCAGCCGGATGAAGCAACGAGATGTCATAGCGCCCCAACACGTCAAGGCACTGCTTGAAAGCGAACGCCTCACTCGGAAGAAACGCCCGGTAGACGGGCACGACAACCACTACTAACTTTCTCATCACCTTACTTTTTCGTTTGTTGAAATCTGTCTGGAAATATCGTGCAGCCTCACCAGTAACACCCGCCTTCGACCGTGTCGGCGCCGGCAGGGCGTTCGTCGGCCGAGGGGCGCACCCAGGCGTCGTTGTAGAAGCGGCTGTATTCAGGGTCGGCGTCCCAGCGCGCCCCCCGGATGCCGAAGAGCAGCTGGACGTAGGACGCCATGTGCAGCCCCACGCGGCCGCGCCGCTTGGCATGGGCAGCGAGGTGGAAGCCATAGGCGCCGCAACCGATGAGCGCCACGTCATAGTCCTCCGCATCCATCTCCCGTTTCATCGCGTCGAGCGCGTCGAACCACGTGCGGTAGGGCACGGCGTTCCCGGCGATGCTCTGCACGGCACGGACGCAGCGGAGCGAGGCGAAACGAGGCAGGACGTCCGTTCCCGGGAAGAGCTCGGTCCGACGCTCATACTGCCGGCGAATGGTGTCGGCAAAAGGATGGACGACAAGTACCCTCTTCCCCGCCAGCGCCGCCGACCACGGGCGGGCGTAACGGTACGGGTCGAGGTAGCCCCACGGCGGGCAGCGCCTTGCCCCGGCGAGCAGGCCGAGCGAAAGGGGATACCACTCCTCCTTCTGGTACGAGACGAGCAGGTCGGCCTGCGGGAAGTCGGCCGCCACAAGCTCGGCATAACGCCGGCCGGCCTCTTCGTCGGCAGGGAAGAAGCCCGCGTTGTTCGTCAGCCGCCGGAGCGAATGGCGCATGGAGCGGAGCAGCGGATAGCGGTAGCGCAGCATGTTCGCCACGTCGGCCCGGCGCAGGCCGTGGGCGTGGCTGTAAAAACAGAGAAAGGCTTTCAACTCATAAGTACCCAGCTTCGTGGCCATGTGCCCCTGTCCGTCAGGCTGTTCGAGCCAGCGGCGCACGAGGTCGTTGGCTCCCGCGTTGTCAAGGTCGCAGGGCGGCAGAGCCATGGCCGGGGGATAGACTTTCGTCACTACCTTGCCCATGAGTTTCAGCACTGTGGCGAGGGCTTTCGAGAGCGGGCGTGTTTTCATCTGTTTTTCAAGTTTGGTCTAACGATTGATCCATTCGGGGAAAGTCACTGCCCGGTAGCGCCGTCCCCAGCGACGGCGCAGTGTGTCGTAGTCGGCCAGTTCGTCGTAGTGCAGCGTCTTGTTGCGCCAAGGGCGCACCACTTTCTTACGAGCCGGGAAGGTCAACCCATAGAGCTCATACTCCGAAAAGCCCGACGTCTCGTCTCTGGGCAGACTGTCGAGGATGGCGCGGTCCCAGCTTTTGCGGCTACGGGCTTCGAGCCGCTCTTTCAGGGCGTCGAGCTGCGTGCGGCTGAACAGCATCTTGTGGTCCACGTAGGAGAGCCACTCCATCCGCACACCGCCCACGAGGCGGGCAGCGGTGTCGTAATAGGGCTGGTGGCACTCGCGGCTGCCATAGAAGACGGTGCGGCCGCGACGGGTCAGGAAGGTGTGCGGACGCAGGAGGATGTGGTCGGCGTCGATGACGAGGTAGTGCTCCCTGTTGCCCACCGCGCCCGACAATTTGACGAGCTGCTGGAAAATCCATCCGCTGCGGTCCGTGCCGCAAGGGCGGTAGGCGATGTCACCGGGGCCATAGCCCAAGACAGTCTGCTCGTCGACGAAACAGAGGCGGTGACGGCGACAAAAACCGGCGACTTCCTCCCCCCGCGGCGCCACGACGTAAATGTCGCCGACGGGATGGTTCAGGCTGTGGCGGATGCCTTCAAGGCAGAGGGGCAAGATGCCGAGGTCCTTAGGCACGACGGGAATGACGACATCCACAGGCTCGCCGGCCGGCGGGGGCAAAGGACGCTCGAACAGGGTACTCAACAAATAGGCAGTCTTGCGGCGTTTCGGTGTCAGGGCGAGAATCATAGGCGAATCCAGTGTGAGGGTGCGACATCGGGCGAGGCCGCGCCATGTTTCCACCGTCGGGGCGCCACGACCAAGCCACCGGGACGCGCGTCGAGCCACGCGCCCCACCAACTGAACGAGCTGTTGGCCACGACATGGTGGCGGCACAAAGACATGAGGCACATGTCCTGCCAGCTGTCGGGACCGCGGTTCCAGTCGACGACGGTGAAACCCGCCGGGAAGTGGGCGCGACACCAGTCGGCGTCGTCGGTGAAGACAATCGGCCTGAGCGATTCTCCGGTCAGCCGTCCGGGATTTTCTGTCAGCCGTCCGGGATTTTCTGTCAGCCGTCCAGAAATTTCTGTCGCTGCGACAGGATTTCTTGTCACTGCGACTGTTTTACCCGTCGCATTTGCAAGGTATGCCAAGGCCGCGTCGTAATAATCGGCAGTAAACGCCCGGCCGAAGTCGGTGGGCGTGCCGTCTTTCTTGTAGTAATCGCCACGGCGCACATGGAGCGACACGGTGTTTTCCGCACCCCGCAGGCTCTCGGCCAGACTGCGGCTCTGCGCATTGAGCCGGCTCTCGTCGAAACGGTAGAGGCGCCGCACCTCGTCGGCCACGTCGGCAAAGAAGCACTCACCCTGCCAATAACCCGTAAAACGGGTGGCGGCGTGCCGGCCGGCCAGCGCGGCGTTGGCAGCGAAGTCCGACTCGCCCCGCTCGCGGTATTTGAAAGGGAACACGAGGTGTTTGACCGCCGCACCAAGCAGGGGGACGCCAAGCGTGCCGTCCATGGCCCGCTCACCGGGTGTCAAGGCGATGCCGAAGACGCGTTCGAGCTCATAGCCATTGTGTTCGCCGTAATGGCGTATCTTTCCGAGATAGGGGAATACCCTTGCACCGCGTCGGCGCAGGTGGACGAGAAAAGCGTATTGGAACATCTGGTTGCCCAAACCGCCGGAAAGGGTGACGAGTTGCAGCGGTCTCATGGCTTCACGACGTAGCGGTTCATCATGTCGGTCAGCTGCGCCCACACGTCGTCCTCCGGGATGAGGTCGAAACGCTGGGCGTAGGTCATCGCCTGCTGGCACTCGGGCGCGAGATAGTCGTCGGGCGAGAGGCCGCGCTGACGGTCGTCGGCACCGGGCAGCCAGAACCATTTTTCGACACCGGGCGGGAAGAGGGCCAGCGTGGGGACATCGAGCGCTTGGGCAATGTGGCGCGGGCCGCCCTCGTTTCCGAAAAAGAGATCGGCGTTCACGGTCATCGCACAGAGTTCGCGCAGTCCCTTGGCCTGCACGCCGAGCACCACGCGGGAGTCGCCGCCGAGCATGTCGCGGAGGGCGCGCGCCGCAGCTGCCTCCACGTCGCCGGCATAATTGAAGACGAGCTGTGCGTCGTAGCTGTCGATAAGCCTACGGAGCACACGGGCCATCCGCTCGTAGGGCCAGACTTTGTAAGCCAGCCGCGCCGTGACGGCACACAGCACGACGGGGCGACCGAAGTCGACGCCCTCACGCGCCATGTAACTGCGGAAAGAACGGCGTTCTTCCTCTGTAATCACCAGCCGGAAATGCGGATTCATCACCAGCTGCCCCTCGCGGGCCAGTGGCGTCATGAGGTTCAGGTTCGTCTGCACGCGGTCGACGCCTGAGGGATTTTCGAGACGGTAGTTGTGCACCCCGGCGTTGTAGGGCTTGCGGCGGCCGATGCGGTAGGGCGTGCCGGGCGAGAACAGGGCGAAGGGGAGCGTTTTCGGCGTCGAACGCATGTCGATGATGGCGTCGTAACGTGTGGCGCGGACTGTCTGCCAGACCTTGCGCAGGTAGGCCATGCCGTGTTGCTCTTCGTCGGTGAAGGCTATGACTTTGTCGATATCGGGATGGCCTTCGTAAAGCGGGGCAATGCCGGCGTTGAGCACGAAGTGGACTTCGACGCCCGGGAAACTCTCTTTAAGGCTCCGGCACAAAGCGGTTGCGAGCACGGAGTCGCCGACGCGGCGAAAACGGATGACTAAGACTTTTTGGATCATGGCGGGAAAAGGTTTGCGCGAGGCCATGGCGGTCAACGGTGTTGGAGCACCTCGGCCACGCGGTTCACTATCGAATCTGGCGGGATGAGCGTGAGGCAGGCATAGTCGCCCCGGCGGCACGCGCGGTTGCCGAACACGGAACACGGCCGGCAGAGCAGGTCGACCTGGACGGCATATTTCGTGGTCTGGCCATAGCCAAGAAAACCGACAAAGGGGTGGGTGGCTCCCCAGATAGACACGACAGGCACGTCGACCAGGGAGGCAAGGTGCATGTTAGCCGAATCCATCGACACCATCACGTCGAGGCGCGACATCAGCGCCAGCTCGCCACCCAAGCCGCCCAGTCGCGGACCGGTGAAAAGGAGCCGCCCGTAACGCGTCTCCCAACGATCGCGCCACGCGGACGCCTCTTGTGCGTTCGAAAAGACGAACAGACGAGCCTCGGGATAGAACGCGACGAGCCGGGCAATGACTTCCTCCATCATGTCGGGGGGATAGGTTTTTCCGCGATGGGCGGAAAATGGCGCGAGCCCGATCCAGAGTTCATGCGGAGCCTTGTCCGGTACGCCGCAATCGGCAGGAAGAGCCGGGAACCGGCCGGACGGAAAGACAGAACGGAAATCGGGGGTCACAGGAAAGCCCAGCCGCTCGAACACACGGGCATAACGGTCGACCGACGTAGGCAACTGGTAAAAGGCGTTCGGCGCATGGCGGATCAGGCGGCGCTTTGCGCGACGGCCTTTGCGTATCGAAGCAGCCGGAAGTCCGGACAGGAAAAACATCGAGCGCAGGTAGTGCGTGCGAAGCACTCCGTGCAGGTCCGCCAAACCGTCCACGCCGTCGGCCACAAGCTCGCGGAACAGCCGGCGCAGCCCTTCGGCGCCGGAATAGTCGTGATGAAGATCCACGCCGCGGAAGGTGACATTCGGCGGCATATGGGCGAACAAAGGCGCCACGGCAGGCCGCGACAGCATCGTCACGGCGAGGTCGGGGTAATGGCGGGCAAGCGTGTCGACCACAGGGACGGTCATAGCCACATCGCCCAGCGCGGAAAAGCGGACGACGAGCAGATGACGGATGGGTCTGTGGAGGGCAACCGGCATAACGGATAGCGATGGGAATCGGCCTTACTTCTTCGCGCCGTAAAGGACCGGATTGGTGGATGGGTCGTTGTACATCTTCATTTGCTTGTACACTTTCATGTATTTGCGCCCTGCGGCAATGTCGGCAAGGAGCTGGTCAAGCGCAGAAGAGAGGTCTACTTGCTGTTCGAGCAGGACGGCGAGCTTGCGGGCGCACTGCTCGCGATGGTCAGGCGTAGCGTCAACCCGTTCAGCCTGCTCGCGCATGTGATAGATTTTAAGCGCGAGGATGCTCAGCCGGTCGACGGCCCACGCCGGCGTCTCGGTGTTGATCGTAGCGTCGGGAAGCGGCTTGACTTCCTTGTAGAGATCGAGGAAATAACTGTCGATCATCTCTACGAGGTCCGTACGGTCTTGGTTGCTTTTGTCGATGCGGCGTTTCAGGGCGAGAGCCTCGACAGGATTAATCTCCGGGTCGCGTATCAGGTCTTCCAGATGCCACTGCACCGTGTCGATCCAACATTTCAGGTAGAGGAAATAATCGATCGACGGAGTGGCATAGGGGTTGGCTATGGGGGTGTCGACATGGTCGGCTTTGTGATAATCTGCGATGACTTGCTCGAAAATCGACTGGCAACGTTCAGAAAATGTCATAAACTGATAAGAAATGATGAATACTGCGTTTCTGTCGGCAAATTTAATGTTTATTTTCAGAACAGGCAAGGTCGTAACGCGTAAGCATTTGACTGAAAGGCGAAAAACGGTTTAGGGCGCACTCAGGAAGCAGTGTGGCGCCACGTGTGGCGACGCCGTCTTTCCCATCGCAGTGACAGGAAAAACAGTCGCAGTGACAGAAATTCCTGTCGCTGCGACTGGAAAGACGCGGACGGCGACCGGAAAATTCGCAGGAGATTTCAGTGCGAAAGATTTGGCCACACGCATGCCACTCGCTATCTTTGCAGCCGACTAAAACTTTTCAATCATTTTCAATCACTTTACTTTATGGATACAGCCGAACTGTTCCGTTGGATTCTCGACAACCTGGATTACTGGGTTGTTACGTTCTTCATGATCATCGAAAGTTCTTTCATTCCTTTCCCGTCAGAAGTGGTGGTGCCTCCTGCGGCATGGAAGGCCATGGCTGACGGCAGCATGAACATCGTGCTGGTCGTTGTTTTCGCCACTATCGGCGCCAACATCGGCGCACTCGTTAATTATTACCTCGCCCGTTGGCTGGGGCGCCCCATCGTCTACCGTTTTGCCAACAGCCGCATCGGGCACATGTGCCTCCTCGACGAGGAGAAGGTGCGCCGTGCCGAGGAATACTTCAATCACCATGGTGCCGCCTCGACGTTTTTCGGACGCCTCATCCCGGGCATCCGGCAGCTCATATCGCTCCCCGCAGGCCTCGCCCGCATGAAGATGGGGCCTTTCTTGCTCTACACGACGCTCGGCGCCGGATGCTGGAACATCGTCCTCGCCTTGATAGGCTACTTCATCTACCTTTGGACGCCGCTCAAAACGACGCAAGACGTCTACGAGCTGGCCACGAAATACAGCCACGAAATCGGTTACATCATACTCGGCTTGGCCATCTTCGTTGTCGCCTTCCTCATCTACAAAGGCAGGAAATAAACCAGGGCCATCCACCGAAAAAAACACAGTCCCGGCCACTCCTCTATACGGAGTGGCCGGGACTTTTCGTCAAAGCGTTTGCCGTCCGGTTTGACAGCGGGATGAGGGCGACATCGCCGTCAGGCTGGCTCCGGAGCGCGGCGCCCCTTCCCCGTAAA
>DVNY01000125.1 GCA_018714085.1 Candidatus Caccomonas pullistercoris
GCGGTGAACTTCGCCGAGGCCGACTGCCACTATGGCTACCGCATGAGCCGTTTCAAACGCGAGGACGCCGGCCGGTACGTCATCACGCACGTCACCTATCGCCTTTCGCGCCGTTTTGAACCCCGGTTGGCCTATGGCGCTTTGCGCCGCGAACTCGACGCTCGCGGCATAGCGGTGTCCGGTCTCACGGCCAGCCAGTTGCGCGATCTTATTATAGACATCCGTCGGCACAAATTACCCGATCCGGCACAGGTGGGCAGTGCGGGCTCGTTCTTCATGAACCCTGTGGTCAGCCGTGACTGCTTCGAGCGGTTGCAAGCCATCTATCCCGACATGCCTCACTACGACATGGAAGACGGCGTCAAGATTCCCGCCGGTTGGATGATTGAACACTGTGGTTGGAAAGGCCGTGCCTTGGGCCCTGCCGCTGTTTATGAGAAACAGGCACTTGTTCTGGTCAACCGGGGCGGCGCGACGGGAGCAGATGTCGTAAGGTTGAGTGAAGCCGTTTGCGCCGACGTGAAAGCGCGGTTCGGCATCACGCTGCACCCCGAGGTGATCTTCGTATGAAAGTGACGCTTTTAGGCACAGGCACCAGTACCGGTGTTCCCCAGGTTGGCTGCGGGTGTAAGGTTTGCCGCTCGGCCGATCCACGCGACCGCCGTCTGCGTTCAGCGGCCTTGCTTGACACCGATGATGGACGCCGCTTGTTGTTCGACTGTGGCCCCGACTTTCGCGCCCAGATGCTTTCTGTCGATTTCAGGCGCTTGGATGCGGTTTTCATCACCCATGAACATTATGACCATGTCGGTGGCTTGGACGATCTCCGGCCTTTCTGCGTGTACGGGGACGTCGATGTGTTTGCCCAAGACGATTGTGCCGATGATTTGCAGGCACGTTTGCCATATTGCTTCGCCGAACATCCTTATCCTGGAGTGCCTCGCATTTCGCTGCGGCGCATCCGGCCCGGCGAGCCGGTGCATGTGGGCGAAGCGGAAGTGTGGCCGTTTCGCGTGATGCACGGCCAGTTGCCCATTCTCGGCTACCGCGTCGGTCGTTTTGCCTATGTGACGGACATGACCGGCATCGCCCCGGATGACCTTCACTGTCTTGAAGGACTCGATTGCCTTGTGGTCAATGCCCTTCGCTTCGAACCGCATCCTACGCACCAGTCGCTGGCCGAAGCATTGGCCTTGGTGGAACGGCTGTCGCCGCGGACAGCCTATTTCACGCACATGTCGCATGGCATCGGGCTCCATGAGGAGACCGAAAAACTACTTCCGCCGCACGTCCATCTGGGTTATGATGGTCTGACGATTGAGGTGTGACGCTGCCGAGGCGAAATGAAAACACACGCGGGCGGCTTGTTTATATAGGTTAAATGACGGCCAATCCCCTTGTTTCTCATAATTTTGCTTACCTTTGCCCCTGCATTCATAAAATCAACAAGAGTTATGTGGAAAAAAGCAATAGCAATCCTGTTGGGCCTGTTGGCCTTTGCGGTGACCGCGCAAGGCCGAGACGGTGACGACGACAAGAAGTATCTCGCAGGAGCCGTGCCGATGAAGAACGGTATTGTGATATTCGACAAGACTTACAAGGTTTCCGATAAGTCTAAGTTGGAAATCTACAAGGACTTGCGTGCCTATGCCGACAGCCTGCTCAACGGCGAGAACAGTCTTGAACAGTCGGCTATCGTTGAAGCTGACAGCTTGCAGGGGCTTCTGGCTCTTCGCATGGAAGAAAATCTTTATTTCCGCCGTTCGGCATGGGTGACACACTACACGCGTTTCTACTACGAGCTCATCTTTACCATCGCGGACGGCAGTTTCAATGTCGAAATGCGCCGCATCCATTATCTTTACGAGGAAGAAGCCGTCGAACGCACCAGCTCGTTTACGGCCGAGGAGTGGATCACAGACGAGGAGGCCCTGTCGAAAGACGGAAAGAAGCTGACGCGTATCAGCGGACGCTTCCGCCGCGCTACGATCGACCGCAAGGATGAAATCTTCCGCGGAGCAGGTCTTGCCACCGGTGCCATTCGTAAGCGTAAAGTGGTTCAGGTGATAGAAACAGAAGAGTAAGAAATGCCGATGAGGCTATGTGTTCAGGCAACCGGCTTGTCCCGGTTGCCTTTTTCGTACCTTGATAAATGGACAACTGCCTGCACACTTTCGATCGCCCTGTCGGGACAGACGAACTGCCCCGGCTGTTTACGTGCCCTTTCTGCTACGAGCCCCATCCGCTGGTGAGAGAAGCGGCCGTCTCTGTCGGGCGTTACCTCTCAGGCCGGGAAGATTGGGCCGACGAGCTGGACGCTGGAAAGATGTTCGGCGTCCTGATCGTGAAGGACGCCAAAGGAATCGTTGGTTACCTTGCCGCTTTTTCCGGATTGCTGGCAGGCAACAACCGTCACGATTATTTTGTCCCCCCGGTCTATGATCTCTTGCGCCCTGACGGCTATTTCAAACAAGAAGAGGCCTGCATCTCAGAGTTGAACCGGCGGATATGCGATTTGGAGGCCTCTGCCGGATGCATAAGGGCGCGTGAGGTCTATGAAAGGGAGCGCGGCGACGCCGCAGCAACGATGGAAAAGGCCCGCGCAGAGGCCGCCGAACGGAAGGCGAGGCGACAGGTGCGCCGGCTGACGGCCACGGAGGTGGGAAAAGCCGACTTGATCCGTGAGAGCCAGTTCGACAAGGCCGAGCTGCGCCGGCTGAAACAGCGGTTAGCCGCACGGGTGGAGACTGCCAGACAAGAGGCGGAAACCTTTGACGCCGTGTTGCATGCCTGGCGTGCCGAACGTCATCGCCGTTCGGCGGCCTTGCAACAGCGCCTTTTCAGCAGTTATCGTTTGTTGAGCGCCCGTGGTCAGGCGTGCAGTCTTTACGAGGTGTTCCGGCGCGAGGGACGCATCCCGCCCGGTGGAGCAGGAGAGTGCGCGGCTCCCAAACTCTTGCAGTACGCCTATCTTCACCAGCTCTGCCCCGTGGCGATGGGCGAGTTCTGGTGGGGACGCTCGCCGCAGGGCGAAGTCCGCCACCATGGCCATTTCTATCCCTCGTGCAAGAGCAAATGCGAGCCCATTCTCCGCTTCATGCTCGACGGGCTCGCTGTCGAACCCAATCCATTGCTGTGCCCGGTATGGCCCCGGCAGCCGTTGGCGGTCGTTTATGAAGACGAGTGGCTGCTGGCTGTCGGGAAACCGGCCGGATTGCCCTCTGTCGATGGCACAATGGGGCTCCCGTCGGTCGAGAGCGAGCTTCGGACGATGTCGGGCGGCAAGGCGGCGTGGCGGGTAGTGCACCGGCTCGACCAAGACACTTCGGGGCTGTTACTTGTGGCCAAAGACGTGGCCACACTGCGCCGTATGCAAGCCATGTTTGCAGGCCGGGAAGTGACGAAAGAGTATGAAGCGTTGCTCGACGGGCTGCCCAGCCGGGATGCAGGGAGCATCGACCTGCCTCTTGCGCCCGACTGGAATGACAGGCCGCGCCAGATGGTCGACAGCGAGCAGGGCAAACCCGCGCAGACCGGTTTCAGGGTGCTGACTCGTGGCAGCGGATGGGCGCGCGTCCGTTTCGAACCCTTCACCGGCCGTACGCACCAGATCCGTCTCCATGCTGCACATACCGGCGGCTTAGGGGCGCCCATTCGCGGCGACCGCCTTTATGGCCATCCGGCAGACCGCCTCTATCTTCACGCCGCCCGGCTCACTTTCCGCCATCCCGTGACGGGTCGCATGGTCGACCTGCATCTGCCCGTCCCGTTCTGATTTCACCGTCAGAGCACGCCGGGAAACGGTCAGTGCGTCAGGATTTTCTGTCGCAGTGACAGAAAATCCTGACGCACTGACAGAAATTTCTGTCAGTACAGCCGTTCAGGCGGCCTCGGCTTCCGTTTGTCCCCGAAATAGGCAATCGCATGTTTTTCGCAGGTTTTGGCTTTGTGGCGCCGCGGTTCTCATTTCTTTTCCCTACCTTTGTTGCACGAAGACAGGAAGCGGCTTGACAAAGTCAAGAAGAAAACACGCTTTTTCTTGCCCCTACGTCCGCCTTTCCCTGTCTTTTCACTGCGCAATGATAGACCGAGCAACCATCAGCCGCATTATGGAAGCTGCCGACATTGTCGATGTGGTGAGCGAATTCGTCACCCTTCGCAAGGCCGGCGTGAACTATAAAGGCTTGTGCCCATTCCATAATGAGCGTACGCCGAGTTTCGTGGTTTCGCCGTCGAAGCAGCTTTGCAAGTGTTTCAGCTGCGGAAAGGGAGGCAACGTGGTGCATTTTATCATGGAGCATGAGCAGATGACCTACCCCGAGGCGCTGAAATGGCTGGCTTCCCGTTATGGCATCGAGGTGAGAGAACGCGAATTGTCGGCTGAGGAAAAACGTGCCGAAGGCGAGCGCGAAAGCTTGTTCATCCTGAACGAATGGGCGCGCGACTATTTCACCGACATCCTGCTTAACCACGCTGACGGGCGCGCCGTCGGAATGGCCTATTTCCGCCAGCGGGGATTCCGCGACGATACGATCCGCAAGTTCCAGCTCGGCTATTCGCTTTCCGCCCGCGATGCCCTGGCGTCAGCGGCGCAGGCCAAGGGATTCCGCCGGGAATACTTGGTCGAGACGGGGCTTTGTTATGAAACCGAGGACGGGCGGCTGATGGACCGTTACCACGGCCGGGTCATATTTCCAGTCCACACCGTGTCGGGCAAGGTCGTGGCCTTCGGCGGCCGCGTGATGACCACGAACGGCAAAGTGGCCAAGTATGTCAACTCGCCGGAGTCGCAGATTTATCATAAGAGCAATGAACTTTACGGGCTCTACTTGGCAAAGCATGCCATTGTCAAGCAAGGCCGCTGTTTCCTCGTCGAGGGATATACGGACGTCATTTCGATGCACCAAAGCGGCATTGAGAATGTCGTGGCCTCATCGGGCACCTCGCTGACAGAGGGACAAATCCGACTGATTCACCGTTTCACCGACAACATCACCATCCTCTATGACGGGGATTTGGCCGGCATAAAAGCCAGCCTGCGCGGCATCGACATGCTCCTGCGCGAGGGGATGAACATCAAGGTTCTCCTCTTGCCAGACGGCGACGACCCCGACAGTTTCGCCCGCAAGCATACCGCTCAGGAGTTTCAGGAATACATCGACCGCCATCAGGTGGATTTCATCCGGTTCAAAACCAACCTCCTGCTCGCCGACTGCGGCGACGACCCCGTGAGGCGAGCCGCGCTCATCACTGACATCGTGAAGAGCATCTCCGTCATCCCCGACCCCATCGTGCGGCAGATGTACGTAAGGGAATGTGCCGCCATGATGGACGTCGACGAGAAACTCGTGGTCAACGAGGTCGCAAAGGGGCGAAGGGCCATCCGCGAAGCCCGCTCCCGCGCCGGGCAGAAGACCGAAGAAGGGCAGCCCTCCACCAGCCCAAAGAGCGAGAGCCCCGAAGCCGCGACTTCCACCGAGGAGGCGCCGCTGCCCGACGTGCCCCCAGCGGCCGCAAGCATCGAGGAACGGCAACTCATGCAGTTGCTCGTGCGCTATGGCGAAATGCCCGCCGGAGCGCCTGCCGCCCCTGACGGCGGGGAGCCCGTGTCGGTCGTTGACTATGTCGCGTCTGACCTTGCCGCCGAAGGGCTGGACTTCAAAAACAGCCTCTACGCCCGTATGTTGAAAGAAGCCACAGAACACGCCCACGAGGACGGCTTTACGGCTTCCGGCTACTTCATGAACCATCCCGACCCTGCCGTCAGTCGGGCGGCCGCCGAGCTGATGGCCGACCGCTATACGCTGAGCCGCTACCACTTCAAGACGGGGAAAGAAAATGGTGATGAGACTGTCGAACAGCTGATGGCCGAAAGCCCCCTCAACGACCGGAACCGGTTGGGCGAACTGACCCCCCGGCTGCTCATGGACTTCAAATATGCCGTGGTGAAAGAGGAACTGAAAAGCATACTCCAAGCCATGAATCAGCCCTCCATGGCAGCATGCCCCGAAGACTGCCGGAAACTGATGACACACTACATGCAGCTCTCGGCCGTCGAGCGGAAGCTGGCGCAAGCGCTGGGAGACAGGGTTGTCACACCTTGACATCATATTTAATTATATACGTTTATGCCTCGATCGGAAATCCGGAACGTCACGTTCAACGACGCCCAACAAACTCTCAGCCCCGCGTCTGACCTCAATGAAGACGGGATAGTCCTTTTCACCGGCCTTGAAAACGTGGACCACCCCGAAATGGTGCGCCGCGTCGATTTTATGTCCTTCTTCCTTTGCGAAAAGGGGCAGGCCGAGGTGTTCCTGGGCGACGAGACAGTGCACCTGCGGAGCGGCAACCTGTGGGTGAGCATCGGCCCGCAGATCATAGCCGGCCGCCACGTGAGCCAAGACTTCAGCGGAAAGGGGATGATCCTTTCCAACCGCTATGCCCAGAACGAGATGCTCGGCCTCCAACGCCTTTGGCCCTACCTCTTCCACCTGTTGCGCAACCCCATCATCCCCCTCGATGCGGGGCGTCTGGCCTGGTACCTCGACTTCTACGAACGCATCAGCCGCAGGTTGTCCGACCGTGCGCATCTCTTCCGCAGTGAAATCCTGTCGAGCTGCGTGAACCTCTTTTTCTTCGACCTGTGTAATTCTCTCAGCGAGTGGATCGGCGAAGAGGCCCAAACCGACAAGTCGCACGGCTTCGTGCTGTTCGGACGCTTTTTGGGGCTGGTGCAGCAGAACTACAAGACGCAGCGGGGCGTGGAATGGTATAGCGGGCAGCTTTGCGTCACACCGAAATACCTCTCCGAAGTGGTCAAACGCGTGAGCGGGCGCACGGCGCGCCAATGGATACAACTGTTTGTCCTGATCGAGATAAAGACGCTGCTTCGCAACACGAACTATTCGATAAAGGAGATCACCGGAGCCTTGAACTTTCCTAACCAGTCGTTCTTAGGCAAGTATTTTAAGAACGTGACCGGGCTGTCGCCGTCCGAGTACCGTCACGAGTAACCACGGCTGGGTCGCACGGCGGCTTGCCGCGGATTTTGACACCGCAGCGCCCCGCATCCTCCCCACGTCCTGTGCGGCGAGGGGGGCACTGACGTGCAGTGGAGGCAGTGAGAGTGTTTTGCCGCAAAAAGGGGGACGGTTCGCTTGTCCCGTCGACCTGCTTTGCGTAAATTTGTCCCGAAAACAAATTGAAAATCCGAAGAATATGAAGACATTGAGGGAATTATACCGCATCGGCCATGGTCCATCGAGCAGCCACACCATGGGCCCCCGTCTGGCCGCCGAACGCTATTTGCGGCTTCATCCGGAGGCTGAGAGGTTCAGGGTGACGCTTTATGGCAGCTTGGCAGCCACGGGGCGCGGCCACTTGACCGACCGTGCTATCTATGAGGTCTTGGGGCGTGAGCGGACGGACATCGTTTGGCGGGCGGACGTCGTGCCGGCCTTTCACCCCAACGGCATGATGTTCGAAGTGATAGACGCCGACGCCCATGCCCGGGAGGCATGGACGGTGTATAGTGTCGGAGGCGGCGCCTTGGCCGAAGAAGGGGCGGACAGCTTGGAGAGCCCGGACATTTATGCCATGGACCATCTTGACGACATCCTGCATTGGTGTGAGCGTACGGGGAAGTCGTATTGGGAATACGTGGCCGAATGCGAGGGCGAGGGCATTTGGGACTACCTGGCCGAGATCTGGAAAGCCATGAGGGCCGCCGTGGAGCGTGGCATTGAGCACGAGGGCATCCTGCCGGGCCCGCTCCATTTGCGACGTAAGGCTCCGGTCTATTACATCAAAGCCACGGGCTATGGCCCGAACCTGCAGTCGCGGGCGTTGGTCTTTTCGTATGCCTTGGCTGTGAGCGAGGAGAACGCCTCGGGCGGGGAGATCGTGACGGCTCCGACGTGCGGTGCGAGCGGCGTGCTGCCGGCGGTGCTCTATCATATCCAAAAGAGCCGCAAACTCAGCGACATGCGCATATATCGGGCTTTGGCGACGGCCGGTCTCATCGGCAACATCGCAAAGTCGCGCGCGTCGATCTCCGGAGCCGAGGCGGGATGCCAAGCCGAGGTTGGCGTGGCCTGCGCCATGGCGGCCGCAGCGGCCAACTACCTTTTTGGCGGCAGTCCGGCCGAAATCGAGTATGCGGCTGAGATGGGACTCGAACATCATTTGGGCATGACATGCGACCCAGTGTGCGGGATGGTGCAGATTCCCTGTATCGAACGGAACGCTCATGCCGCGGCCCGCGCTTTGGATGCCAACATCTATGCGACGTTTGCCGACGGCTATCACCGCATTTCGTATGACAAGGTCGTCGAAGTGATGCGTCAGACTGGGCACGACCTGCCGTCTCTTTACCGCGAGACGAGCGAGGGCGGCTTGGCCAAGAATTTCGACGACGAAGAAGTCTGATCCTCCCGGCGCGGCCCCCTGAGGGCGCTTCGGGAGAAAATCATGCGGCTTTTCCGCGCGCCGTTCCACTCGTTTTCCGTATCTTTGCTCTGCGAAGATAGGATGCGGAGCGGCCAATCCATGAAGAAAGCGGGGCTTTCTCTTGTCCCGGCGCTCGCCTTTCGCTATCTTTGTGCGGTTTTTCAGTAACTCGTTTATGACAGAAGACAGAATTATAAAGGTTAACATAGAAGAGGAAATGCGTTCCTCTTACATCGACTATTCCATGTCCGTGATTGTGGCCCGCGCCTTGCCCGACGTGCGCGACGGGTTTAAGCCAGTGCATCGCCGCATCCTCTACGGCATGATGGACCTGAACCTCACGCACGACAAACCTACGCGTAAGTCGGCGCGTATTGTCGGGGAGGTGATGGGTAAGTATCACCCGCATGGCGATTCGTCCATCTACGGAGCGTTAGTGCGCCTTGCGCAGGACTGGTCGATGCGCTATCCTTTGGTGAAAGGACAGGGAAACTTCGGTTCGGTCGACGGCGACTCGCCAGCCGCCATGCGATATACAGAGGCAAAGCTCAGCCCCCTTGGCGAGGCCATGATGCAGGATATCGACAAGGAGACCGTCGACATGATGAACAACTTTGACGATACGCTCAAAGAACCCACGGTCATGCCGACGCGCATCCCGAATTTCCTTGTAAACGGAGCCAGCGGCATCGCTGTGGGTATGGCTACAAACGTACCGACGCACAACCTGAACGAAGTCATAGACGGGTGTATCGCTTATATCGATAATCCTGACATCACGATCGAGGAACTCATGCGTTACGTCCCGGCGCCAGACTTCCCCACGGGGGGATACATCTTGGGACTGCAAGGGGCACGCAGCGCATACGAAACAGGCAAGGGACGCGTTGTCATGCGGGCGAAAGCCGAAATCGAGAACGGACCGGCGCACGATAAGATTGTGGTGACTGAAATCCCCTACGGAGTCAATAAGGCCGAACTCGTCAAGTCGATAGCTGATTTGGTGAACGAGAAGAAGATTGAAGGCATCAGTAACGTGAACGACGAAAGTTCGCGTGAGGGCCTGCGGGTGGTGGTGGACGTCAAGCGTGATGCCAACGCCAATGTGATTCTCAACAAGTTGTTCAAGATGACGGCCTTGCAGTGCAGCTTCGCCGTGAACTGTATCGCACTCGTGAAAGGTCGTCCGAAACTCCTGAACCTGAAACAGTGCATCCAGCACTTTGTGGATCACCGTCATGATGTCGTGATACGTCGCACGCGTTTCGATTTGAAAAAAGCGCAGGAGCGTTTGCATATCTTGCGAGCGCTCATTGTGGCCAGCGACAACATTGATGAAGTCGTGCACATCATCCGGGCGGCTAAAACTCCCCAGGAGGCGATCGAGAACCTTATGGCGCGTTTTGAGTTTGACGACATACAGGCCAAGGCCATCGTCGAGATGCGCCTGCGCCAGTTGACCGGGCTTTTGCAAGACCAATTGCGCAGCGAGTTTGACGAAGTTGAAAAGCGGATTGCCTATTTTGAGACAATCCTAAACGACGAGAATGTTTGCAAGGGCGTGATAAAGGATGAGCTGACCGAGGTGAAAGAGAAATATGGCGATGCTCGCCGCAGCGAAATCCTGTTGTCAAACGAGGAGTTCAATCCTGAGGATTTCTATGCTGACGATGAGGTTGTCATCACAATCAGTCATTTAGGCTACATCAAACGCACGCCGCTTGCCGAGTTTCGCGCCCAGGCCCGTGGTGGTGTCGGTAGCAAGGGAAGCAGTGCCCGCGATGCCGATTTCATCGAGTATATCTATCCGGCGACGATGCATAACACCATGCTCTTCTTTACAGCCAAGGGACGGTGCTTCTGGTTGAAGGTCTACGAAATTCCGGAAGGGACTAAGAACTCGAAAGGACGAGCCATCCAGAACTTGCTGAACATCGAAAGTGATGATGCGGTCAACGCCTGCCTGCACATTCGCAAACTTGGCGACCCCACGTTCTGTGACAGCCATTACGTGATGTTCTGCACAAAGAATGGTGTGATCAAGAAAACCTGTCTGACCGAGTATTCCCGCCCACGCACGAATGGAGTGAACGCAATCACTATCCGCGAGGACGACCGCGTGGTCAGCGTCTGCTTGACAAACGGCGAGAACGAGATCATCCTTGCCAACCGCAACGGCCGGGCCATCCGTTTCGCCGAAGATGCCGTCCGGACGATGGGTCGCACAGCCACGGGTGTGCGCGGCATGCTCCTTGATGAAGAAGGCGACGACGAAGTCGTAGGTATGGTCTGCGTCAACGACAAGGAACAAGAGACCGTGATGGTCGTCAGCGAGAAAGGTTACGGAAAGCGGAGCGCCGTTGAGGACTATCGCATGACGAACCGCGGCGGAAAAGGCGTGAAGACGTTGAACATCACAGAAAAGACAGGCAAATTGGTGGCCATCAAGATAGTCACAGATGACAATGACCTCATGATCATTAACAAGAGCGGCATCACGCTTCGCTTGAAAGTGGCGGATGTCAGGGTTATGGGACGTGCCACGCAAGGTGTCCGCCTGATCAATCTCGGAAAGCGTAACGACACGATCAGCAGCGTCTGCCACGTGAGCACGGACGACGAAACCGAAGATGGAAGTTTGGAAACGGAAAACATCGTGGAAACTGAAAGCATGGCTGGCGAGCCACAAACAGAGAACAATAACGAACAAGAAGAAAACGTTTAACACAACAGAAGTCATGATGAAAAAGCTTTTAATTTCAATTGGACTGTGCATGGTGGCAAGTTCGTCATATGCGCAGAAATGGTGGAATGCCGAGGAAAAATACGACGAAGGCAAGTATACCGAAGCTGCCGCCATTATGGACAAAGTCCTGACGCAGGAACATAAGGACACGGAGTGGGCAAAACTCTATAACCTTGCGGCAAACATCCAGATTCACCTGTATAACCCTGAACTGGTCAAGGCCGCACAAGGTCAGCCCTTTGACACGACCCTCTTCGTGAGCGGATTGGACAAAGCTGTGACCTATTTCACAAAGAGCCATGAGTATGACGTCAAACCGAATGCCAAAGGAAAGGTGAAGGCAAAGTTCATCAACGATAACCACACGAGGATGAAAGACATGCTGAAACACTATAACTTCGCGGCACAATTCCTTTTGATGAACAAAGACATGGACGGCGCAGTCACTATGTTCCGCAAATACATCGACATGCCGGACAATCCTGTTTTCAGCAAAGAGGAGACAGATTCAATCCGTAAGGCAGACCATGCAGGCTATGCGCAGACCGCGTTCAACATTGCAATGATCCGTTTTGAGCAGAAAAACTGGAAGGAAGTATTGGACAATGTGGACTTGGTGCTGAACGATACGGCTTACATGCACGACGCCTATGTCATGAAGATGCAGGCCTTGCTCGAAACGAAGGATACGGCACAGTGGGTGCTTTGTGCGCAAGATGCTGTTTCCCATCTCGAAGACGCCGCCTCTATCGCCCAGTCCCTCCTTTACTACTACGTAGAGAAGAACTTGGTAAAAGATGCGCAAGACATGGCCAACAAGATGGTGGCAAACTTCCCGAACAACAAGAATGCATGGTACATGAAAGGCTGCGTCGACCTGAACCTCGTGAAGGACTTTGAGGCTGCTCGGGCTGATTTTGCCAAGACGCTGGCCATCGACCCCAACCACTATGAGTCGAACATGAATACGGGTGTCAGCTTCATCAACGAAGTGATCAGCCGCCGCGACAAGGGCGAGTTTGTCACCGACCGGACGAAGGTAAAGGAGTACAACGCAAGTATCGAGAAGATGCGCGAATACTACAAGAAAGCGCTTCCTTATTTCGAGAAAGCCCGCATGTTGGCTCCCGACCGCATCAAGGAGTGGGGACCCAATTTGCAGAACGTCTACTCCAATCTTGAAATGAAGGACAAGGTTGAAGAAATCAAGGCCTTGATGAATTAAGGCACACGGCAGAACAGCCAAGTGAAAAGAAGTGAAAGCTCTTGTGTGCATCTCCGTGAAGGGACGCACAAGAGCTTTCACGGTTTTAATATAAATCCTTTCGCGAAATGGGAATGAAAAAGCCATTCATTTTATTGCTACTTGCTTTTAGCCTGGCCAGTGTCGCATGGCCGCAAAAAGCGGTTCGGAAAATCCGTACCGCAGTGAAGGCCGGAAATCTTGAAGAGGCGATGAAGCAGATTGCCGCTTGTGAATCGGACAGCCTCTTGGCAGATGAGTACAAGGTCTATGAGTGGGGCGTCAGGGTCCAGCAGCGTATGAATGAGCAGGAGAACGAGAAAATATATCTCGGGCAAACCTGCGACACGGCCCGTTTTTTCAGTAGCGTGAAAGGCATTTTCAACTATTCAGTAAAAGCATACGAAAAAGGGATAGCGCAGGGAATGAAAGCTGTTCCGCTGCACGAAAAGACGTGTGCCCGGTTGTGGATGTACTATCCCAATCTCGGTGTGGCGTGTCATTATTATTATAAGAAAGGCGATTATGCGCAGGCATGTGATTACTTGGACACCTATATCCAGACGGCACAGTCGCCGCTTTTCAGCGACGCTCCGAAGCCTTTGCTCGATGAGCTGCACCTTCCTACAATGGCTTTCTTTCGTTTGAAGTCGAACTATGAGTTGGGGCAATACGCCAAGGTCATTCAGGATGCCTCTTTGGCAATGCACGACAGCCTGCATCATGGTTCCACGCTTCGCTATTTGTCCTTGGCCAGCCTGCGCGAGGGGAAAATGGAGGAATATGTGGCTTATCTCTATCGGGGGCTGCGCGAGGCGCCCGGCGCCTCTTTCTTCTATTCCCAATTGTCAGACTATTACCAGCGGTCCGATCAGCTCGGCCGTGCGTTACTGTTGACCGATTCGCTTTTGCAGGTGCGTCCTGGCACGTCGCTTTATTTGTTCGGGAAGAGCTATCTCCTGATGAAGCTGAAACGATATGCGGAAAGCATCCGCGTGTCTGAGGATTTGCTCGGCCACGATGACGAATGGGTTGAGGCTTATTACAATGTGGGCGTGTGTTATTGCAACATGGCCGCCGAAGCGCTCCGGCGCAAACCTGCGGACGTGGAACAGTATAAAGCTTTTTCCAGGCAGGTCCATGATTATTATGAAGCCGCACGGCCTTATTTGGAGCACTATCGGGAGGCTTATCCTGACAGGGTCAGAAAGTGGGGGCCGTTGTTATATCGCGTTTATCTGAATCTGAACATGGGCGACGCGTTCGACGAAGTGGATTCTCTCTTGAAGTCTGCTGCCCACCGCAGGTCTATGCGAGCCAAACAGTAGGCCTGTGTTTCGCAGCGTAGTAACAGAAAATCCTATCGCAGTGAGAATTTTTTCTATCACTGCGATAGGATTTCTTGTAAGAGCATCTGTTCTTAGTGGCTCGAAATCTCTTTGATCTGAACGCTGTTTATCTTAAATTGAGGGTCGACTTCCATGATGACCTTGTACGAGGCAAACGTTTTTCCCTCGTCAGTGCGCGCGATGTGTTGGTCAACAGAATAGGCCACATTATACGACACTTGATTGTCCGCATCCATCTGCTTTGTAATCACGTAGTCGTTGTTCACTACGAAGTTGATGCTGGTGATTGTGGCGGGGTGCATGGCTTCCATGGCCGTTATGACGTCGGCTTTTGTCGCATTGGGCGTGGAGAGGAACGCTTTCATCTCCGGGCTGATCACGCTGCAAACGCCTTCTTGATCGTTGGCGCCGAGTGCCGTAAAGAAGATGTGGCAAAGATTGGCCACCACGGCACGCTCTTCTGGTTGAACGGTCAGTTCGGCCATGTTCTTTTCCATGTCACGCGCCTCGTCAACGTAAAGTCCGTTTGGATGCTCCTCAATGTATCGCTGTATGGCGTCGGGCGTGTTGATGCTTTTTGCGTCGATCCAGTCAAGGGAGTCGATCTTTTGTTGGCATCTTGCTTCGAAGCGGCTGCCCGGGAAACGGTTCATGAACTGGATGAAGTCATTTTTCGAGCTTGAAAGGCTGATGCTCATCCATGCGTCGTTTTCGGCTTTCAGCTTGTTGAGTTTGGTTTCGACCTCATTCTGGAATTTGCTGTCGGGGAAACTGTCAAGGAAAGCCTGGTAGTCGTCGGGGTTCGTGCTTCCTTCTAATGCCTTGTAAGCTTGTTCAATCGTTTCTTCGGAGGCTTTTTCGTTCCATGCGAAGTATCCGAACACTCCGCCGCCGGCCAGGATAATGGCCACGATGATGAGCAGGACGTTGCGGACGGTGTGGCTCTTCCGGGGTTGATTGTTTTGTGGCGCGGTGTAGGCCAACACCTCTTCTTCCTGGCTGTCGGTTTCGTCTTGTGGCGTGTTTGCGCTTGTTTCCCCTGTGGCCGAGAATTGATGGCCGCATTTGGGACAGGTTGATGTTGACATTAAAAGGATTTCGTCGCAGTCCGGGCATTTTTTGAGGTTGTTTGCGATTTTGATGCCGCAGCCCGGACAGAATTGGGCATTGTCAGAGACGTTGTGCCCGCATTCGGGACATTTAATGATAGCCATATGGTTGTTTTATAAAGTTTCAGCGGCAAATTTACGAACTTAATTCGTAGTTTTGCATTGACTAATGTTCTTAAAACAACGTTTAATAGAAAATCTGATCGATTATGAAAAACTTTAAGTTGCGGCTTCCCGTCTTTTTGTGGCTTTTGATGGCGGGATTGGTGATGAGGGCGCAACAGGCCAATCCTCTCCGGGAGGTCAGTGTTGCATCGCCAGACGGAGACGTAAGGCTGGTGTTCAAGGTCGATTCGCAAGGTGTGCCGACTTATTCCCTTTCCTATAAACAAAAGCCGGTAATCAAAACATCCCGGTTAGGACTGGAATTGAAAGGTGCCCCGGGACTGATGGACGGTTTTTCTTTGGCGGCTGCGGATACATCTACTTTTGATGAGACGTGGACACCTGTCTGGGGCGAAGAAAGCAAAATCCGCAACCACTATAACGAACTGCTTGTCACACTTGACCAAGAAGCCCAAAAGCGACAGCTCAAGATTCGTTTCCGCGTCTTTGACGACGGGATGGGACTTCGTTACGAGTTCCCCTTGTCGCGAAATCTGAACTATTTCGTCATAAAGGAAGAGCACACGCAGTTCGCGATGACCGGCAACCATACGGCTTTTTGGATACCGGGTGATTATGACAATCAGGAGTATGATTACACGGAGTCGCGCCTGTCTGAGATCCGCGGATTGATGCAGAAAGCACTGACGTATAATTCGTCGCAGACACCTTATTCCGAGACAGGCGTGCAGACAGCTTTGCAGATGAAGACCGACGACGGACTCTATATCAACCTTCACGAGGCGGCTTTGAAAGACTACTCTTGCATGCATCTTAACCTTGACGATAAGAACTTCGTGTTTGAATCTTGGCTGACCCCTGATGCGCAAGGGAACAAAGGATATATGCAGGCACCGTGTGTGTCGCCGTGGCGAACTGTCATCGTGAGCGACGATGCCCGCGAGATCCTTGCCTCACGCATGACCCTGAACCTGAACGAACCGTGTGCTTATGACGACGTATCGTGGATCAAGCCGGTCAAGTATGTCGGCGTCTGGTGGGAGATGATCACGGGTAAAAGTTCGTGGGCCTACACCAGCAGCTTGCCTTCGGTCAAGCTGGGGGAAACCGATTATAGCCAGACTAAGCCCAACGGATATCACGCGGCTAACACTGAGCACGTGAAGCGTTATATCGACTTCGCCGCCGCGAACGGCTTTGACCAAGTGCTTGTCGAAGGATGGAACGAGGGATGGGAGGATTGGTTCGGTCGATCGAAGGATTACGTTTTTGATTTTCTGACGCCTTATCCCGACTTTGATTTGAAAGGACTTAATGAATATGCCCACGCCAAGGGTGTCCGCTTGATGATGCATCATGAAACGTCTTCCTCTGTCCGGAATTACGAAAGGCACATGGACGATGCCTACCGGTTGATGAAAAAATACGGCTACAACGCCGTGAAGAGTGGATACGTCGGCAACATCATTCCTCGTGGGGAGCATCATTACGGGCAGTGGATGGTGGACCATTATCTCTATGCCGTAAAAAAGGCGGCGAAGTATAAGATAATGGTCAATGCCCATGAAGCCGTTCGGCCAACGGGACTTTGCCGGACTTATCCAAACCTGATAGGCAACGAGTCGGCACGTGGCACAGAGTACGAGGCTTTCAATGGAAACAAACCTTTCCATACGACCGTGTTGCCGTTCACCCGTCTTGTCGGCGGGCCAATGGATTACACTCCGGGCATCTTCGACATTAAGCTGGATTTCCTTGGCAATCGTCCGCATAAGCAGGTGAATACCACGTTGTGCAAACAGTTGGCCCTATACGTCACGCTTTACAGCCCGTTGCAGATGGCGGCAGACTTGATTGAGAATTACGAGAAACACATGGATGCTTTCCAGTTCATCAAAGACGTGGCCGTCGATTGGGACAAAAGTTTGTATTTGGAAGCCGAACCGGGAGATTTTCTCACGATAGCGCGGAAAGAAAAAGGAACTTCGCGTTGGTTCGTGGGCGGAATTACTGACGAAAATGCCAGGACAGCTGAGTTCCGGCTTGACTTTTTGGATCCGTCCAAGAAATACGTCGCAACACTTTACGCAGACGGAAAAGATGCGGATTACCAGAATAATCCGACGGATTACCGAATCAAGAAAGGTATTGTTACTGCAAAAACGAAACTCAGTGTTCGCTTGGCGCGCAGTGGTGGTTTTGCCCTCAGCTTGGTAGAGGCCACACCGGAGAACAGCAAAGGTGTCAAGAAATTCTGAGCACTGGCCCTCGTTGACGCAAAGGCCTTTTAGCCGGGTCGTCAGCGAAGGACTTGTAGCAATCTGTCTGCATAACCAATCACACCATAGTATATAATAATAGCAGTTAGAAACGAAAGACGGCAGCCGGTAAGAAGAAACCGGCTGCCGTCTTAGTAGATTGAGTGTTATGCTTTATCCACCGAAGTTGTCGTAGAGGATAGAGCTTTCCTCGACGCCCAAATCGGTCAGCATCTTTACGACGGCTGCACTCATCGGGCCGGGGCCACACATGTAGTATTCAATGTCTTCCGGAGCCTCGTGGTCTTTCAAATAAGTTTCATAGATGACTTTGTGTACGAACCCTGGGGTGTACTTCACGCCTGCTGCGTCCGCCGCAGGGTCAGGACGGTCGAGCGCCAAGTGGAACGAGAAGTTCGGGAACTCTTTTTCCAGTTCGAGGAAGTCTTGCAGATAGAACACCTCGTTGAGCGCGCGTGCGCCGTAGAAGTATGACATCTTGCGGTCTGTCGTATGCAGCGTTTTGGTCATGTGCATGATTTGAGCGCGTAAGGGAGCCATACCGGCGCCACCGCCGACCCACATCATTTCTTTCTTCGAGTCGAAAATGGGATGGAAGTCTCCGTAAGGTCCGCTCATAATGACCTTGTCGCCGGGTTTAAGCGTAAAAATGTACGACGAAGCGATGCCCGGCATCACGTCTTGGAAGCCTACGGCAGGTTTGGGCTTGAAAGGAGGCGTCGCTATGCGGACGGTCAGCATGATGCGGTCGCCTTCTGCCGGGTAGTTCGCCATGGAGTAGGCGCGGATGGTCTCTTCCGTGTTTTGGCATTTCAGGTCGAAGAGACCGAATTTCTGCCATGCCGGGAGGTATTCTTCACCGATCAGCGACTTGTCAATGTCTTTGTCGTAGTCCATGGAGAATGTCGGTATCTTGATTTGTGCGTACGATCCGGGGATGAAGTCCATGTGTTCGCCTTCTGGCAATTTGACAATGAACTCTTTGATAAACGTAGCTACGTTCTTGTTGGAGATGACTTCGCATTCCCATTCTTTGACGCCGAGCACAGAGTCAGGAACAGTAACTGAAAGATCACCTTTCACTTTGCATTGGCAGCCCAGCCGGTAGTGCTCTTTGATTTGTTTGCGGGTGAAATGTCCCTTTTCGACGTCGAGAATTTCTCCGCCACCTTCGGGGACTTGACACTTGCATTGTCCGCAGGAACCTTTCCCACCACAGGCTGATGAGAGGTAAACACCGTTCTCCGAAAGGGTGGAGAGAAGGCTTGAACCTTGGTCGACCGAGATTTTTTCTTTCCCGTTAATGGTAATGGTAACTTTTCCGCTGGGTGTCAGGTACCGTTTGGCAATGAGAAGAATGGCTACCAGCACCAAGATCGTAACGAGAAAAACTGCGATACTATACAGGATGAATTGAGGATCAGTCATATCGGATGTTTTGTCAGTTACATTAAATGTTCAGTCCAGAGAAACACATGAACGCCATCGCCATCAGGCCGACAGTGATGAACGTGATGCCCAGTCCGCGCAGGGGCTTGGGGACGTCTGTATATGCCATCTTTTCGTTAATTGCCGCCAGACATACGATGGCCAGTAACCAGCCGAAGCCTGCACCAAGTGCATAGACAACGGCGTCGCCTATGCTCGATATGGCTTGTGACGTGGTGGCCGGATCCATCTCTATGCGCTGTTGCATGAACAGGCAGGCTCCCATGATGGCGCAATTCACCGCAATGAGCGGCAGGAAAATTCCCAACGCCGAATACAGCGACGGCGAGAAGCGTTCGACCACCATTTCGACCAGTTGCGTGATGCCGGCGATCACAGCAATAAAGAGGATAAACGAAAGATAAGTCAGGTCGGTTCCGAAGATACCGTCAGCGGCGAGTACCTTCGTTTGGAGTAAGTAGTTCACCGGCACTGTGATCAGCAGTACAAAGGTCACTGCGATGCCGAGGCCGAATGAGGTTTTCACATTTTTACTAACCGCAAGATACGAGCACATCCCTAAAAAGGAGGCAAATATCATGTTGTCTACGAATATAGACCGGACGAAGAGGCTAAGTGCGTGTTCCATGCTATAAAGTGATTAATGCGGTTGTCATTATTTTTCTTCTTCCTTATTCAGCGACCGGTGCACCCAGATGACGCATCCCAGGATGATCAGCGCCATTGCCGGCATGGTCATCATGCCATTGTCGGCGTATCCGGCGGCATAGAAACTGTCTGGCAGTATCTTGAAGCCAAGGAGTGAGCCTGAACCGAAAAATTCGCGGACGGCACCGACGATGACAAGTATATAGGCGTACCCCAAGCCGTTACCGATGCCGTCGAGGAAGCTGGGCCAAGCTTTGTTCATCATGGCGAAAGCTTCGAGGCGGCCCATCAGGATGCAGTTGGTGATGATAAGGCCGACGTAGACGCTGAGCTGCACGCTCACGTCATAGGCGAAGGCTTTCAGGATCATGCTGACAATGGTCACCAGCGCGGCGACGACGACAAGCTGGATAATGATGCGGATGCGGTTCGGGATTGTTTTTCGGATGAGCGAGATGATCACATTGCTGAAAGCCGTGATGACCGTTACGGAGAGCCCCATCACGATGGCCGGTTCCAGCTGTGATGTGACAGCCAGAGCCGAGCAGATACCCAACACTTGTACAAGGATCGGGTTGTCTATATTGAGCGGGGCCATCAATGCAGCCCTGTTCTCTTTTGAAAATAAGTTACTCATGTTTCTCGAAGTTTATGGCTGTTGTTTGCTTGCTAAGAACGCGTGGTATCGGGCGATGCACTCGGCGAACATGGCGGTGACGCCATTCATAGTCAGCGTGGCGCCAGAGATTCCGTCGCATTCGAAATCTGTCTCTTTGACTTGGCCTTTCTTGACCACTTTGAGTGCTACCGCGCCGTCGCCCGACATGACTTTCTTCCCTTTGAATTGCTCTTGGAAGTCAAGGTCGCTGATGCGTGCGCCGAGACCGGCGGTTTCGCTCTGGTGCCCGAAATATGCGCCGTAGACAGTGTTCCCGTCTTCGTTCAGGGCGATATATCCCCAGATAGAACCCCAAAGTCCTTTGCCTGAGAGCGGAATGACGTATTTAGTCGCTCCGCCGACCTGGCAGACATAAAGGGGGAGATAGTCGGGGGTGATGTCCTTGCTGTCGACAGTGAAGCCGTTTTGGTCTTTACCGGCTCCGTCTTCTACCACTTTCCCCTTGCTGTCGATGATGCAGTCCGCGCTTACCACTTTGGCGTATTCATCTTCCACTTGCTTGTTGTCGAGCCCCCTGATGTTGAGGGCGGAAAGAATTTGCTTCTTTTTGTCGATGCGTTCGTTTGCCTTCGATGGGCCTTCGAGCACCTGCGAGACGAACGCAAGCAGGAATGCCACCACGATGACGACGATGGAAGCGTAGACGATAGTATATGTGTTACTGTTCGTGTTGAGTTTCATGGCGTTCGGTTTATTTATGGATTGCGCGTTTGGCTCGCTTGCTGATGTTGCGCTGCACGAAACAATAGTCGATAAGCGGGGCGAGAGCATTCATAAGGAGGATGGCGAGCATCATGCCTTCTGGATAACCGGGGTTAGCTACGCGGATGAGGATGGCCACTGCGCCGATGCAGAAGCCATAGACATATTTCCCCTTCTCGGTGCGGGCGCTGGTGACAGGGTCGGTGGCCATGAATACGGCACCGAAGCAGAAGCCGCCGAGGAAAAGATGCTCGTACCACGTCAGGGGTGTCTGTCCGGTGGCATGGAAGAGTGCGGCCACCAGTCCGCCACCGACAAAGACACTCAGCATCGTGCGCCACGAGGCGATGCCCGTCCACAGCAGGATGACGGCGCCGATCGCGATAGCGATGACACTCGTTTCGCCCACAGAGCCGGGTATGAGGCCCACCACCATGTCTTGCAACGACGGGAGATGGAGCGTTTCGGCGTTCAGCGAGCCCAACGGAGTGGCCATCGTGAACGTGTCTGGCAGGTCAGCGCCGAGCCCGAGTATGCTGTCCTTGCTGAGCCACACGTTCTCGCCGCTCATTTGGTTCGGATAGGCGAAGAAGAGGAACGCGCGGGCCACAATGGCGGGGTTGAAGATGTTCATGCCCGTTCCGCCGTATATTTCCTTAGCGAAGATGACCGAGAAAGCTACGGCCAGCGCGAGCATCCAGAGCGGTGTGGTCACCGGGATGATGAGCGGCACGAGCAGGCCGGTCACGAGGTAGCCCTCCTGGATTTCCTCGCCTTTCCATTGAGCCACGACGAACTCAATGCCGAGCCCGACCACGTAGGAGACAATGATTTTCGGCAGCACGGCGAGGAAACCGTAGCCGAAAAGTTGCCAGAATGTCCCGTCGAGGCCGGCAGCTTGGTAGTGTTGGTAGCCTACGTTATACATGCCGAAAAGCATCGCCGGGAGGAGGGCGATGACAACGAACGACATGATGCGTTTCGAGTCGATGGCGTCGTGGATGCTGACACCTGTCCCCGATGTCCTGTTGGAGACGAGCAAGAAACTCTCCATGCCTTCGAAGACGGAATGTAAGCTGTGTAACTTTCCTCCGGCTTCGAAACTGGGCCTGATCTTGTCAAAAAACTTTTTTATCATAGTGTTCCGATTTGCTGCTTGGGTGAAGGGTTTTGCTCTTGGGCTTAGCTGTTTTCTTTGCGGAGGATGTCCAGCCCTTCGCGGACGATGCGTTGGAGCTCGAGCTTGGACGAATCGACAAATTCAGCCACGGCGAAGTCCTCGGGGGCCACTTCGTAGATGCCTAGTTCCTCTTGGCGGTCGATGTTGCCGGTGATGATGGCTTTCACCAGATAGCCGGCATAGATGTCCATGGGGAACACGCGGTCATACTCGCCGCTCATGATCATGTGTCGCTGTCCGCCTTTTATGCGGCAGTCGAGGTTGTAGTGGCGGTTCTTTCCTTGCAGCCAGCTGAAATAGCTGCGGCTGGCGGAATAGTCGTTCAGGCGTGGGGCGATCCAGCCGAGGACTTCGTCGCGGTCGTCACCCTCGGGGATGGCGCATACCTCCGTCGTGTGGGCACCGAGGAAGCGCTGCTCGTCGGTCTTGCGGCCCACGAGCGGGTTGCCGTCAATGAGGCGGACGGAGTGACCGGATGCCGTGCCTCCCCCGACGAGGGAATCGAGGCGGGCGCCGATCTTCGTTTCGACGTATTGCGGATGGAGCATGTCGCTTCCGGCGAGTGCGATGCGGCGGGTCAGGTCGACGTGCCCCGTCCTGAGCAGGCGGCCGATGAAGATTACTTCTTCTGCGCCGAGTGTCCACACGGTCTCACCCTTGTTGATAGGGGCGATGTGGTTGATCTGCACGCCCACGTTGCCTGAGGGGTTGGGGCCGTCGAAACAGTACACCCTTGCGTCGTGCAGCTGGCCGAGCACGTCTTCTTGTTCGGGGCAGATGCCGACACTGACTGGAGCCAGCAGCGACAGGGCGGAGATGCCCCGCCCGAAGTCTGCTTCCTGTCCTTGGAGCACATAGGAAAAATCTGCGGCCAAAGGCATTTTTGAAAAAGTGGAGACGAAGATGTCCCGCGGCTTGACAGCGGGCGAGGCAACGACGTCGTAGGGGCGGCTGCGGAAGAACGCGAACAGGCCGCTGGCGAGCAAGAGGTCGAGCAGGCTGTCGGCTGTGAGCCGGTTGCCCTCGGGCACGTCGAACACCTTATACTCCGTTTCACTGTCGGGCGTCACTTGGATACTCAGTATTTTGCGGCGTTCGCCACGTTCGACGACCGCGACGGTGCCACTGACGGGCGAGACGAAACAGATGCGTTCTTCGTTCTTGTCTACAAACAGGGGCTCGCCCGCCATCACGTGCGTCCCCTCCTTTACCACCGGTCGAGGTTTCACTCCGTGAAAGTCGTCCGGCATGAGGGCGTAGACCTGCGCCGGAGCGGCTTTGTGCAACTGTTGCTGCGCCACGCCTGCGAGGTTCAGGTCCAAGCCTTTACGAATCTTGAATGTTTTTTCCATAAGCCAGTAGTAACGTGCGCAAATTTAAGAAATAAAAACGAAATAAGAGCTTTCGTAACTTGAAACTCACAAGGGCTTTTATTTAGTGCTTTGTCCGTAGTTCCTGTCGCAGTGACAGAAACCACGGAAGCAGTGACCGTTTTTTCTGTCAGGGCTTCCGTAATCCGGGGTGGCCGGGCCGGTTGCTCGGGTTATGCCTGAAACGCGGCAGGCCACTCCCTCGTATGTGCTGAGGGGCGGCCTGCCTCGTTCGTCGGCTTGGGAAGTGAAGCCTGTGTGGAGCCTTTTTATTTGCTATACCGTTCGATGTAGGCGTCGGCGTCGGGGGCGCCTTTGGCCTTGGCTTGGTTCAGCGCTTCGAGGGCTTGGCTTTTTTTGCCGAGCTCGCCTAGGGCGAGGCCGGCAAACAGGTAGGCGTCGGCGTTGTCGGGCGAAAGTTTCTGGGCCTGTTGCGCCGAGCGCAGGGCTTCTTCGTTCTCGCCGACGCGCAGCATGAGGGCCGCGCGTTCGAGGTGGTAGAGGGGCTCGTCGGCTTCAAGGCTGATGGCTTTGTCGATGTCGTCGAGGGCTTGCTGGTACATCCGCCCGTTCAGTTCGGCCTGCTGGCGCAGGTAGTAGAAGTGGGCGTTGAGGTTGCGTGATCCGATGGCGCTTTCGTAGTCGGAATAGTCGGCAGCGGCTTCACGGTAGAGGCCGCAGCGCATGCGGTAGCCGGCTCGGGCCAGCACGAACGGGGCTCCGGCTGCGGTGAGCGGCCGCTCGCAGCGGGCCACGGCGCTGTCGGCCAGGGCCAGCACGCGGAGGGAGTCGCCGCCCGACATTTCGAGCGAGCGGGCGGCGTAATAGTAGGCCTCGCTTGACTCCATGTCGGTTCCGGCGAGCGAGAGGAACGTTTCGTAGGCTTTTTCGTATTGTTTGAGGACGAACTGGCAGTAGCCGAGTTGTAGGCGGTAGAGGGGCTGGTCGCTGGTGGCGCATGCTGCTTCGGCCTCGGCGAGGGCTTTTTCGGCCGTCCAGTCTTTGTAAGGGGGCTGAGGGTGGTTGACGATTTTGTCATATACCAGCTTACTCAGCGTGTAGTGCGCCTGAGCGGCCTTGTCCTTGTGGTTTTCCGTCACGTGTCTGATGTCGGTTTCGGCTCGGGCGTAGTCGGCATGGAGGGCGTAGAATTCGGCTCGTTGCAGGTAGGCGCTGGCGTTGTGGGGGAAGGCTTGGATGAAATCGTCGAAGGCGGCGGCGCAGGCGGCGGAGTCCCTGCGGCTCATGCTGAACATGTAGAGGTAGCTGAGGGCGTCTTCTTCTTTTTCAGGCAGGGCTGTCTGGATGTGAATGCCTTGCAGGTCCTTGTTCATGTAGCTCAGCGTGTTCACGTGGAGGTCCTTGGCGGCTTGGACGTCGATGGCGCAAATCCCTTTTGCACCGGGACTGACGTTGAGTTGCGTGATGGCCACTACCTCGCCGCCGGCCGTGACGACGGGGCAGCCCGCCAAACGTTCGGCGTTTTCGGCCGTGAGGGTGTAGTAGGCGTAGTTGTCGAATTTTGATGCCTCGTCGACCGTGGCGGCGAGGGGTGTGCTTTTTTTGTCGACGGAGTAGGGGACGACGGACAACTGCGCGCCTTGGGCAGCGTCGGCAGTGGCAATCGGGAGCCAGTCGTTCTTGTCCGTATCGGCGTGGAAGCGCACGAGGTCGTAGTTCTGGCTGGCGCCGAGGATGCGTGTGACGTCGTGTTTCTTGCCGCTGGCGTCGATGACGACGGCTTTCGCGGCTCCGGCAAAGAGGGCGTAGCTCGCGACGGCTTCCCCGCCTTCGCCGACGAAGAAGCCGTTGCCTGAATGGATGAGTTTGCCGTCGGTGTCGTAGGTGGTGATGCTGATGACGGCCTTGCGCCAGTCGCCCGGTCCTGCGGCGAGGGCTGGGAGGATGGCTGCGAGGAGGAACAGCAGGGTTGCGGCTTTTCTGAATGGTGTGGTCAGGTGGTTCATGGCTGTGTGGTTAAAGTGTGGGCACCGTCAAGCAAGGCTTGGGCGTTGTGGACGGCGGCGTCGGTCAGCGCCTCGCCACTGAGCATGTGTGCTATCTCTTCGACGCGTTCGGCGTCTGAGAGTTGGACGATATGGCTGACAGTGCCTTGGCTTTCTTCTTGTTTGAACACTCGGTATTGCCGGTCTCCGCGGGCTGCGATTTGCGGGAGGTGGGTGATGCTGATGATTTGCCCGTTCGCCGACATTTCTTTCATCGTGAGGGCCATCTTTTCGGCTATCCGGCCTGAAACGCCGGTGTCGATTTCGTCGAAAATGATGGTCGGTAGTGGCGCATGGCGTGCCGTTGCGGCTTTCAGGGCCAGCATGAGACGCGCGGTTTCGCCTCCCGAGGCGATGTGTGACACGTCCTGTGGGGGCACGTTGCGGTTGGCGCTGAACAGGAGGCTGACGCTGTCCTGGCCATCCGATGCCGGCGTCTTTGGCGCAAAAGCAAATTCCAGTTCGGAGTGCGGCATTCCAAGGTCGGCGAGCCGTTCTTTCAGGTTTGTTGCCAGGTGTCGGGCGGCTTCTTGGCGGCTGTCGCTGAGCGCCGAAGCGGCTTTCTGCAGCTTCTTCGTGCAGTCGCCGAGCGCGTTGTCAAGTTCATGGAGCCGCTCGTCGCTGGTGTTGATTGATTGGAGGCGGCGGTTGATGTCTTCTTGCAGGGCGATGAGCTCGGCCACAGTGCTGACGTGGTGTTTCTGTTCGAGGGTGTAAATCAGGTTGAGCCTGTCGCCCACGAAAGCCTGCCGTTCCGGGTCGAACTCCACTTCGTCTGCGTGGCGGCTGACTTCGTCGGCGATGTCGTTCAGCTCGATGTATGAACTTTCCATCCTGTCTGCCAATTCCCGGGCTTTGCTGAACACGTCGGCTTGTCCGTGGAGCAGTTGTATGCACGTTCTCAATTGTCCCAAGAGGTTGGTTTCGCCATCTTGCAGCAGGCGGGCTGCTTGGAAGAGCGCGTTTTTGATTTCTTCGGCGTGGCTGAGCATGTTCAGCTCGTTTTCCAGCTCTTCCTGTTCGTTTTCGGTCAAGTTGGCTTCGCCCAGTTGCGTAGCTTGGAACGTGAGGTAATCCTCTTCGGCCTTGGCTGCCTGCACCTGCTGTTCAAGCTCGTCTCTTTCTTGGCGGAGCGCGCGGTAATGGTCATACTGGGCTTTGTACTCCGCCCGTATTCGGTCGTTTGCGGCCACACCGTCGAGCGTGCCGATCAGGAAGTGGTCTTGACCCAGCAGCAGGTTCTTGTGCTGCGAATGTATGTCGATGAGTCGCGAGGTCAGGGCTTTGAGCTGTTGAAGGCTGGCGGGGGTGTCGTTGATGAAGCTGCGGCTTTTCCCGCTTGCCAGCACTTCGCGGCGGACGATGCATTCGTCGCTTTCGTAGTCGAGTTCTTCTTGCTCGAAGAAGTCCCCGAGACCCAGCCCGGCGATGTCGAATGTGGCTTCGACGGTGCATTTTTTTTCGCCTGCTTTGATGGCCTTGCTGTCTGCTCGTCCGCCGAGCAGCAACGACAGCGCCCCGAGTATGATGCTCTTACCTGCGCCGGTCTCGCCGGTGAGGGTGGAAAACCCGGAGTGGAACTCGATGTCCAGTTCGTCGATGAGGGCGTAACTCTTGATGTATAAGTGTTTCAGCATGTGGCTATTGTCTTATGCGTCGCCAGTAGTTGCTTTGCGAGGGGTTGATACTCATGAGCATCTCGTAGAGGGCCTCTTTCTCGTTGGCGGTTCCTTTCCCTTTATAGATATTGACCAGTTCGTCGCGTTTTATTTCTGTGAACAGTTGCGGCAGGCTGCTCATCGGCTTGTCTTCCTTGGCTTTTTTGAGCAGTTCGAGTGCGGTGGTGATGTTGGCTCGTCCGCGTTCGGCATTCGTCGCCATTTCGTCCATCCCGTTGCGGTAGTATTGGTATTGTAGCCGGCGCAGGGGTTCAAGTCCGCCGTCGAGGTAGTCGTTGATGATGGCGTACCGGTTCTTGTTGCCTTCAAACGCTTTCCAGCCTTTCGACGTGAAACTCTGTGCTCCGGTCACGATGGTTTGCGCGTTGCGGAGGGCTTCGGTACCGCCGAGCGGCGACATGGTGTCGAGGTCCCAGCCGATGATCAGGTAGGCGTAGTAGGCCATCAGGGCTGTCAGCTCGTTGTCGATTTGGTCAAGGCGGAATTCCAGCTGGTCAAACTCTTGAAACGTAAAAGAGAAGGCGGCGTCTTGGAAGTTGAAGACTGTGCTCGTATATGTCGAGTTGAAGATGGGGCGGGAGCTTTGCACGGTGAGGGTGCAGTCGAATTTATTCTCGCCTTCCGTGTATTTGTTCACGGTGATGTTGAACGAGCAGGCGATGCGCTCGTGGGGCGCATATTGCTGGTTCGTCCAGTGAAACTCGTTCATCAGCTGGTTGAGCGACGTCTGTAAGTTCTCGAATATGCTGGTACTCGTTCCTTGCACTTTTTGATGGTTCACGGCCACTTTGGCGTTGAGCTCTTGGGCCGTGGTGTCCAGTGCGCAGGCTGCGAGCAAGCAGCATGTCAGCAGTCGGCGAATGTTTGGCATAGTGTGTCTATAATGTCCTTGGCCACTTCGCTCTTCGCTTTGAGTGGGAATTTCTTTTCCTCTTGCGCCGAAAGGATCGTGACTTTGTTCGTGTCGCAGCGGAAGCCAGCTCCGGCGTCGCGCAGGGAGTTTAGGACGATGAAGTCCAAGTGCTTGCGGGCGAGTTTCTCGCGGGCGTGGCTTTCTTCGTTGTCCGTTTCGAGGGCGAAGCCCACTACGCGTTGTTCCGGACGTTTGGCTGCGCCCAGCGTGGCGGCAATGTCCTGCGTTGGGACGAGGCGGAGTGTCTGTTCGCCGCGTTCACGTTTTATCTTGGAAATGGCGGCGTGGTCGGGGGTGAAGTCGGCCACAGCGGCACAGAGGATGGCGGCATCGGCTGTGGGGAAAGCCCCGGCGGCAGCGCTGAGCATTTCGGCGGCCGTCTCGACGTCGATGCGCCGGATGGCGGGGTGGCGGGTCTGCATCTGCACGGGGCCGGCCACGAGGGTGACCTGGGCGCCGCGGGCGGCGCATTCTTCGGCCAAGGCGAAGCCCATCTTCCCGCTGGAATAGTTACCGATGAAGCGGACGGGGTCGATGCGTTCATAGGTGGGGCCGGCGGTGATGAGGATGTGCTTCCCGGCCAAGTCCTGACGGGTGGCGAAGAATGCTTCGATGATTTCAGCGATGCGTTCGGGCTCCTCCATGCGTCCCTTTCCGATGAGGTGGCTGGCCAGTTCGCCTTCGGCGGGTTCGATGATGCGGTTGCCGTAAGTCTTGAGGATGTCGAGGTTTCGCTGCGTGGCGGGGTGGGCATACATGTCGAGGTCCATGGCCGGCGCGATGAACACGGGCGCTTTCATCGACAGGTAGGTCGTCACGAGCATGTTGTCAGCGACGCCATGGGCCATCTTCCCGATCGTGGAGGCCGTAGCGGGCGCGATGACCATCGCGTCGGCCCACAGACCAAGGTCGACGTGGCTGTGCCACGAACCGTCGCGGCGCGAAAAGAACTCACTGACAACGGGCTTGGAGGTCAGGGTCGAGAGCGTCACCGGGGTGATGAATTCCTTGCCGGCAGGGGTAATGACTGCTTGCACCTCGGCTCCTTTCTTGATCAGGGCGCGGATGAGGGTGCAGGCCTTGTAGGCAGCGATGCTGCCCGTGATACCGACGACGATGTGCTTGCCTTTCAGCATGATGGCTTGGGGTGTGAGGTGGGGTTAGTTCGACTTGTATTTCAGGCAAAGGCGCGTGAGGGCTTGCTTGGTGTTCTGTGGGAAGTCGGCTTGGAGCATCCAGCTGATGAAGCCCGGCTCGTTCTTCACCACCCATTCCACGGAGCGCCCCCGGTGCTTGCCGAAGTTGAACACCGGGATGTCTTTGTCGTCAAGGATGATGCGCCCGGCGAGGTCGATGTTCTTGTTGAAGCGCGAGAACTCGGCGAGGCCTTCGACCGTGTGGGGGATTTGGTCGCCGTAGTGTTCGAGCTGGGCACGGAGCACTTCGAGAGTGGCGCGAGTGTCGGCCATGGCGGTGTGGGCGTTCACCAAGTCCTTGTGGCAATAGAACCGATAGGCGGCGGCGAGGGTGCGTTTCTCCATCTTGTGGTAGATTCCCTGCACGTCGACGAGGTTGCAGGACGTCGCGTCGAAGTCGACGCCGGCCCGGATGAACTCTTCGACGAGCATGGGGACGTCGAAGTGGTTGGAGTTGTAGCCCGCGATGTCGCAGCCCGAGAAGGTCTGGGCCAGTTCGGCGGCCTTGTCGGCGAACGTGGGGCAGTGGGCGACGTCTTCGTTGGTGATGCCGTTGACAGCTGTGGCCTCGGCCGAGATGGGGATGGTCGGGTTGAAGCGCAGGGTCTTGGCTTCCTCGCTGCCGTCGGGGTTCACTTTGATGTAAGAAAGTTCGACGATGCGGTCGCGACTTGTGTCGAGCCCGGTGGCCTCGATATCGAAGAACAGTAGTGGTCTTTTAAGTGTCAGGGGCATGGCTTTCTCAATCGTTAAGCACCATGGGCATGAGCAGCATCAGCACGTCTTCGCCCTCGGCCTGCGGAGTGGGCGTGACGACGCCGGGGCGGCTCGGGTCGGACATGCGGATGGTGATTTCTTCGCTTTCGAGGTTGTTGAGCAGTTCGAGCAGGTATTGTCCCTTGAAGCCGATGTTGATGGGGCTGCCCTGGTAGTCGCAGAGCAGGGCCTCTTCGGCCGACATCGAGAAGTCGACGTCTTCGCGCGAGACGGTCAGGCCGCCGGGGTTGAAGGCCAGCTTGATGAGCGAGGCCGTGGCGCCCGAGAACGAGAGCATGCGGCGCAGGGCGCTCACGAGGGCGGGGCGGCTGATGGTGGCGCTGTTGGGGGCGTCACTGGGGATGACGCTTTGGTAGTTCGGGTAGCGCCCCTCGATGAGGCGGCATGTGACGCACGTGTCGCCCGTCTCGATGGTGGCGCTACGCGGCGTCCAGCTGATGCGGGTCTGGCCTTCGGCTTTCGGGAGGATGCTCTTGAGCAGGGCGGCGGGCTTCTTGGGGAGGATGAACGAGCCCGTGGCGCTCTCGCCGGCGAGGGGCGTCTTGTCGCAGACCATCTTGTGGCGGTCTGTGGCCACGAGGGTGGCGTTCCCCTCGGCCACGTCGAAGAAGATGCCCGTCATGACGGGGCGGTACTCGTCGTTGTCCGTGGCGAAGGCTGTGCGGCCGATGCCAGCGAGCAGGCGGGCCGAGTCGAGGGCGATGGTTGCGCGCTCGCCGTCGGCGGGCGGCGGCGTGGGGTATTCGTCGGCCGGCGAGGCCATGAAGCGGTAGTGTCCGTTCTGGTACTCGATGGTGACCTCGAACGAGCCTTCGTTGACAAAGAAAGTGAGCGGCTGCTCGGGCAGCTCGCGCACGGTGTCCTGGATGGTTTTGGCGTTGATGACGAAGCGGCAGTTGGCGTCGCATTCGATGAGGGCGGTGCGCGAGGTGACGGTTGTCTCGTTGTCCGAGGCCGTCAGGACGAGCGTGTCGCCTTGGGTCTCAAAAAGGATGCCGTCGAGGATGGGCAGGTTGTTCTTCGAGGCGATGACGCGGCCCAGTATCTGCAAGCGGGCGTAGAGCTCTGAGCTTTGGATGACGAATTTCATAGGTTTTGTATGTCGTTTTTGTTACTTTCGGAAGAGCGGTTTGCATTCCGCGCAAAGGTACGCAAAAAAGCGCACATCCCGCACCAGCCGGTGGGGAAAAAACGCCCAAGCTGCCGACAGGGCGGCCGTTTGGACGAGCGGGCCGCCGGGAGCGTGCGGCGGACTGCGGCGAAGCTCCGGTCGTCCGGTGCGATTTCGCGGACGGCTGACGGGAATTATGGGTCGGCCGACAGAACGGACAGGCAGGGCGACAGAAATCACGGGCAGGGCGATAAAGTCCGTTTCACACTGTGAATTTTGTATTTCACACTGTGATTTATACATTTCACAGTGTGACTTTTATATTTCACAGTGTGAAATAGACTTTTGCGGTAGCGATAGGATTTTCTGGCAGCCTGCGCAGGTGAACGGGTAGCACATGCCGTCGGTTTAGAAGCCGGGTGGTACAGGCGTGCTAGGGACGAGGAATAGTAGCGTCGGCGCGGGGTCAGCGCGTGAGCATGAATTTGAGGCTGAGCCCGAAGTCTTGCGTCACGGTGGGGTAGGAGCTGGAGGTCAGGAGGGGGCGGTTAAGCTGCCGGTCGTAGTAGGCGCTGAGCGTGAGGAAGCGGCTCAGGGCATAGTCGGCCGTGAACGAGGCCTGGACGGCGCGGTTGCCGCTCGTGGCTTGGCTGCGGGCGGAGAGGATGTCGCGGTTGATGGCGCTCTGGTCGCGGAAGGTGAGGTCGAAGCGCAGGTTGAGGTCGTTCGAGAAGCCTGTGCTGGCCTGGGGAGTGCTCTGCTCGCTGGACTTCTTGCTACGCTGTTTCCGGCGGGCGCGTTTGCGTGGGGCGAAGAGTTTGAGGTCGGCCACCTTGTAGCCGCAGCCGATGACGAGGTCGTTCGAGCGCGTCTCGGTGAGCTGCTGCGAGGTCATGCTCAGGGTGAGCACGCGGGCTTTGCGGTATTCGGCTTTGAGTGTGAGGTTGTTGTTGAAGGTCATGTCGACGCCGACGAGGGGCGAGAACTGCTCGTTGATCGAGACGGTGCTGACATCGTACATGCTGCTGGGCGTCGGGTCGCCGGTGGTGACGTCCTGGACGAAACCGACGGCACCCATGTAGGACATGAACGTCGAGTAGGTGTTGTAGGACCCCACGGCGTAGACGCTCTTGTAGGAGTGGTTGATGTTGAAACTCTTGAACACCTTTTTCATCCTGGGGAGCTTGGCCAGTCCGCTGTATTTGACGGACCAGTTGGGCAGCAGGCGCTTGAGCGTGGGGAAGATGTCGAGCGAGTTGCCCCCTCCGGCATAGGCCGAAAGGAAAGCGGGGATCATCACCTCGGGGGCGTAGGGGCTGACGGTGCCGTTGGCGGGGTCGAAAGGCTTTCCGGCGAGCGAGGTGCCCTCGGGATAGGTGGCGCCGGCGTATTGCGCCTCGACACGGCTGCGGAAGCCTTCGAGCGAGGCTACGAACTTGTTGAACGTTTCGCTCTCGTATCCGTTGTCAGCGTTGCCGATGCCCTTGAAAGCCGTACCGATGCTGATGATGGTCATGTTGAAGCTGCCTGTCTCTTGGGTGGGCATGCCGTCGTACATGTACTGTATGCTGCGGGCGCGGTTCCGGGTGCGGCTGGCGTTGAGGTCGATTTTCAGGTCGCGGAGGGGCTCGATGGTGGCGCGGATTTGCAGGTCTTCGTTGAGGTTGGTGGTGGCGGGGGTGACGATGCTGTCGCTCATGGTGAGCCAGCCCCGCTCGGCGGCGCGGCGGATGTAGCTGTCGTCGACGAGGCCGAAGGCGAAGTCGAGCCCGGGTTGCAGGCCACCGGCGCTGCGCTGGCCGAAGACGTCGCCGACGGTCGGGAGGAAGCCGGGGAGCGACATGTTGTAGGAGTTGCGGTAGGAGATGCTCACGTTGCGCACCATCATGGCGAGGCGCGAGGTGAATTGCAGCGCTTTATACCAGAACTGGTCTTCGGGCTTGGGGCCGGGCACGACAGTCACCTTGAGTTTGACGGTGTCGCGAGTGAGGATGGCGATGTTGTCGGCGTCGAGCACCTTGTACTTGATGGGGAAGCGCTGCCCGTTCTGGCGGATGGCGTAGACGCGTGGCTTCTTTGTCTTTTGGCCGTGGTTGAGGGTCGTGATGGTGTCGGGGCGTAGCTGGACCTCCTTTTGGAAGTTCTTTTTCTCTTCTTTCTTCTTCGTGGTCGACGAGGACGACGTGGCGAACTTGCGGTTGGCGGCTTTCAGGAAGGGCACGTAGTTGTAGAGCTTCTCGAGGTTGAAGCGGCCGTTGGCGTTGACGGTGCGCGAGTTGGCGATGGTGTTCCCGCCGGGGCGGCTGCCGTCTTCGAGCTCGGCGCCGCGCGTCCAGTTGTAGGTGGCGTTGTACGAGGCGTCGGCCGTGATCCAGTCGAGCACAGGGATCTTGCTGAGTGGCGGGCGCCATGAGAGGTCGAACGTCTGCTGGTAGTCGAGCGGTGTGCCGAGCCCTTTGATACTGTTCCAGACGGAGTCTTTCCATGCGCTGTACTGGTCGGGGTAGAGATCTTTGTTGACGGCCGTGTAGGGCTGTTCGATCTCGGCGTTGGTGGCCGAGTTGAAGCTCATGTGCAGGTTCTTCGTCAGGTCCCAACGCAGGGTGAAGCTACGGTTCCAAAGGAAGTCGCTGGCCCAGGTGAGGGGGAGCGAGTTGTTCTCCAAGTCGTCGAGGTCGCGCTCTTTGAGCTCGTAGTAGTTGCGGGTGATGTCGGAGTTGAAGCCGATGTTTTGCGGGGCGTAGTTGAAGTCTTGTTCCTTGAAGAGTTTGAGCCACTTGCTCTTGCTCTTGATGAGGTTCTTGAACGGTTTGAGGGATTCGTATTCGGGCGTATAGTTGTAGTTGATGCTCCATTTCCAGCTGTCGTCGCGCTCCCAGACTGTGGTCTCGCCGGTGGTCTGCTTGTGACTGTGGGCGTAGCTGAACGAGAAGTTGGCGGGGTCGTAGGGCATGGGGTGGCGTTTGGTCGCGATGCCGACGCGGGCGTTGCTGATGCTGAAATTCTTGTTGATGACGACTTTGTCGGTGATGGCGCGCAGGGAGTCGCGTTCGTGGTCGCTGCCGAGTGCGTCGAGGGCATCTTCCATCTCCATGTCGGAGTCGAGCGGGTTGTATTTCGGCACGGTGCGTTCCTTGCTGTAACTGTAATAGATGGGGATTTGGACTTTTGCCTTGTCGGGGAAGAAACGCCCCATCTCGACGTTTGTCGTGACGTTGTATTGGTAGAGGTTGTCTTGTCGGCGTTGGCTGACGCTTTCTTCGAGCCCGCCGAAGCCGGCCGTCTCGAGATGCCCGCTCATGTTGAGGCTGGCGAAGTCGGAAAGCTGGATGCTGAGGTTGCCTTGTGCGGCCCATCCGCCGGAGTTCGAGAACTCTTGCAGGCGGAGCTCGTTGGCCCATACCTCGACGCTCTTCGTGGCGCGCGAGTTGTTGCGCACGCCAATCATGATGGTGCGCACTTCGCCGAGGGTGGGGTTGCCCATGATGCTGATCTTGTTGTTGGGCTTGTCGCCGTCATATTCGGAGTAGAGCTTGCCGTAGGAGGTTAGGCCGAGGGCTTTCTGCTTGTTCCTGTTCTTTTTGATGTCGGTGAGCTTGCTCAGGTCGATGTCGAGCATGTTCTCTTCCGGCCATACGGCCTTGGCCCCGGTCGCAGACTGGGGATAGCTGCCTTCGGGGGTCAGGGTGAGTGGAATCTCGTATTCGTAGAAATTGCTCTTGTAGTCGGAGCCCAGTCGGATGAACAGGCTCGTTTGGCCGTTTTCCAGGCTGGCGTCTTCGGGCAGGGCGTTGGCGTGGACGAACATCTGCAAGTGCTTGTAGCGGCGCAGGTCGAGCGAGGTGTTTTTGTAGACGGCGCGGGCGTCGCCGGAGGCAAGGTCCGTGACGGTCATGGCGAGGGCCTGTTCGTTTTCTTGAAGGATCTGGCTCTGGCCCGGGTCGACCACGCGGCTGATGCCGGGCGGGATGACGTAGTTCACCGGGGTCTTGTCAGTGTTTTCTTCGAAATTGACGGCTGCGACGCTGAGTTTCCCGCTCGTGGCCGGAGCCTGCCCTGTGTAGAGTGCTTGTTCGTAGCTGCGCCATTCGCCGCGCACAAGGTTGAGGGTGGCAAAACGAAGGACGACCGGGTTGCGGAAGTTGGTGAGGAACATGCGCATGAAGCGGACACTCGTGAAATCGTTGATGTTCCCCTCGCGCGACTCGTACTGGTCGACGGGTATGCGGAAGAGGTACCAAGTGATTTCGCGCGTTGAGTCGTTGCGGAGCTTGACGTTGTTTGTGCGTTTGTCCACAATGAAGTTCTCGCCTACGTTCATCCGGTCGGGCGACAGCTTGACGTGATATTGGTAGTATTTCTCGTATTCGTTCAGCGTGTAGTCTTGGTTGATGTCGTCGACGTCAGGCGTGGTCTTGTAGGTGGTGCTGTATGATTCAGGTGAGTGGTCGGAGTCGACCGAGTTGCCGTTCGGATTGTTGATATATTTGTAGCGGTCGAGGATGGAGCGCTCCTCACGGTCATAGTCGGAGCCGCGGAAGTAGTGGTACTTGTCGCCCGACGGGTTGTCGTAGATGGAATCATACACAGCCTGGCTGACGCGCCCTTGGATTTGTTGCAGGTAGTTTTGGTAGGTCGGGAAGCGGGTCTCCTCAGAACTGCTGAGGCCGTTGTAACCGACGTCCTGCATTTGGCGGGAACCGCTGGACGTGTTGAAAGCATACGTGACAGTGCTCTGGTTGGGCACGCGCCCCCAGACGGTTTCCGTGTAGTACGCGGGGTCTCCGTCAACGGGCAGACCGCTTTCGTAGAACATCTTGCCGTCTTTGAGCACGTCCTCGCTGATTTCGCCGAGGTTGAAATAGAGGTCTCCGGAGTTGTCTGTGCCGTTTTCGCGTGAATGGATGAATGGATCCATCAGCCAGAATTCGATGTATTCGATGTTGGCTGTCTGGAAGTCGCTTGTTTCGATGCGCCGCATCATCCCTCCCCAGCGGCTCTGCGGATTGGACAGCCGTCCTTGGCTGTTGAGGTTGGGGTCGAGATTGTAGGGGCCGCGCTCGGTGGGGTAAAAAGCCACGTTGAGTACTTCCATGGTCGAGGCCTCCTGGTAGTTGAGGTCTTTGTTCGGATAGATTTCCCGTTTGTAGACTTCGCGAACGTAGGGGTCGGAGAGCTGGTTGAGGTCGCTTTTGATATGGGCGGGGGTGAGCGACGAGGAGCGGCGCGTGAAGAGCGGGTCGATGTTGTACCACGCCATGAGGGCGCGGTTGTATCCGTAGCGGACGTCGTTGGTCAGCTGGGATTCTGGGAAAAATGACGGACAAGAGCTGAGCGTCCATTCGCGGGGGTCGGAGATGTCTATGTCGTTGCTCGTGTTTTCGAAATCGTCGATGTAAGAGGCGTTGCCTTGTGCTCCTTTGTTTTTTCCCGCTATGAGTTGTGCGACTTCGCCTGTGAAGTTGATCGTCGATGGGGCGGTGCAATGAAGCAGTGGGAGCTTGTCGAGCAGGTTGGTGAGCCATTGGCTTTGCTGTTTCCACGACAAGTTGAATCCCCAAATCGTGTTGTTGAGCGGCTCGCTGCCCATGGCGACCTTGGTGGTGAGGGGCTGCTCGCCAAGGTGCATGAAGGTTCCTCCGATTTGGAAGTTCTTTGAAAAGTCATACTGCCAGTTCAGCCCGAACATCGTCTTGCGCACCATGCCGTAGTCGGTGTTGCTTTCGAGGCTGACGTTGACCGGTGTGCCGGCGTCGATGATGCTTTGGTTGATGATTTTGACCGTTCCCATACTGTAATCGACGGTATAGTCGACATTTTCGGTCAGGATGGTTCCTCCGGCCGTGACGACGACCGAACCTTCGGGAATGTTTGAGGCTCCCAGTTGGATTTCGCCCGCCGATGACGCCTGATATTGGCCGGATATGGTGTATTTGTTCTTTTCGGCAATTTGTTTGGCGATAGTCTTCGTGGAGTCGTATAGCTCTTGGAATACGAACTTGTCTGCAATGGCGTCGTTGCCGATAGCGCGGCGCAAGCCTTCACCAAAGGGTTCGACGGTGGGAAAGTAGACACGCCCGATCGTGTCGTTGATGGTGTAGCCGGGGACGTAGTCGAAGTAGCCGTTCGGATTGGCTTTGTTGTTGTTATCCAAGCGGTCGAGGCCTACGAGGGAGAGTATCTTCCGATCTTTCAACGTGGGGTCGGGCAAGTAGGAGAGATAGACACCTGTCGTGTCGCTCAGGTATTTGATGTCGAGGCGGAACTGATCTTTTTTCACGGAATACGCGCCGAGGGAATAGACGTTCTTCATCATCAGGTCCCAGTTGCCCATGTCGGGCGTGTTGGCTGTGTTTTTCAGTGCCTTGACAAAGAGTGCCTGTGTGTTGTCTTTAAGGTTGCTCGACAGCTCGCCGACTTGGTAAGTCTGCCCACGGTAGGTGTATTCGAATGCGACGGCCAAGACTTGGTCGGGTTGCAGCGTTGTTTTCAGCGAAATGTAACCCAATGCCCGGTTGATACTGTATTCCGAACCGGACAACAGGCGGGCGTTGCCCAGTTTTTCGTAGTCCGTTCCGCCTGAAAGGCCGGCGCCGTCAAGGACAATGTTGGTTTGTGTGATGTCGCGCGCGGCGGCATAAGTGGTCGTGGCTGTGGCATACAGGTTGTTTGCGGAGTTGGCCGGAAGGCCCGTGCCACCTGTTCCTGTCCACATGGGGTTACTGATTTTGTCGCTTTCTGCCAAGTCCGTGAAGGCAACGACGTTACGGGTGTTCGTGGACGTTCCGGTCTTGTTCGTGACCCACACTTCGATGCGGTTGATGTTGATGCCCGACATGATGTTCGGTATGTGCCGCATATTCTCGTCGTAGTGGTCACGGAAGTATTGCGCGAGGAAGAAGTGGCGGTTCTCTTCGTAGTCGTCGGCAGAGAACTCGTAGTTCGTCAATTGCACGCCTCCTTTTGAAGACACGCTTTGGCTGCTTGACTTCTTTTGTGAGACTACGGCCTGCAGTTTGAGCTTGCCAAATTGCAGGTCTGTCCGGACGCCGAAAAGCGACGAAGCCCCCCGGATGAGCGACGAGTTCGTCGGCATCGACACATTGCCAGCCTCGACGAGCTTGATGATCTCGTCCTCCTTTCCTTCATAGCGCAATTTGAGGCTTTGGGCGTCGAAGTCGAAAGTTGACTCGGTGTTGTAGTTGAAGTTTAGGTTGACTTTATCACCCACCTTTCCCGTGACGTTCAGATTGACCTGTTCGTCAAAGTCGAAGCCAAAGACTTTCCGGTTGCGTTCGGCCAGCGACGGGTTGTCGACCTTACGTGTGTTGGCTCCGATTTTCAGTTCTGCCGAACCTTGTGTCTTGATTTGCACGCCGCCCGGACCAAAGATTTTTTCTGCCGGCCCGAGGTTGAATTTCATATCGGTGAAGTCGAATTTGTCTTTCCCTTTTGCGTTGGCAAACTCTTCTTCGTTTTTTTGCCGGTAGTATGCCTGCAACGAACGGCGCATGGTCCATTCCTGGTATTCCTCGGCCGTCATATAGAATGGGGCTTCGAGAAACGACTGCCCCAGTTTCGTGCCGACTTTGTAGGTGTTTGTTGTTTCGTCGTAAGTAGTCTCGGAACTCAGGTTCTCCGGGTCTTTCAGGTCAGGATGTTTGTCTTTCAGGTCTTCCTGTGTACGCGCCACAGTGCGCTTGACGTTCGCCTTTGGCGTCGTTGTGGTGTCTGGAGGAGTGGCAGGAACGTTCTGTCCATGCACGCCGGGGGCGGCGTCCCCGCGGAACATGGGGAGCCAAGGCGTGGCTGACAGGCAGGCGAAAGTGTATAGGCCTGCCGCTATCAACAACGCGTGACGCATGAGAGGTTGGACAGAAAATTTCATTGACAGATGAGGGAAACCTGGTTATAGCATTTTGAGTGCCTGCTTGATGATTTGTTCGACCGGGAGAGACGGCTCGTTCTTCGCGATGGCCGTCACTGTTTTTTGGACGGCCGCAGGCGGGAAGCCTAACATGGTCAGGGCGGCGACGGCTTCTTCGAACACTTCTTTGTGGTCTGCGTTCAGTGTGCTTCCGACCGAAGAGCCGGAGCTGGCCGCTGACAATGCGATTTTGTCTTTTAGTTCCACAATGATGCGTTGGGCAGCTTTCGGGCCGATGCCTTTCACGCTTTTCAGCAGACGTTCGTTTTCTGTCCGGATGGCATCACACAGTTCGGCGGGCGTGAAAGCCGAGAGCACGGTGCGCGCCGTCTGCCCGCCTATGCTCGACACCCCGATGAGCAGCAAGAACAGTTCGCGTTCTTGCCGTGACGCAAAGCCGTACAGTTGGTAGGCATCTTCGCGTATGGCCTCGTAGACGTACAGGCGGGCTTCTTTCTTGCCTTGGATGGCGGAGTATGTGTTAAGCGAGATGAACAGCCCGTAGCCTACGCCGTTGCAGTCGATGACGGCTTGTGTCGGAGTGAGTTCGGCCACTGTCCCCCGGATGTATTCAATCATTTTTTGCGTGTGTCTGCTGGTCCTTTCCTTTTTGTTCAAACGGCCGGAACGCTGCTTTATTGTGCGGGCCGTGTCACTTCTTTATTCCCTTTCTTTTTTCTTTTGCTTCTGTGGAGCCGCTTCTTCGCCTTTGAGCGTAGGCAGGCTGAGCTTGTATTTCACCGCCAAGCAGCGGATGAGGATGACGGTGCCGCCGCACATGCACGAGGTGACGATTTCATCGCAACCGTAATGGCGGCAGATGATGTAGGCCGCTCCACCGATGACGCAGGCTAAGGCGTAGATTTCCTTGCGGAAGATGAGGGGGACTTCGTTGATGAACACGTCACGCAGCATTCCGCCCGCCGCGCCGGTCATCGTCCCCATGATGATGGCTGTCCACCATGGCAGTCCGCATTGGAGTGTTTTTTCAATGCCGACAATGGTGAAAAGCGCCAGGCCGATGGTGTCGAAAAGGAACCAGGTCACTTCTTGCCGGATCAGTTGCTTGCCGAAAATGAGCACCCACAGCAGGGCGAGTGCCGAGCAGATGAGGTAGAACGAATTGGTCATCCAGAACGGCGTGAGGCCGAGCATGACGTCGCGCATGGTTCCGCCGCCGACTGCCGTGGTCAGGCCGACCACGTAGGCGCCGAACAGGTCGAAGTGCTTGGCTGAGGCCAGCCGGATTCCGGAAATGGCGAATGCGAATGTCCCGACGAAGTCCAGAATTTGGGTGAACGTGGGGAGTTCCAAGGTAGAGGCGATGTCGATGGCCATGGTAGCTGGGGGAGGATTTAAGGGTTGACTACGTTGGTGGGGTGTCCGTCCATGAAATTACGGATGTTGTCGGCAATGGTCTCAATGAGGCGTTGACGTGCTTCGAGCGTAGCCCAGCCGACGTGGGGGGTGACATAGCAGCGCGGGGCGGCCAGCAGGGGATGGTCGGCACGGGGCGGCTCTTCCGAGAGGACGTCGCAACAATATGCCCCGAGGCGCCCCGTCCGCAGGGCGTCGGCCACGGCTGTGTCGTCGATGAGCCCGCCACGCGCTGTGTTCAGGAGCAGCAGGCCCGGGCGGCATCCCGCGAGAAGTTTTGCGTTGACGAATGCCCGGTTCCCGGCCGTCAGCGGGCAGTTCAGGCTGACCACGTGGCTCTCGGCGAAAAGTTTGTCGAGGCTTGCCGGCACGACGTATGCGGGGAGCGCGTTCGGGGATTTCGACGTGTGGGCGACGATGTGCATCCCGAAAGCGTGTGCGAGGCGGGCTACCGCGCTGCCGATATGGCCGAAACCGACGATGCCCATCGTCTTCCCGCTGAGTTCCGTGAGTGGTTCGTTCCAGCAACAGAAATCCTCGCTGCGGCTCCACATCCCTGCTCGGTTGGCCGCGGCATATTCGCCCACATGGCTGGTGGCTTCGAGCAGGAGGGCCATCGTTAGCTGGGCGACACTTTCGGTGCCGTATCCGGCGGCGTTGCAGACGGGGACGCCGTGCGAGCGCGCTGCGCGGATGTCGACCACGTCGTATCCGCTGGCTGCCACGCAGACAAGGCGCAGGCGGCTGAGCTGGTCGAAGTGTTCCGCCGTCAGGCGGGTCTTGTTGACGATGAGGATGTCGGCTTCGCGGGCACGCTGAAGGACGTCTTCGGGCCTCGTGCGGTCATAGGCGGTGAAGTTCCCGAAGCGTTCGAACAGCGTCCACTCCATGTCGCCCGGATTGAGCGTGTAGCCGTCGAGGAAAACGATGTTCATGCGGGCAGTCGTCTGGGTCATTGGGACTTGAATTTGAAGGTCAGTGCGCCTACGGGTTCTTCGTAGCGCGCTCCTTGCGCGCGGTAGTAGGCCACGATGGTGTATTCATTCTCGGTCTGATAATAGTCGCCCTCCGCCGGGGCCGTGAACCCCGTGCCGGGTCGGTCGTGGGGGACGAAGAGGTATTGGTAGCTGTAATAGCCCAGTTTCAGGAGCGGGGCAGCCGTGTAGCAGCCGGACGCCTCGTCGTAGGCCATGCGCCATTGGGCGTCGAGCCTGTCGTCGGTCCAGTTCCCGTTCAGGTAAAAGTCGCCGTCGTCGCGCCGGGGCGTGCGGAGGGCAAAGTGGACGAACACATAGTCCGCCTCCGTGTCGGGGTCGGCGCCGTCCGTGGTGCGGATGACGCTGAGGCCGTCCTGGTCTTCGTCATAAAGGTAGTTGCGGCGGGGCTCGTCAACGAAGAGCGTGGCGTGGTAGTAGGGGTCGAACCATCGGACGCGGTCGACACCGAAATTGCCGCGCCGCGTGCTGAGCAGTTCGAATTTCCTGTATTCGTTACCGGCGGGAAAGATGAGTTCGCGCGAGTGTTCCCACAGGAGGGCAGAGGGAGCCACGGCCGTCGCTGTGGGGCGGATGGCTGCGTTGTCGTAGCGTCGGTTTTGGAGGACAACGATGCTCAGCTCTTTGCGGGGGTCACGCACGTTGAGCTGATTGAAATTCAACCTGACTGTGAGTTGCTGGTGGGTGTCGTTGCGGTCGATCTCCGTGTCCGTCGATGCCGTGGCCGCAATGACTACTTTGGGGTTCACCACCGTGAAGAAGGCTTGCGCCACCGGACGCGGCTCGCCCTCAGTGTCATCAATGAGGGTGAGCCGGTAGTTTCCGGCCAGGGTGATATCGATCCGTTCGTTGGGCAGGCGCAGGGCGTAGTGGGTGTATTGTTGCATGGTGTTCAGGCTCTGTGCCTCTTGGTCAATGGGTTCCTCGCCGTTGTTGCCCGATATGTAGTCGCTTTCAAAGAGGTCCTCACTCACATTCCAGTCAGCGTCGCAGTGTTCGATGCGGTAGAGAAAACGGTGGTATTCATGTGTGAGATGGTCGAACTCCACCGCGATATGTTCGTCGCCGTTCAGCTCAATGATGGGAGGGGCGGTCGGACGCTCGGCCACGAACGTGCGCAGCGTCCGTATGCTGCTGGAGATCGGGGTGTTGCGTTGGCCCTTTGCGGGAAAGGCCAGCACGCAGAGTGTCAGTGTGATGAGAACCTTGGTTTTCATGGCGCACAAAGTTAGGAATAAAAAACGGAATCGCGAAACCAGCTCCACCTTCAGTCCGTAGAATCCGGGAAAAAACACATGCCCTGCGGGAAAAAACGGGAACTGCGACAGTTTTTTCTGTCGCAGTTCCCGTCCTGTCTGTCACTACGCCTGTTTTTCCAAATGTTGGACATGAAAAAAGCGCCCGTATGAAAGGCGCTTGGGAGGGTTTGCCGAATGTTTCCGGGCGGTTATTCGTCGCGCGAACCGCCGAGGAACATCAGGACGTAGTAGACCAGCGTGGCCAAAGAGCCGAGAGCGGCCACTACATAAGTGTAGGCAGCACTGCGCAGGGCGTCGACGGCCATGCTGTGGTTGCGCGGTGACGTGATGCCTGCCGTTTCAAGCCACGCACAGGCTCTGCGGCTGGCGTCTATCTCGACTGGCAGCGTGATGAAGCTGAATAGTGTGGTCAATGCAAAAAGGACAATGCCGAACAGCATGACGCCGGGAAACAAGTTAATGGTGAAAATGCCGATGAGTAATATCCATTGCACCCAATTCGAGGCAAACGAGACGACCGGCACCAGGGCCGAACGCATCTGGAGCGGGGCGTAGGCGCGGGCGTGCTGCACGGCGTGGCCGCATTCGTGGGCGGCGACGGCCGCGGCGGCTATGCTGTTCGTGTTGTAGACGCTTTCGCTCAGGTTGACGGTCTTGCTGACGGGATTGTAATGGTCTGTGAGATGGCCAGGGGTAGATGTGACTGTCACGTCGTAGATGCCGTTGTCGCGAAGCATCTTTTCGGCTACTTCGCGCCCGGTCAGGCCGGAGTCGACGGGGACGGCAGAATAGCGTTTGAATTTGCGTTGCAAGCTGGCCCCGACAGCGTAGCTGGCCAGCGCGAAGACGATAAAGATAATCCAGTAGGAAATCATACGTATAATATAAGTGAAACAAAGCAGCCGGTTGGGCGCTCAGGCTCGACCGGCTGGTGAGAAGTCATAATCCGGCAGATGCGGTCAATAGTTTTCAGCACGTACCTGGAAGTAGCTTTGGGGGTGTGCGCAAACGGGGCATACGTCGGGCGCTTTCTTGCCTACGACGATGTGGCCGCAGTTGCTGCACTGCCAGATGCAGTCGCCGTCTTTCGAGAAGACGAGGCCCTTCTCAATGTTGGACAGCAGTTTGCGGTAACGCTCCTCGTGCTCTTTCTCGATGGCACCGACCATTTCGAAGAGGTCGGCAATGTGGTCGAAACCTTCCTCGCGCGCGTCTTTCGCAAAGCGGGCGTACATGTCGGTCCACTCGTAGTTTTCGCCTTCGGCGGCGTCTTTCAGGTTGGCCTCGGTGGTACCGATGCCGTCGTGGAGCAGCTTGAACCAGATCTTTGCGTGTTCCTTCTCGTTGTTGGCCGTTTCCTCGAACAGGGCAGCTATTTGGACGTATCCGTCTTTCTTGGCTTTCGAAGCGTAGTAGCTGTATTTGTTGCGGGCCATGGATTCGCCTGCAAAAGCTTCCATGAGGTTTTTCTCGGTCTTGCTTCCTTTGAGTTTGTCCATTGTCTTAGTCATTTTAAGTGGTGTGGGGCAAATATACGGATAAATTCCTGATTGGCCTTTCGTTGTGAGTTTTATTCGTCTTTTTTTAGTTTTATAATCAATTGGGGCAAAAAGCTGGCCGAGGGCAGGGGGTGTTTGGTTTTTTATGCCTAATTTTACGGCTAAATACGTAGAACACAACAAATGACACAGAAGTTATGGAGGGAAATAGGAGTCTGGTGACGATTGCCAACCTGACGCGCGACAAGATAGAGTATTTGATAGAGATGGCGTCGGAGTTCGAGAAACACCCGAACCGCCGCCTGTTGGAGGGGAAAGTCGTGGCGACCTTATTCTTCGAGCCGTCCACGCGCACGCGCCTGTCGTTCGAGACGGCGGCCAACCGCTTGGGGGCGCGGGTGATCGGTTTCACCGACCCGAAGGTGACGAGCTCGTCGAAAGGCGAGACGCTGAAAGACACGCTCAAAATGGTGAGCAATTATGCAGACGTCATCGTGATGCGCCACTATCTCGAAGGGGCGGCACGCTATGCCAGCGAGGTGACGCCCACGCCCGTGGTGAACGCTGGCGACGGGGCCAACCAGCACCCATCGCAGACGATGCTTGACTTGTATTCAATCAAGAAGACGCAGGGCACGCTGGAAAACCTGCACATCTACCTGATCGGCGACTTGAAGTACGGGCGTACAGTCCATTCGCTCCTGATGGCCATGCGCCACTTCAACCCCGTGTTCCACTTCGTGGCGCCGGCCGAGTTGGCAATGCCCGATGAGTACAAGCTTTACTGCCACGCCCATGGCATCCGCTTTGTCGAGGACAGCCGCTTCGACGAGGAGAGCATCGCCGAGGCCGACATCCTTTACATGACGCGCGTGCAGCGTGAACGATTCACCGATCTGATGGAATATGAACGTGTGAAGGACACCTACATCTTGCGTGCCTCGATGCTGAAAAAGGCAAAGCCAAACATGAGGATACTTCACCCGCTGCCGCGCGTGAACGAGATAGCCTATGATGTCGACGATGATCCGCACGCTTACTATTTTGACCAGGCGCGCAACGGGCTCTATGCGCGCGAGGCCATCATTTGCGATGTCCTCGGCATCACCCTTGACGAGGTGAAAAGCGACCAGACCATCATTCGTTAGTCTTTCAAAAAACTGAAAAGCATGAAAAGAGAAGAACTGTTAGTGGCTGCCATCCAGAACGGGACCGTCATTGACCACATACCGCCCGCAAAGATCTTCGAGGTTGTCAACTTGCTTCACCTCGAAAACGTGAAGACCTCCATCATGGTGGGCATCAACCTGAAAAGCCACAAGATGGGGCAGAAAAGCATCATCAAAATAGCCGACAAATACTTCACCGACGCCGAACTGAACCAGTTGAGCGTGGTGGCGCCGAACGTTTCGCTCTGCATCATCAAAGACTATGAGGTCGTTGAGAAGAGAGAGGTTGAACTTCCAGACGTTGTCCGCGGTGTGGTCAAATGTGGGAACCCCAAGTGCATCACGAACAACGAGCCGATGACTACGGTCTTCCAGGTCGTTGACAAAGAACGGGGCATCATCCAGTGCGCTTATTGCGAGAAAGAGCAGAACATCGATCACGTCAAACTATTATAATAATGAGTATGGAACGAGATAACAAGGTCTTCGACCTGATTGAGGAGGAGCACCAACGCCAATTGCGGGGCTTGGAACTGATTGCTTCGGAGAACTTCGTGAGCGACGAGGTCATGGCGGCCATGGGGTCTTGCCTGACTAACAAATATGCCGAAGGGTATCCCGGAAAGCGCTATTATGGCGGATGTGAGGTCGTGGACAAGGTCGAGAGTCTGGCCATCGAGCGGGTGTGCCGTCTGTTCGGGGCGGAATATGCTAACGTGCAGCCCCACTCGGGAGCCCAAGCCAACGCAGCCGTTTTCCTGGCTTGCCTGAAACCCGGCGACACCTTCATGGGGCTGAACTTGGAGCAAGGCGGCCATCTTTCGCACGGTTCGCGTGTGAACACGTCCGGCATCCTGTATGATCCGGTCGGCTATAATTTGGACCGCGAGACAGGGCGTGTCGATTATGACGAAATGGAGCGGCTGGCTCAGGAGCATCGGCCGAAACTCATCGTCGGTGGCGGGTCGGCCTATTGCCGCGAGTGGGATTATGCCCGTATGCGGCAGATTGCGGACAGCGTCGGAGCCCTCTTCATGGTCGACATGGCCCATCCGGCCGGACTTATTGCCGCAGGCTTGCTCGATAATCCGGTCCGTTACGCCCACATCGTCACCTCGACGACGCACAAGACTTTGCGTGGACCGCGCGGCGGCATCATCCTCATGGGTAAGGATTTCGAAAACCCATGGGGTGAGAAGACGAAGAAAGGCGAGGTCAAGATGATGAGCCAATTGCTCAACAGCGCCGTGTTCCCCGGTATCCAGGGTGGCCCGCTGGAACATGTCATTGCCGCCAAGGCAGTCGCTTTCGCTGAGGCGCTGGAACCTGCGTTCAAGGAATATGCCGCGCAAGTAAAGAAGAATGCCGCCGCTTTGGCCGACGAACTGATGAAACGGGGATTCACGCTGGTCAGCGGAGGAACGGATAATCACTGCGTACTGGTCGACTTGCGTGACAAATATCCCGATCTGACAGGCAAGGTGGCCGAAAAAGCCTTGGTGCAAGCCGACATCACGGTGAATAAGAACATGGTGCCGTTCGACACAAGGAGTGCTTTCCAGACGTCAGGCATCCGCCTGGGTACCCCGGCTGTCACCACGCGAGGACTCAAAGAAGACAAGATGGCCCTTGTCGCCGGCTTTATCGAGGAAGTGCTCAATGCCCCCGAAGACGAGGCCGTCATCGCCTCTGTCCGCGCACGGGTGGGCGAGATGATGCAAGCCTATCCTCTCTTTGCTTGGTGAATTGGGCGTAAAAGTGCGTCCATTGAAACAGTTTTGTAGTAAAAACGCGCGGAAAAGTGGTTTTAATCGTTAATATCTATTGATAAAATAGAATAACTGAAATTTATAACTACCTTTGCAGCCGAAAATGCAAATAAAGACATAGTAAAACTAAATTCACATTATGTTACAAGAGAAAGCAGGCGAAGCTGCCGGAAAAATTTGGAATGCTCTCAACGACAACGGGGGAGAGCTCAGCGTGAAGGATTTGAAGAAAGTGACGAAGTATCGTGCCGACAAGGACCTCTATCTGGGTCTGGGCTGGTTGCTTCGCGAGGACAAGATTGCTACCGAGGAAATCACAGGCGACGTGCTCGTGAAGTTGAAGTAATTCTTGTTGAGATATAAGTACGCAGGGCGCTTTCGCAAGGAGGCGCCCTGCGTGCGTTTATGCCTTTGCCCGCAAATAGGGGTTATATTTGCGCTCGTAGCCGATGTGCGTGGCTGGACCGTGGCCGGGCCATACCGTCGTCTCTTCCGGCAGGGTGAGGATGCGCGAACGGAGCGAGTCGACAAGGGCCTTGCCGTCGCCGCCGGGCAGGTCGGTGCGACCGATGCTGCACTGGAAGAGGCTGTCGCCGCTGAAAAGCACGCCCTCTTCCGCACAATGGAAGCAGACGCCGCCCGGTGTGTGGCCCGGCGTCTCGATCACGGCGAACCGGTGTTTGCCGAACGTGACGGTGTCGCCCCCAGCCAGTTTTGTCCCAACCGGGGGGAGGCTCCATGAGCTTTCTTGCCCCAGGATGGCTCTTGTCTGCTGGGCAGCCTGCGCATAGAGCGGCATGTCGGCCGCGTGCATCTCAGGGCGCAAGCCATAGGTGCGGTGGATGAATTCCACGCCGAAGATATGGTCGAAATGGGCGTGCGTGCAGATGAGGTGTTTCAGTGTGAGGCTCTTTGTGCGGATGTACGAGTAGATCTCGTCCTGCTCCTCAGGTGTCAGGGCGCCGCAGTCGATGATGACCGCTTCGCCCGTAGGGTCGGAGACAACGTAGCAGTTCTCTTCGATCATGTTGACGGTGAACGTTTTTATCTCTATCATGGCGCAGTGGTAACGGGTTATTCGAGCATCACGTAGACCACGTGTTTCGTCTCGAAGAAGTCTTCCTCAAAATAGTCTTTCAGGTTCCACGTCAGGGCGCGTTTCCCGAAGGGGCGGAGTTCCTCGCTGAGGTCGCCGCCTTTCAGGCTGAAAAGCCCGTTGGGCAGGGAGTTGTGCTGCTCGCGCCGGATGTTTTTCCGCACAAGGCGGCACATTTCGCTGAGGTCCATCACGGCGCGGTTGACCACGAAGTCGAACTTCCGCTTCTCCTCCTTGACATTCTCGTGGGCGAAGGTCACGTTAGCGAGGCCTATGGCCTGCGCCACCTCTTGTGCGACACGGATTTTCTTCCCGATGCTGTCGACGAGGTGGAACGTGACGTCCGGAAAGAGGATGGCCAAGGGGATGCCCGGGAATCCGCCCCCCGTGCCGACGTCCATGACCGCCGTTCCGGGGCGGAACGTGATCACCTTGGCCAAGCCGAGGGAGTGGAGTACGTGGTGGATGTAGAGGTTGTCGATGTCCTTGCGCGAGATGACGTTGATCTTCTGGTTCCAGTCGGCATAGAGGGCGCCCAGCGCACCGAACTGTGCCCGCTGCTCCGCGGTGAGGTTGGGAAAATACTTGTTGACGAGTTCAACTCCTGACGGGGTGGTACACATTATATAAATATATTATAGGTTCTTCCTGTCCTGCTTTGTTTTTTATGCAAAGATAGTGCAAACGAGCGGAACGGCGGCCTGAAGGCCGGAGGATTTCGGGGCCGGCACTCCCGAGTGCCGCTCAAAACATGGCGGTGCGGTCTGCAACTCGTCGTGAGCAGCGACAGGATTCGCGTGCGCACTGACAAAGTTCATTTCGCACTGTGAAATGGACTTTGTCGCACTGAACGGGATTTCTGTCGCAGCGTCCGGAATTTTTCCGGCGGGATGGGCGCGTTTTCATCTCCGTGCCGGGCGCGGCTGCCATCCTGACAATTTTTCCGGAAATTGCCTCCCGCACGCTGTCGTGGTACGCAATTTGTTGCGTCTTGTGCAACCATTCTAACATTTAAGTATTATGATTTCAGAAAAGTTACAAGATGCAATCAACGGGCAGATATCGCGCGAGCTTTGGTCTGCCAACCTTTATCTGTCGATGGCTTTCTATTTCGACATGGAGGGTTTTAACGGTTTCGCCAACTGGATGAAGAAGCAGTCGCAAGAAGAAACCGAGCACGCCTACGCGATGGCCGACTACCTGATCAAGCGCGGCGGAAAAGCCCGTGTGGGCAAGGTGGACATCGTGCCCGAGGCGTGGAAGTCGCCGCTTGAAGTGTTCGAGCAGGTCTACGAGCATGAGTGCAAGGTGTCGCGGTGGATCGACGAATTGCTCGACCTCGCCATTGCCGAGGGCGACAAGGCCACGCAAGACTTTCTTTGGACCTTTGTCCGCGAGCAGGTCGAAGAAGAGGCCACGGCCTCTGGCATCGTCGATCGCATCCGCAAGATGGGCGATACGGCTATCTTCAACCTCGACCAGCAATACGGCGCCCGCGCCTGACCCCACGCTCCCCGCTCTCCCAGACCGTCGGCCGGTTGGTAGCATGGGCGGGGGGAGACAATACGCCCCCGCAGGGACCCATTCCCTGCGGGGGCTCTTTTGTTTTCATGGCGAGGCGAACGCCGGGCGGCCGGGGCCTCACGTGGCCTTGACCTCGTCGATGTTCACCAGCTTGTTTACGATGGCGTAGATGGTCAGTCCCGCCACGGAGCGGATCTGCAGCTTGCGGGCAATGTTCTTGCGGTGCGTCAGCACCGTGTTCAGCGAGATGTAGAGCTGCTCGGCCGTCTCCTTGTTCGTCATCCCCTTGACCACGCAGGCCACCACTTCGCGTTCCCGCTCGCTGAGCTCCTCGCGCCCGGCCTCGCCTCCGGTGGGGGCTGCGGCGTGCGGTCCGCCGGGACGGCAGGCCACCTTCCGTTCCAGCAGTTCGACGGCGGGCACGAACAGGAGGTTCTCTACCTCACAATGCGTGAAGAGGTCCTTCTCGCAGTTGAAGATGTCGAAGAGCACGGCGTTCAGCAGGTTGGCGTCGCCCTGTGGGACGTAGTAGCGGATGATGATATTCTTGAGCTCCTGCAGCTTCTTGTTGATGTTCTCATGATTGCGGGCGAACTGTGCGATCTCGTATCCCCCGGTCTTTTCGCCGGCCATCAGTCGGTCGACGTAGGTGAATATCTTCCGGTTCTCAAGTTCCATGTGCGCGCGTACCTCGTTCATGTAGGCATCATAGAATTTGAGGATCAGCAGGGCCACGTCGTCGCGCTGCGAGCAGTCGAGCGCCTCGAGCAGCTTGCGGCGTATGGCGGGCAGTTCGAAGCCCAGGAAGTAGTCGTGCGCTTGGCGCAGGTAGGACATCAGCGAGCCCACCGAGACCCTCCCCGCGTGCAGGGCCACGCCGGGGTCGCCGCTTTTGATGTAGTTGGCCACGACGAGGAACGTGTCGCAGTCCACGCCGGCCTCGTCGCAGACCTCCCTGATCGTCTTTTCGCCGAAACCCAGCGGGATGCCGAAGCGGCTGAGCATCTGGAGCAGGTGGAACTCGTCGCTGATCACGTCGCTCATCCGGTCCGTCTCTTTGTAGTTGCTTACGGTCATAGTCTTGCTTTTTTCGGAATGCGCGCAAAGTAAGTCATTTCCCCCTACATGGGCAATCCCCACATGTGGGTATTCTCCGTCTTGCAGTGTGAGGGGCATCGCCGCCCCCGCCCGCGGGGCGGCGGAATATCCCCCAAAGGCAGTATTGTGTCTGCTTGAAGATCCCTGTACTTTTGCCAGCAAATTTTAACAGTACAGGTATGAAGTTTATCACTAAGACACTAGGCGGCGCCGTGCTCCTCGCCTGTCTCGGCGGAGTTGAGGCCAGCGCCCAAACCCAAGCCGAAGAAACCCGCGCGACCCGGTCGCGCTTCCAGGTGGGGGGCTATGCGGAGGTAGCCTATACCCGCAATTTTTACAGCGACAATGTATATAAGTATCAGCCGAGCCATGTGAAGAGCGACCGTAAGAACCATGGGCGGTTCGACATTCCCCACGCCGTGGTTTACCTCTCTTACGATTTCGGCAAGGGATGGAAGATGGGCAGCGAGATCGAGTTCGAACACGGAGGCTCGGGCGCAGCCTATGAGAAGGAAACCGAAGAAGGGGGCGAGTGGGAACAAGAGACCGAGAAGGGCGGAGAAGTCGAGTTGGAACAACTCTGGATCCAGAAGACCTTTTGGCCCGAACTGAACGTCAAGATCGGCCACATCGTGGTGCCCATTGGCCTGACCAATGCCCATCACGAACCGACGGAATACTTCACCGTCTATCGCCCCGAGGGCGAGGCCACTATCTTTCCCTGCACCTGGCACCAGACGGGCGTCAGCCTTTGGGGACGCCATGGCGCGTGGCGCTATGAGGCGCAATTCCTTGCGGGGCTCGACGCGCTCCAATTTTCAGCCGCGAACTGGATACAGGGCGGAACAAAGTCGCCCTATGAGTTCGACGTAGCCAACAAATATGCCGTCGCCGCCCGTGTGGACAATTATTCCGTACCCGGGCTCCGTCTGGGGCTGAGCGCATACTACGGGCACAGTATCAACAACACCTACGAGACCATGACGGGTTCGCACTACCAGGTGAAGGGCGCCGTGGCCATCGGCTCGTTCGATTTTCACTACGACGCGCATAACTGGGTGGTTCGTGGCAGTCTCGATTACGGTCATCTCTCCGACGCCGACCACATCAATGCCATCAACGTCAACCAACCGACGAACTCGCCCAACGCCCGTTCGCACGTTGGCGACCAAGCTGTGGCCTTCGGCGCGGAGGCGGGCTACGATTTCTTTTCACAAATCAAGAAGCTCCGCGAAAAGGCGCAGCGCATGTACCTCTTCGCCCGCTACGAGTACTACGACAGCTACCGTCCAGCCACAGGCGCCACAACCGATTACCCCTACACCGAGAAACACCGCCTGGCGGTCGGCCTGAATTACTATCCCATTCCCGAGGTCGTCATCAAGGGCGAGTTCTCGCACCGCTTCCTCCACAGCCAATATAACGACGAGCCTTCGGTCTCGCTGGGCGTGGCGTATGCCGGTTTCTTTACAAAGTGAAGCTAACTTCTCATTATTCAACTTAACACGTTTAGCATTATGAACAAAGTATTTAGAACAACTCTCTTCGCCGTTTTTGCGGCAGTGTCGGCTTTTGGCCTGTCGTCGTGCAGCGATGACGCGGACGGAGGTGGCGAACAGCCCGGGCAACTGACGGCCGACGAGCAGGAAATCAAGACGTTCGCGCAGCAGTACTTGGACGCCACGCTTTATCCCACCTATCGGATGTTGGCTGACAGTACGGCCATCTTGGCAGACCAGCTGACTGCCATGCGTGACAAGGTGATGGGCGGAGAAACCGTTACGCAGGATGAGATTGACGCCGCGTGCACTGTATTCCTTCATGCCCGCGCAAACTATGAGACGAGCGAGGCGTTCCTTTTCGGCGCTGCCACGGATTTCGGAATCGACCCGCATATCGACACGTGGCCTCTTGACCTCGACATGCTCAAAACCGCGCTTTCCAACAGCAGCCAGATCAACGCCATGGCCGGTGAGAATGGTGATGAGTATGCCGGTGTGAACCTCGGCCCGGCGCTTCTGGGTTTCCACGGCATTGAGTACATCCTCTTCCGTGACGGGCAGAACCGCACGGCGGCCAGCCTCAACAGCCCCGACCCCGGGCTGAACAACCTGACGGCCCGCGAAGAGCTCATCTATGCCGCCGCCGTCGCCGGCGACCTGCGCAACAAGTGCTTCCAGATGGAGGTGGCGTGGAATGTCGACGCTCCGGCCGACCACATCGCCAAAGTCGAAGCCCTCGAATGGCCTTACCAGATGACCAACGGCCTGTCGTATGGCGAGAACATGATGCTTGCGGGACAGGCGGGCAGCACCTACAACTCATGGCGTCGTGTGAGTGACGCTATCATCCCTGTCTCTTATACACATCT
>DVNY01000126.1 GCA_018714085.1 Candidatus Caccomonas pullistercoris
GTCTCGTGGGCTCGGAGATGTGTATAAGAGACAGGCCGAGAGCGAGCGGCGGGACTCGCCTGTTTTACCGCCAGGATTCCGTCCGATTGAGCCAGCTCAGGCTGCGTTGCGCTCACACTGCCGGCCATCCCGACCGCATTGCGGAAACTCGTGGCAAGCATAAAGAAAGCGGCTGTCCCGGTTCGGGGACAGCCGCTTTCTTTTTTACGCTTTCGCTTAGAACAGTTTGTTGGGATAAACGCCGTCCTCAACGAGTTTCTTGAACTTCTCGACAACAGCCGGACGGTCTTCGGGATAAGTCACGCCGAACCACTTGCTCTCGGTGTCGAGCACCTCACACGTGGCCGTACCGTCGGTGATGAGTTTGTCCACCATCAAGGGGATGAAGAACTCGCTCTTCAAGTTCGTCATGTTCTTCGGATCGCTCAGGAAGGTCTTGAAGAACTCCTTGCTGTACGCGAAATAATCCGGCGTAAAGCCCCAGAAGTTCATCGACACGGGCGTCGTGTCGGGAATGGCCACCCACTCCTCGTTGTCGTCAAGGTATTTCACCACACCGTCGAAACGCTGGATCTTGGTGCGCTCAACGACTGACGTGAGATAGCCCTTCTCGTTCTTCTCGCAAATGCCGCGCGACACGGTACCGCTGTCCGAGAGCGTGTTGCCCACGCGGAAACCCACCATGGCGTAGGTGTTTTTCGCACCCTCGGGCAGCTCGCTCAGGAACTTGCCCATCACGCGGAAGGCGTCGCGATCGTAGAAGTCGTCGCAGTTGATGACGGCAAAGGGTTCGTGGATGACGTTTTCACCCATCATTACGGCATGATTGGTGCCCCAAGGCTTCGTGCGGCCTTCCGGGCAGGTGAAACCCTCGGGCAGGGCATCGAGCGACTGGAAGACAAGCTCGCACGGGATATGGCCCTCGTACTTGCTGAGCACCTTGTCGCGGAAATCCTGTTCGAAGTCCTTACGGATGACAAAGACCAGCTTTCCGAACCCGGCGTGGATGGCGTCATAGATGGAGTAGTCCATGATCGTCTCGCCGTTGGGGCCCAGACCGTCTAACTGTTTCAAACCACCGTAACGGCTGCCCATGCCGGCAGCCAGCAGGAATAGTGTAGGTTTCATAGCGTTATGTTATTTAATAAGTTCAATCTTGATTTTCGAGTAACGACTGTGCTATTTGGGTTTCGAGCTCGTCGCACAGCTCGGGGTTGTCAGCCAGCATTTTCTTGACGGCGTCGCGTCCCTGACCCAAGCGGGTTTCACCGTAGCTGTACCACGATCCGCTCTTCTTGATGAGGTTCAACTCGACGCCGAGGTCGACGATCTCGCCGACGTGCGAGATGCCTTCGCCGAAGGTGATCTCGAACTCGGCCTTACGGAAAGGAGGTGCCACCTTGTTCTTGACGACCTTGACGCGCACGAGGTTGCCGATGGGGGTGTCGCCGTCCTTAATGGTCGTCACCTTGCGGATGTCGAGGCGCACGCTGGCGTAGAATTTCAGGGCATTTCCGCCCGTGGTTGTCTCGGGGTTGCCGAAGACGACGCCGATCTTCTCGCGCAGTTGGTTGATGAAGATGCAGGTTGTGTTCGTCTTGCTGATGGTCGAGGTGAGTTTGCGCAACGCCTGGCTCATCAGGCGGGCTTGGAGACCGACCTTGTTGTCGCCCATGTCGCCCTCGATTTCAGCTTTCGGCGTGAGGGCGGCCACAGAGTCGACAACGATGATGTCGATGGCCGACGAGCGGATGAGCTGGTCGGCGATTTCGAGAGCCTGTTCGCCGTTGTCGGGCTGCGAGATGAGCAGGTTGTTCACATCGACGCCCAGTTTGGCGGCATAGAAGCGGTCGAAGGCGTGTTCGGCGTCGATGAAGGCGGCCACGCCGCCGTCTTTCTGCGCCTCGGCGATGGCATGGAGGGCGAGGGTGGTCTTTCCGGAGCTCTCGGGGCCATAGATTTCGATGATGCGGCCTTTGGGATATCCGCCCACTCCGAGTGCGGCGTTCAGAGAGATGCTGCCGGTCGGGATGACCTCTACGTTCTCGACATGCTCGTCGCCGAGCTTCATGATGGAGCCCTTGCCGAAGTCCTTTTCGATTTTGGCCATTGCGGCTTGCAGGGCTTTGAGTTTTTCGTTATTGGGTTCTGTTGCCATAAATAGGGTTGCGTGTTGGGGTTACGCACCGAGGCCGAGCAGTTGCTCGCCGTGCGTTTTTGTCTTGATTTCTTTCGGACCGATGATGCGCTCGATGCGGCCGTCCGGAGCTATGATGAACGTGGTCCGGACCGTGCCCATGTAGGTGCGTCCGCACATCTTCTTTTCGGCCCAGACGCCGAACGTCTCGACGAGCTTCTTGTCCGTGTCGGCCACGAGCCGGAAGGGGAGCGCATGCTTGGCGCTGAACCGCTGGTGCGACGCGGCGCTGTCCACACTCACCCCGACGACCTCATAGCCGGCGGCGCGGAGTTCGTCGTAGTGGTCGCGCAGGCTGCAGGCCTCCGCCGTGCATCCCGGGGTGTTGTCCTTGGGATAGAAGTAGAGCACCAGCCTGCGCCCGGCATAGTCGGCGAGGCGCACCTCGCGGCCTTCGGCGTCGAAGCCGAGCACTTCGGGAACCTTGTCTCCTGTTTCCATTGTTCGGGAGGTGTGGGGGTCAATACTCAAACTCCAAGTCGCCGTCGTGGATCTCGTGCCAAGGCAAGCCTTGCTTGTTCAGTTCGTCCATGAAGGGATCCGGATCGAACTCCTCGACGTTCCACACGCCCGGACGCTTCCACTGGCCAAGCATGAAGAGGCGCGCGCCGATCGTGGCGGGCACGCCGGTGGTGTAGCTGACGCCCTGCATGCCCGTCTCTTCGTAGGCGGCGCGGTGCGAGCAGTTGTTGTAGACGTAATAGGTGTGTTCCTTGCCGTCTTTGAGGCCACGGATGCGACAGCCGATGCTGGTCTCGCCGTCATAATTCTCACCGAGGTCCTGGGGATTGGGCAGGACGGCTTTGAGGAACTGCAAGGGGACAATCTCCATGCCGTTGTAATTGATGGGCTTGATGCTGGCCATGCCGATGTTCTGGATGACGCGCAGGTGGGTGAGATACTCCTGGCCGAAAGTCATCCAGAAACGTGCGCGGCGGATGGAGGGATAATTCTTGACGAGGCTCTCGATCTCCTCGTGGTGAAGCAGGTAGCTCTCGCGCGGCCCGATGTTCGGGTAAGTGAGCGGGCGGTGGATTTCGAGCGGCTCGGTCTCCACCCACTTGCCATCCTGCCAATAGAGACCCTTTTGCGTGATCTCGCGGATGTTTATCTCGGGATTGAAGTTCGTGGCGAAAGCCTTGTGGTGGTCGCCGGCGTTGCAGTCGACGATGTCGAGATACTGGATCTCGTCGAAGTAATGCTTGGCGGCATAGGCGGTGAAGATGCTCGTCACCCCGGGGTCGAAACCGCAGCCGAGGATAGCCGTAAGGCCGGCCTGCTCGAAACGCTCGCGGTAGGCCCACTGCCAGCTGTACTCAAAGTGTGCTTCGTCCTTGGGCTCGTAGTTTGCCGTGTCGAGGTAGCTCACGCCGGTGCGCAGGCAGGCTTCCATGATGGTGAGATCCTGATACGGGAGAGCCAGGTTCATCACCAAGTCGGGGCGGAAACTTTCGAAGAGCTGGACGAGCTGGTCGACGTCGTCGGCGTCCACCTGCGCGGTCTGTATGGCAGGATTGCCGATGGCTTTGACGATGGCGTCGCACTTCGACTTCGTGCGGCTGGCTATCATGATGTCCGTAAACACGTCTGCGTTCTGAGCCACTTTATGGGCTGCCACGGTGGCTACGCCGCCGGCGCCGATGATTAAGACTTTTCCCATTTTTCTGTTCTGTCTGGTTGTTTGGTTGATGATACCGCAAAGATAGTGAAAGGCGAGCGCCGAGACAAGAGAAAGCCCCGCTTTCTTCGTGGCTTGGCCGAGCCGCATCCTATCTTCGTGCAACAAAGATAGTGAAAGGCGAGCGCCGAGACAAGAGAAAGCCTCGCTTTCTTCGTGGCTTGGCCGAGCCGCATCCTATCTTCGTGCAACAAAGATACGAAAAGGCGGGCGACGGGGCAAGAGATAACGGCCTTTTTTCTTGCCTGAACCGGAACGGGCCGCGCATCGTGCCGACGTGGGTTGTAGGAGCCTCCGGGAGGCGGGCGGGCCGGCCTGTGCCCGAGCAGGACGGCTGACTGAAAAGACGGACGCAGCGACAGTTTTTCCTGTCGCTGCGTCCGTCTTCACGGGTCGCCGTCCCAGTCCGGCGCCACCGGGCAGCGGGCGACGCGTCGGGCTCAACGGAGTTCGTCGGAGCGGATGCCGAGTGCGTTCATGAGCGAATAGCCCAGTATTTCCTGTGCAAATCCGCCGCCGGGCTGTGGCGACATGGCCAGCAGGGTCGTCTCCTTTCCTTGTGAGGCTGCCAGCGCACGGCGCACCTGCGCCCCGTAAGCGTCCATGTCGGGCACGAGCACCAGGCGCTTCACCGCCGGGGCGGCAAGCAGCGTTTCGAGCGACTGCACGTAGAAGTCGGCCGTCGAGACGATGTCTTCGACGGCAAAGGAGTGGAGTGTGAACTCCCCCAAGTTGTCGCGGAACGCCTTTCCGTCGAGTTCGTCGGCATAGCGCGCCGGCGCGAAGTTTTCGAACGCCTCACGCTCCTTGCCGTGGAGGAACACGGCCTGCACGGCGTTGTCGCCGGGACGCAGACCGCCGTCGAGCACGGCGCAGTCGAGCCAACGCGCCAGGTCGGCCGGCGGCACGCGCCGTTCGAGCATCCGCTCGAAATTGACAATCAGGTCGAAAGCCACGCTGTCCAGGTAGTCAGCGTCGACGAGCACTACGGTCTCGCTCCACGCGGAGGGTTTCGGTGTGTCCATAAGCCTCACCTCCATATGCTGACACCCATCTTGCTCCACACGCCGCGCATGGCGCTGTATGGCACGACGGACAGGGGCTGCCCGGCCGCGTAGGGAGCTATTTCATAGGCCTCATACTGCACGCGCAGGCCGTCTTCGAGCAGTCCGGGTCCGTTCTTCGGAAGGGGGAACGACGTGCGGCTGACTTTTCCCTCCACCAACAGGCGTTCTTTCAAGGCGGCAAAGCCCTTCACACCGAAGAAGTCCTGCAAGCCGTCGGTGACGAGGCCGCAAAACTTCGCCTTGCGCTTCGGCAGGATGATGTCGTCCCACGTCAGGCGATGGCCGCTGGCCTTGACAAACGTGGCATAAACGCGGGTCTGCACGCCGTGCGCCCCTCCGGCATAATTATACGTCTCGGCCACAAAGGTGATGAAGCGCCGCGTCTCGTAGACACGCTGCACCGAAAGGTCGAAGGCGTAGTTGAACCGGCTGTCGGTTCCGTCGCGACGGGCCATCTTGGCGAGGTCGGCTATTTCCGCCTTTCCGCGCTTGACGTAAGCCTTGGCCATCCGCTCTGCCACTTCGCCCGCCGAGCCGGTCGTGTCGTCGAGGGTGAGCCCCGTCTGCCCGAAGAGCAGGCCCATTGCCCACGACCGCACCGGGGCATAGAGGCGGCTGTCCTCGTCGGCCGGCAGCTGCACGTTCACGGTAAATTCGAGGGTGTGTTTCTTTTTCACAGTGGCCGTCTCGTGCTGCGTCACCGGCGTGAGCGCCACCGTGTCAGGCTCGGCGGCAAAAAGGCTCTGCCCTGCGGCAAACGCCAGCCCGAGCGCCAAAAATTTCAATGTCTTCATCCGAATGATTTTCTGCTGTTTCTGAAATAACGGCTGCAAAGATAGTGCAAACGAGTGGGAAGCGGACGAAAAGCCGCAGGATTTTCGGCAGACACATTACCCGTAGAGGCGCCACTTGTGACACCCGGAACACCGCCGCCACAGCCCGAGCGACCGCCGGCGGCTTTCCCGTTTTTTTCGTAGCTTTGCAAGCGACACACCAACCGCCGACCGACATGAAAGATTTTGCCGCCATCGACTTTGAGACAGCCAACCGCGAAGCCAGCAGCGTGTGCAGCGTGGGCGTCGTCGTGGTGCGCCACGGCGAAGTGGCCGACCGCATCTACCGCCTCATCCGCCCCGTGCCCGAATACTATTCCCGCTTCCACACGCAGGTGCACGGCCTCACCTTGCAGGACACGGCCGAAGCGCCGCCATTCCCCGAAGTGTGGCGCGACATTGCGCCGCGCATCGCGGGCCTGACGCTCGTGGCACACAACAGCCCTTTCGACGAGGGATGCCTCCGCGCCGTGTTCGCGGCTTACGGTCTCCCCTATCCCGGCTACGTGTTCCGCTGCACCTGCCGCGCCTCGCGGCGTTTCTTCGGCCGCTCGCTGCCCAACCACCGGCTCGCCACCGTGGCCGCCCGCTGCGGTTTCGACCTCACGCATCACCACCACGCCCTAGCCGACGCCGAGGCGTGCGCCCACATCGCCCGGCTCGTCCTCCCCGACCCGCTCACGTGACGCCCGCCACAGGGACACAAAAAAGGACGCCGCCTTTTCACAAAGACCGCGTCTCTCTTACTAACACCTATTATGAAAAAAATTACGTTGCTATATCCTTTCGGAATGCGGTGCGAAGATACGAAAATCCTCACCGGCCGTCTTATAAAATCCTCCATATAATCTAAAAAAAGCCGAAAAGGACGAGAAAACGCCCGCTTAGCCCCAGCGAATGCGGCCGGGGACACCGGGCGGGGAACCGTCCCGCCCGCAAGAACAGGACGGCTGACGCGAAATCCTAAACGGCTGACAGGAATGACGGGACGGCTGACAGGAAAGACGGCCACGGCAGCCCTGGCGCGCACAGGCCGGCGGACACCAACAAACGCGCCGCCGTCGCGGGCACGAAGGCCCGCGGCAGCGGCGCGGAACATGGGGAAAGATTCGGTCACTCGTTCTTGAAGGCCAGATGGTCGCCCTCGACGCCCACCTCGATGGGCCGGGTGCGGTCGACGGTGCCGGCGAGGAGCGTCCGGCTCAGGTCGTTGAGCAGGAGGCGCTGCAAGGCGCGCTTCACAGGGCGGGCGCCGAACTCGGGGTCGAACCCGGCCTGGGCCACCAGGCGGATGGCGTCGTCGCTGACGTGGAGCGTGACGTCCTGCGAGGCCAGCCGGCGCACGATGCCGTCGACCTGCAAGCGCACGATCTGCTCAATCTGGTCGCGGCGCAGGGGCTCGAACATGATGATGTCGTCGATGCGGTTCAGGAACTCCGGTCGGATGTTCTTCTTCAACATGTCGAGCACGCCGTTCTTCGTCTCCTCAACCAAGCGCTCCCGCTGGTCGGCGGGCTGCTGCTTCATCTTCTCGAACTGGCTCTGAATGAACTGGCTGCCCATATTGCTGGTCATGATGATGATTGTGTTCTTAAAGTTCACAACCCTGCCCTTGTTGTCGGTCAGGCGACCGTCGTCGAGCACTTGCAGCAAGATGTTGAACACATCGGGGTGCGCTTTCTCAATCTCGTCGAAGAGGACAACGCTGTACGGCTTGCGGCGCACGGCTTCGGTGAGCTGGCCGCCCTCATCGTAGCCCACGTAGCCCGGAGGGGCACCGACGAGGCGCGAGACGCTGAACTTCTCCTGATACTCGCTCATGTCGATGCGCGTCATGAGGTTCTCGTCGTTGAAGAGGTACTCGGCGAGCGCCTTGGCCAGCTCGGTCTTTCCGACACCCGTCGTGCCGAGGAAGATGAACGAACCGATGGGGCGCTTCGGGTCTTGCAGGCCAGCGCGGCTGCGGCGGACGGCGTCGGCGACAGCCTGGATGGCCTCGTCCTGACCGACGACGCGCTTGTGGAGCTCGGCTTCAAGATGAAGCAGCTTTTCGCGCTCGCTTTGCAGCATACGACTGACGGGGATGCCCGTCCAGCGGCTCACGACGTCCGCTATGTCGTCGGCCGTCACTTCCTCCTTCACGAGGGCCTGGCCGCCCTGCCGCTCGCGCAGCTGGGCTTGGATGCGGGCTATCTCGTCTTGCAGGCTCTTGATCTTGCCGTAGCGAATCTCGGCCACAAGCCCGTAGTTGCCCTCGCGCTCTGCCCGCTCGGCCTCGAACTTCAACTGGTCGATCTGCTGCTTGTTCTGCTGAATCTGGCTGAGCAGCTGGCGTTCGCCGTCCCAGCGGGCGCGGAGGTCGTGCTCCTGCTCGGAAAGTTCGGATATCTCCTTGTTCAACTGGGCCAACTTGGGCTCGTCGTTCTCACGGCGGATGGCCTCACGCTCGATTTCGAGCTGTTTGAGCTTCCGGCTGATCTCGTCGAGCTCCTCGGGTTGCGAATCGCGTTCCATACGGAGCTTGGCAGCGGCCTCGTCCATCAGGTCGATGGCCTTGTCGGGCAGGAAGCGCTCGGTGATGTAGCGCGACGACAGGCGGACGGCCGCGATGATGGCGTCGTCCTGGATGCGCACGCGGTGGTGGTTCTCATAACGCTCCTTCAAGCCACGGAGGATCGAGATGCTGTCTTCCTCGCTCGGCTCGTCGACCATGACGGTCTGGAAGCGGCGTTCGAGGGCCTTGTCCTTCTCGAAGTATTTCTGGTACTCCTCCAAAGTCGTCGCACCAATGCTGCGGAGCTCGCCGCGGGCCAAGGCGGGTTTGAGGATGTTGGCGGCGTCCATGGCGCCTTCCCCTTTGCCCGCTCCGACAAGGGTATGGATTTCGTCGATGAAGAGGATGATGCCGCCCTCGGAGCGCGTCACTTCGTTCACGACGCTTTTCAGGCGTTCCTCAAACTCCCCTTTGTATTTCGCGCCGGCCACGAGGGCGCCCATGTCGAGGGAGTAGAGTTTCTTGTCCCTGAGGTTCTCGGGCACGTCGCCGCGCACGATGCGCTCGGCCAGCCCTTCGACGATGGCGGTCTTGCCGGTACCCGGTTCGCCGATAAGGATCGGGTTGTTCTTCGTGCGGCGGCTCAGGATTTGCAGCACGCGGCGGATTTCCTCATCCCTGCCGATGACGGGGTCGAGCCGTCCCTCGCGCGCCTCCTCGACGAGGTTGCGGGCATACTTGCTGAGCGCCTGATAGGTCTCTTCGCTCGAAGCCGAGCTGACTTTGGCGCCGCCGCGCAGCTCCTTGATGGCCGCGCGCAGGGCCTGTTCGGTCACGCCGGCGTCTTTGAGCATCGTGGCGGCCGTGCTCTTGGCAAGCAGCAGGCCGAGCAACAGGGCTTCGAGGCCGACATACTCGTCGCCGTCGGCGCGGGCCGTGTCGGCGGCGCGCTGCAAGGCGTCGTTCGCCTCGCGGCTGAGATAGGGTTCGCCGGCGCCACTGACGCGCGGCAGGCTCTTTATCTGGTTGTCGACGGCCTGCCCGAGCAGGCGTTCGTTGACTCCCAGCTTCCCGAAGAGGAAGTTCGTCACATTCTCGCCCACCGTCATCACACCTTTGAGCAGATGCACGGGCTCGATGGACTGCTGGCCGGCTGCCGAAGCGCGGTTGATG
>DVNY01000001.1 GCA_018714085.1 Candidatus Caccomonas pullistercoris
GACAAGACGTTCGACCTCTTCGGCGGCCATGCCCGGCGCCTCGGTCATGACGACGACCGTCGGGGCGTTCAGGTCGGGAAAGACGTCGACGTCCATGCGGAGCGTCACGTAAAGGCCGGCCACGACGAGCAGCAGCGTGGCGCCCAGGACAGCCAGCCGGTTGCGGAGCGAGAAACGGATGATACGGTTCAGCATAACGGTGTTCCTCCCTCCGGTTAGTGTTGATGGTTATGTCCTTCGGGCACGGCACCCGAGAGGGCGGCCAGCTTGACGGCCACGGCACCCTCGGCGACGACCTCCTCGCCGCCATGAAGGCCGCTGGCGATGGCCACGCGGTGGCCGTTGTCGGCCGCAGGCGTCACCTCCTGCTTGCGGTAGGTGTGGTCCGACGTCTTGATATAGACGTAGTAAAGGCCCTGCTCTTCGGTCAGGGCGGTGCGCGGCACGGAGAGGACGTCCGGGCGCGCGGCTCCTACGAGCCACACCTCGACCGCCGTTCCCGCCACGAAGCTGCCCCTGTTGTCGAACTCGAACGTCACCGGGACGTAGGGCGACCCGCCTGTGGCGCGGCCCCGCGCGGCAAGGCGGCCGCCGAGGCTGTCGAGGGCATAGGTGCGGCCGTCGTAGGGCGTCAGGAAACGCGCCGTACGCACCGACGCCAGCCGGTGGAGGTGGCGTTCGGGCACCTCGGCGCGCAGCCTGAGGCGCCGCGTCGAGGTCAGCACGACGAGGGGCTGCCCCACAGCCACGTAATCGCCCGGACGGACAAGGAGCTGCTTCACATAGCCTGCCGCGGGCGCCTTCACGGCGACACCGCCCGCCGAGTGGTCGGCAGCCTGCGCCTCATAAGCCAGGCGGGCCTGTTCATACTGCCCGCGCAGGGCCTCGAACTGGCTCTGCGAGATGATGCGCTCGCCGACGAGGCGCGCCCCGCGTTCGTAGGCTTCACGCGCCGTCTCGTAAGCCACACGGGCGCGGTCGACGGGATCGCCGTCGGGCAAGCCCTGCGCCGAGATGCGGGCCACCGTGGCACCGCTCCCGACGTGCATCCCCTCGGCCCGGACGGCGGGCGCAAGAGAGACGAGGCCGGCCGCCGTGGCGGCCACGGTGGTCTCGCTTCCGGCCGGAGCTTCGAGCGTGCCGCCCACCTTGACAGCGTCGGCAAAGGGGGCAGGCTGGATGGTTTCGGTCACGACGCCGGCGGCCTTGGCCTGCTCGGGCGTAAAGATGATTTCGCCCTCGGCATGGGCGTGGCCGTCGGTGGCCTCGGCCTCGGGGGCGGCGGGGTGGCCGGCATGGCCGCACCCCGCAAGGAGCGCTGTGAGAAGCGCTGCGTAAAGGATTCTCTGCATAAGGAAAATGTTGTTTGTTGGGTGCAAAATTAAGACTGGACCCGCGCAAACAGGTTGCAAAACCACGCCACGGCAGGGCGCGGCACGGGTCTGGACACACGGCATCAACAAACAACGGGCGGGGCCCGCCGGCCGCCCGACACGCACACGCCCCGGGGCAGCGGGACCACGAAACGCGACGTCCCACGCAGGCGGCGCCCCGTCTGGAAGCGGGAGAACAAGGCCGCACACACGGCCCACAGCGCCAGCCACATGGGGGCGGCAGCCCCGAAGCCCGCATCAAGCACACGCAGCGCCGACGGACGGACAAAAGGCATGTGGGCGCCGCAAAGCGTAAGACCCGACGCACTGTGGTGGGCGCAGTGAGGGGAGTGGAGGCCACCCGCCGCGCCCCCCGCGCCACATGAAGCCTCGACCACGCACGGCACACGGCCATGGTGGTGATGGGGCAGGCTGCCGGCAAGGAGCATCGACAGCAAGCCGAACAAAAGGGCGGCATGGCGCACGAACTGCGCCGGTCGGAGGCTGTTCATCGTTTCGTTCCGACGGCAAAGATAGTGCAAATGGGCGGAACAGGCAGTGACCTGACAGAGGAAACTCGCCGTCACGTGCCCGAATGCGGCCTTTCCGCATGGACATGAGGCGAAAGGCGAGAGGCCAAGAAAGGGAGCAGCCGCCCCCACACAGGCTTGGCCGGGCTGCGGACGGCCCCTCCGGAACTGCCCGGCACACGGCGCGCTTCCGCCGCAGCGACTGGAAAAAGCGTCACGGCCCGCGGTCTTACGGACGCAGCGACTGAAAAAAGCAGGGACGGGCTTGCTTTTCTCCCTGATTTTGGTTTTCTTTGCAGTCGGAGAAGGAAAGCTCCACGGTCGGAAACCAAACTGAACCTAAATAAGCTATGATGACCATTGCCATTGTGGCCGTATTCATTGTCGGATACGCCTGCATCGCCCTCGAGTCAGGGCTGAAAATCAACAAAGCCGCCACGGCGCTCCTCATGTGCGTGGCGTGCTGGGTGCTCTACATGACGAGTTGCGTCCCCTACGTCACACAGTTCCACGGCGCCGACTTCGCGCCCTACCTGGCCGCCGCCACCGACGGCAGCCTCCTGGCACAGGCCCAGCAGTTCGTCAGCGAACACATTCTGCTCGAACACCTCGGCGACACGTGCGAGATCATCGTCTTCCTGCTCGGAGCGATGACCATCGTCGAAGTCGTCGACCAGAACGGAGGCTTCGAATTCGTGCGCACCCGGCTGCGCACCACGAGCAAACGCGCCCTGCTCTGGCGCATCGCTTTCATGACGTTTTTCCTCTCGGCCATCCTTGACAACATGACGACGAGCATCGTCATGGTGATGGTGCTGCGCAAGCTCGTGGCCGACCACAAGGACCGCATGCTCTACGCTTCACTCGTCATCCTGGCGGCCAACGCCGGCGGAGCCTTCTCGCCCATCGGCGACGTGACGACCATCATGCTCTGGATCGC
>DVNY01000127.1 GCA_018714085.1 Candidatus Caccomonas pullistercoris
GCCTCAGCGATGCGGCAGCCCGTCAGCGAGCCCCAGTCGCGTTCGCGCAGCAGGGGAGTCGTCACGAACGGAAGGCCGAGGGCCTCGTTCAGCACGCGGGCCGTGGCCACGGTCCGGGCCAGGTCGCTCGCAAGGAGGACGTCGAAACGCTCACCGGCCAGCTCCCGGCGCAACGCCTCGGCCTGCCGCACGCCGGTCGCGGTCAGGCGGCCGGGCAGGTGGCCTTGCAGGATGCCATCGAGGTTCTCCTGCGTTTCGCCGTGGCGCACAAGGAATAACTCCACCATTGTCTAAGGGAACGGGCGGTCAGCGGAAAGAATCGGTCAGGAGTTTGATTTCGATGGCCGGCGAGATGCGTTCGTACAGGATGTTGTAGACGGCGTCGAGGATGGGCATGTTCACGTGGAAGTGCCGGTTGATGTCTTTCATGCACTTCGTCCCGTAGTAGCCCTCGGCGATCATTTCCATCTCGATCTGCGCGCTCTTCACCGAATACCCCTTCCCGATCATCGTGCCGAAGACGCGGTTGCGCGAGAAGTTGGAGTAACTCGTCACGAGCAAGTCGCCGAGATAGACGGAGTCGTAGACGTTGCGCTCAATGGGGTAAACGGCGCGCAGGAATCGGCTCATCTCTTGCACGGCGTTGGCTATGAGCACCGACTGGAAGTTGTCGCCGTATTTAAGTCCGTTACAGATGCCCGTGGCAATGGCGTAGACGTTTTTCAATACGGAGGCGTATTCAATGCCAATAACGTCCGTCGCTGTCTTCGTCTTGATGTAATGGCTGGCCAGTGTGTCTGCCAAGGCGCGCGCCTTTTGCGGATCGGCGCAACCGACGGTGAGATAGGTCAGACGGTCGAGCGCCACTTCTTCGGCATGGCTGGGGCCGCCGAGCACGGCGAGGTTTTCGTCGGGCACGTTATAGACTTGGCGGAAATACTCCGAGCAGACGAGGTTCTCCTCGGGGACGATGCCTTTGATGGCCGTCACGACGAACTTGTCGCTGATGCGGACTTTCAGCTTGCGGAGATGGTTTTTCAGGTAAGGCGAGGGCGTGACGAAGATCAGTGTGTCCGAATTGCGCACCGTCTCGTTCAGGTCGGACGAAAAGGTGATCCGGCTGACGTCGAAGTGCACCCCGGTGAGATAGTCGGGGTTGTGCTCCACGCGTTTGAACTCTTCGATGACATCGCTACGGCGCATGTACCAATTGAGGTGGTCGACTCGTTCGAGCACCATTTTTGCGATGGCCGTGGCCCAACTGCCGCCGCCGATGACCGCTATTTGTCCACATCCTTCCATAGTCTGCGCGTTTTCCGTAAGGTGTGAAAGGCGGGCGGCCGGAGGTTTCCTGCCTGCCGGCCGCCTGCATGTTATTTCAGATTATAGTTTGGCTATCCACGCCGCGACGTCGGCCACGCTGGGCTTCACCATTTCGAGTTTGTATTTCTTGATGATTTCGCCCAGTTGCTGCTGCACTTTTTGCGGGTTGGCGTCTTTGAGGTCGCCGACGAGGTTGTAGCCCGCCTTTTGGAGCAGGGGGACCCACTCCTCGCCGATGCCGAGCTCGGCATACTTGGAGGCGGCGTCGCGGGGTGCCTTTTTCTCAGGACGCATCTGCGGGAAGAAGAGCACTTCCTGTATCGTGGTCTGCCCGGTCATGAGCATCACGAGGCGGTCCATGCCGATGCCGATGCCCGACATGGGCGGCATGCCGTACTGCATGGCCCGGAGGAAGTCCTGGTCGATATACATGGCCTCGTCGTCGCCTTTTTGCGAGAGGCGGAGTTGCTCTTCGAAGCGTTCTTCCTGGTCGATCGGATCGTTCAGCTCACTGTATGCGTTGGCCAGTTCCTTGCCGTTGACCATCAGCTCAAAGCGTTCGGTCAGGGCGGGGTTGTCGCGGTGTTTCTTGGTGAGCGGGCTCATCTCCACGGGGTAGTCGGTGACGAACGTGGGCTGGATGTAGGAGCCCTCACAGAACTCGCCGAAGATTTCGTCAATCATCTTGCCCTTGCCGAAGGTCTCGTCGACGGTTTCGAGGCCCAGTTCCTTGCAGATAGCGCGGATTTCGTCTTCCGTCTTGCCGTCGAGGTCGTAACCGGTCTTCTCCTTGATGGCGCCGAGTATGGTGACGCGCTTGAACGGCGCTTTGAACGAGATGACGTTGTCGCCGACCCGGACTTCGGTCGTGCCGTTCACGTCGAGGCAGATCTTCTCCAAGAGGCGCTCGGTGTAGTCCATCATCCACTTGTAGTCCTTGTACTGCACATAGAGTTCCATGCAGGTGAACTCGGGGTTGTGGCTCTTGTCCATGCCTTCGTTGCGGAAGTTCTTGCCTATCTCATAGACGCCCTCGAAACCGCCCACGACGAGCCGTTTCAAGTAGAGTTCCGTCGCGATGCGCAGGTAGAGGTCGACGTCGAGCGTGTTGTGGTGCGTGATGAACGGCCGGGCGCTCGCGCCGCCGGGGATGGGTTGCAGGATGGGCGTCTCAACCTCCATGAAACCGTCTTTGTCGAAATACTCGCGCATGGACTTGAACACCTTGGAGCGTTTGACGAACGTCTCCTTGACGCCGGCGTTCACGATGAGGTCGACGTAGCGCTGGCGGTAGCGCAGCTCGGGATCGTCGAACGAGTCGTAGGTCACGCCGTCCTTTTGTTTCACCACGGGCAGGGGCCTGATGCTCTTGGCCAGCACGGTCAGTTCCTTGGCATGGACACTTATTTCGCCCGTCTGCGTACGGAAGACGAAGCCCTTGACGCCGACGAAGTCGCCCAAGTCGAGCAGGCGCTTGAACACCGTGTTGTACAGTTCCTTGTCCTCACCCGGACAGATGTCGTCGCGCGTCACGTAAACCTGGATGCGCCCTTTCGAGTCCTGGAGCTCCATGAAGCTCGCCTTGCCCATGACGCGGCGGCTCATCATGCGCCCCGCGATGCACACCTGGCGGGGCTCAGGCGCATCGTCGGTGAATTCGTCTTTTATGTCGACCGAGAAAGCATCCGTGGGGTAAGCCGCGGCGGGATAAGGGTTGATGCCCATCGCCCGGAGTTCCTCCAACGCTTTACGGCGGTTGATTTCCTGTTCGCTAAGTTCGAGAATGTTCATTTTGTCGTTCTTTCGGTTTTACTTGCAAAGGTAAGGTTTTTTTCCGAAGCAGGCAACATCCCGCCCCCCTTAGCTGCCGAAAGCCCGCCGCGCGCCCGCCGCATCCCTGTGCGCGGCCCGGCCCGTGCCCGCAGCCACACGCGGCGCAGCCACGGGCCGGACGCCTTTCTTCCCAGCCGTCCCGCAAATCCTGTCAGCCGTCCGGAAATTTCTGTCAGCCGACTTGTTTTTCCTGTCAGCCGACCCGTTTTCCGCGCCACGCCGCCTGCTGCGGGCGGACGTCGCGCCAACCGGTGCGGAACGCCGTCAGGCGCGGCAGGCAGACATATAATAATAAGAAGGCTTGCCACTCTCGCGAAAACTTCCTAACTTTGCGGTGTCCGCACTGCGCGGATGCCGCCCCGAGCGGCAACTCGTAAAACAAAATCACTTCAAGGCATGAAGACTATCCAGATCGACATCACCAAAGCCGCCCAGTTCCTCACCCCCGGCGCCATCGAGGCGCTCGAACCTCAGGTAAAAGCCGCCCACGCTTCGCTCGAAAACGGCACCTGCCCGGGCAACGACTTCCTGGGCTGGCTGCACCTTCCCAGCTCGACGACAGCCGACTTCCTGGCTGACCTGAAAGCCACCGCCGCCACCCTGCGCGAGAACTGCGACACCATCGTCGTGGCCGGCATCGGCGGCAGCTATCTCGGCGCCCGCGCCATCATCGAGGCGCTGAGCAACAGTTTCCAGTGGCTCCTCGGCGAGAAGAAGAACCCCGTCATCCTCTTCGCCGGAAACAACATCAGCGAGGACTACCTCAGCGAGCTGTGCGACTACCTGCGCGGCCGCAATTTCGGTGTCATCAACATATCGAAGTCGGGCACGACCACGGAAACGGCGCTGGCCTTCCGCCTGCTCAAACGGCAGTGCGAGCAGCAACGCGGCAAGGACATGGCGCGCCGCGTCATCGTGGCCATCACCGACGCCCGCCGCGGCGCCGCCCGCACCACGGCCGACAAGGAGGGCTACAAGAGCTTCGTCATCCCCGACAACGTCGGCGGCCGCTTCTCCGTGCTCACCCCCGTGGGCCTGCTGCCCATCGCCTGCGCCGGGTTCGACATCGACCAACTCATCGCCGGCGCCCAGGACATGGAAAAAGCCTGTGGCCCCGACACACCGCTGGCCCAGAACCCCGCCGCACTGTATGCCGCCTGCCGCAACGCACTTTACGCCGCCGGCAAAAAGGTGGAAATCCTTGTCAACTACCAGCCTAAGCTCCACTACATGAACGAGTGGTGGAAGCAGCTCTACGGCGAAAGCGAGGGCAAGGACGGCAAGGGCATCTTCCCGGCCGCCGTGGACTTCACGACCGACCTCCACTCCATGGGACAGTGGATCCAGGAGGGCGAACGCACCATCTTCGAGACCGTCATCTCTGTCGAGACGCCCGAACACGAACTCCACTTCCCCGACGACGACGAGAACCTCGACGGGCTCAACTTCCTGGCCGGCAAACGCATCGACGAAGTCAACAAGATGGCTGAGCTCGGCACGCAGCTGGCCCACGTGGACGGCGGAGTGCCCAACCTGCGCATCAGCATGCCCCGCCTTGACGCCTACTACCTCGGCCAACTCATCTACTTCTTCGAGCTGGGCTGCGGCATCAGCGGCAACATCCTCGGCGTCAACACCTTCAACCAGCCGGGCGTCGAGGCGTACAAGCGCAACATGTTCGCGCTGCTCGACAAGCCGGGCTATGAAGCCGAAAGCAAGGCCATCCGCGCCCGCCTGAACCAATAAAACGACCATGTACGACGCAGAAAGAACGAAATATCTCGAACGGAACGGCTTTGAGGCGACGCGCCTCAAAGCCGTGCTGTTTGATATGGACGGCGTGCTGTTCGACTCGATGCCCAACCACGCCCGGTCATGGGCGCAGGTATGCACGGAATTCGGGCTCACCATGACGCCCGACGAAGCCTACCTCCACGAAGGGCGCACCGGCGCCGCCACCATCAACCTGCTCGCCCGACGCGAGTGGGGCCGCGACGCGACGCCCGAAGAGATAGCCCGCATCTACGACGAGAAGTGCCGCCTGTTCAACGCCTGCCCCGAAGCGCCCCGGATGCCGGGCGCGGCCGACGTGCTCCGCCGCGTGAAAGACGCCGGCCTGACCATCGTCGTCGTGACGGGCAGCGGGCAACGCTCGCTCATCGACCGGCTCGAACACAACTACCCCGGCTTTTTCCACCGCAGCCTCATGGTGACCAGCTTCGACGTCCGTCACGGCAAACCCGACCCCGAGCCCTACCTGCTGGGCCTCGAACGCGCCGGCGTCCAGCCTTGGGAGGCCCTCGTCGTCGAGAACGCCCCGCTCGGCGTCGAAGCCGGAGCCGCCGCCAAAGTCTTCACCGTGGCTGTCAACACTGGCCCCATCCCGCCCGAAGTACTCACCCGCTCAGGCGCCGACCTCGTCCTGCCCTCAATGGCGGCACTGGCCGACACTTGGGGCGACATATACTCCACATTCGCTTAATCTTTTTACAACCTCACCGATGAAAAAACTATTCCTTACCGTGACACTCTGCCTCGCAGCACTCAGCGCTTGGGCAGACAGCGGGCTGACCATCAAAGACATCACCGGCGGCGCCTACTCGCCGCAATATGTCTACGGCGTGCGCCCCATGAACGACGGCGAAACCTACACACAGCTCGAAGACGGCGGACGGAAAATCGTGCGCCGCTCCTTCAAGACCGGAAAGGCCATCAGCACACTCTTCGACGTCGCCACGGCGCGCGGACAGAAGCTCGAACGCATCGACGGCTACATCCTCTCGCCCGATGAGAGCCGCATCCTCATCCAGACGGCCACCAAACCCATCTATCGCCACTCCTTCACCGCCGTCTACTACCTCTACTCCGTCGCCAACAACCGCATGGAGCCCCTCTCAGACGGCGGGCCGCAGCAGTCGCCCGTCTTCTCGCCCGACGGTAACCTCGTGGCCTTCGTCCGCGACAACAACATTTTCCTCGTCAAGCTCCTCTTCGGCAACAGCGAGAGCCAGGTGACAAAAGACGGCGAACGCAACGCCATCATCAACGGCATCCCTGACTGGGTCAACGAGGAGGAATTCTCCACCGCCCGCTCGCTGGAATTCAACGCCGACAACACGATGCTGGCATGGGTTCGCTACGACGAGCGCAAAGTGCCCGTCTATTCCATGACGGAATACAAAGGCCTCGCCCCGGAACACAAGGAATACGAAGAGTATCCCGGGGAATACGAATACAAGTACCCGGTGGCCGGAGCGACGAACTCGAAAGTCTCGGTCATGACGTTCGACATCAAGAACAGGGTGACGCGCACGATGAAACTGCCCATCGACAGCACGGGTTACGTGCCGCGCATCAAGTTCACTGCTGACCCGAACCGCCTCGCAGTCGTGACGCTGAACCGCACGCAGAACGACATGCGTATCTATATGGCCAATCCGCGCTCCACGGAATGCCGTCTTTCCTTGCAGGAGACCTCGGACAAGTATGTCAAAGAGAGTGCCTACACCGACTTACACTTTTACGGCGATCACTTCGCCATGATTTCCGACCGCAGCGGCTACCGCCACATCTACTGGTACACGTTGGGCGGACAGCTCACCAAGCAAGTCACCAGCGGCGACTATGAAGTGACCGACTTCTATGGCTATGACGAGAAGTCGGGCCGCTTCTTCTATGCCGCCAACCCCGACGGCCCGCAGTATAAGGCCGTGTTCTCGACCGACCTGAAAGGAAAGACCAGACGGCTGACCGAAAAGAAGGGAACAAACGACGCCACTTTCTCACGGTCGATGAAGTATTTCATGAACGTGTTCTCCGACCACGACACGCCGCCCGTGACCACGCTTTGCGACAACAGCGGCCGCACGCTGACTACCCTCGTCGACAACAAGGCACTCAGCCAGAAGCTCGCGGGAAAGACGGGCACCAAGGAGTTCTTCACGTTCACCACGTCCGAGGGCGTGCAGCTGAACGGCTGGATGGTGAAACCCGCCGACTTCGACCCGAACAAGAAATACGCCGTCGTGCTCTACCAATACTCCGGCCCGGGTTCGCAGGAGGTACGCGACGCGTGGAACATGGGCTTCATGCCCGGCGCGCTCTTCGAGAGCTACATGGCCGAGCGCGGCGTGCTCTTCGCCTGCGTTGACGGGCGCGGCACGGGCGGCCGCGGAGCCGACTTCGAGAAGTGCACATACCTCCGGCTGGGCGACCTTGAATCCAAAGACCAAGTCGAGGCGGCCCTCTACCTCTCCACGCTCCCCTACATCGACAAGGACCGCATCGGCATCTGGGGATGGAGTTTCGGCGGCTTCAACACGCTCATGTCGATGAGCGAGGGGCGCCCCGTCTTCCGCGCCGGCGTAGCCGTGGCGGCTCCCAGCAACTGGAAATACTACGACACGGTCTACACGGAGCGCTACATGCGCACCCCGCAGGAGAACGCGTCGGGCTATGCCATCAATCCCATCAACCGGGCAAAGGACCTGCACGGCGCACTCCTGCTCATCCACGGCACGGCTGACGACAACGTCCACTACCGCAACGCGACTGAATACAGCGAAGCCCTCGTACAGGCCGACAAGCAGTTCGACATGCAGATCTACACCAACCGCAATCACAACATCTTCGGCGGCAACACGCGCAATCACCTCTTTACGCGCATCGCCAACTTCTTCCTCGAAGAGCTGGGCGAGTAACCGCCACGCCCCGACACGTCGCCGGCGCCGCTACCTCCGTGGTAGCGGCGCCGGTGACGTTTTATGCCTGACCCTGCCAGAGAGGCAGGGACACAAAAAAACCTGTAGGCAGAGCCCGCAGGTTTCAATTCTCTCAGTTCAGTTCGTTTGCTCTTTCTTATTCAGCAACGGGAGCAGCCGTCGTGTCGGCAGCAACGCTGTCAGCAGCCAGAGAGTCAGCAACAACGCTGTCAGCAGCGAGCGTATCAACAGCCATCGTGTCGATGCTGTCGGTAGCAGCAGCTGCGTCGTTGGTCTTGTTACCGCAAGAAGCGAAAGAAATTGCTGCGAAAGCAACGAACATGAAAACTAACTTTTTCATTTTTCTTCGATTTAGATGTAAAACAATCAATTGCCTTTATTAAAACGCTGCAAAGGTAGATACTTTTTTCTTTCGGCGTACACCGGAACAAGACTTTTTTTGATCGGTCGCCTTAATTTTAACACTTGAAATCACTAAATACCTGATTGACAACACATTCAAGGAAACCTTTTTTTTACCTATTCCTGAAAGAAATGCCGTCGGTTGTAACAGGACGCCGGGATGACGGACTGAAAGAACAGGTCGGCTGACAGGATTTACGGGACGGCGACCTGCAAAAACGGGACGGCTGACCGTCGCGACTGTCCTGCTGCCAGCGTAGGCGCGCCGCCCGCCTGCTTCTCTTATATATATTAATGTGTATCCCGGCCTGCGAGGAAGATGAACGCCGCACTGCTACGCGCGGCCGACAGTTTACCGGCCGTTTTCTTGTTCATATCCCCACGTTTTTGTTCCTTTGCGAGAAGAAACTTAATCGCAACACTCACAACAATGAAAAAGTACTTCATTGCGGCGGTCTGCCTCGCATGCCTGACAGCCTGCGGCGGGAAAAACAATGACGCCCCGGCCGACGCCGCAGACTCGACAACGGTCGAGGCCACCAGCGTGGGCGGCATCATCGAAGACACCCCTTGGCACGACGAAAACAGTGTGGCGTGGAACGGGCACACCTACCAGTACACCCTGGACCGCGCTGCCGACAAGAGCCTGCCCACCGTCAAGAACGAACTCGGACAACCTTACTATGACAACAGCATCACGCTCAACGTGAAACGCGACGGCGAAGTGTTCTTCGCCCGCAAGTTTACGAAAGAAGCCTTTGCGGATTTCCTCTCGGACGACTACAAGGCCAACGCCTCACTGCTTGGCCTGGCGTTCGACCGTGCCGCCGACGACGGGCTCCACTTCGGAGCGATGGTGGGCTACGCCGGCACCGAAGAGGGCGGCATGCTGTTCACCGTGGTGCTGACAGCCGACGGGTCGGTCAGCATCATCCGGGGCGAACAGCCCGACGCGCCGGGCGCCTGACGCAGCGACTCACTTATACAAGACAAAGATAGCCGGAACTTTCGCCAGTTCCGGCATTTTTGTCTCCCTCCACTGCTTCACGGTCAGTGTGCGGACGTACTCCTGCGGTGTGGTCAGCCCGGCGGCCACGCACAGGCGTGTCTGCGGGCGGCAGGCCCGCATGATGTCGGCCACCATCCGGGCGTTGCGATAGGGCGTCTCGATGAACAGTTGGGTCTGGTTCTCGCTGATGGCCAGGCTTTCAAGGCGTTTCAGCGCCTTGGTGCGCGCGGCGGGGTCTATGGGCAGGTAGCCGTGGAAAGCGAAGCTCTGTCCGTTGAAGCCGGAAGCCATCACGGCCAGCAGGATGGACGACGGCCCCACGAGCGGCACCACTTTCAGGCCCTCCCTCTGCGCCACGGCCACGACGTCGGCGCCCGGGTCGGCCACCGCCGGACAGCCCGCCTCGCTGATGACACCCACCGGCTCGCCCCGCCGGAGCGGTTCAAGGTAGCGGGCGAAAAGCGCGGCGTCGGCATGCTTGCCCATGGGGTAGAACGTGAGCGCGTCGATGTCTATCGACCGCTCCACCTGTTTGAGGAAACGGCGCGCCGTGCGCACCTCCTCGACGATGAAGTGGCGGATGCCTAAGACGACCGTCCGGTTGTAGGACGGCAGGACCCGTTCCAAGGGCGTGTCGCCCAACGTCACGGGAATCAGGTAGAGAGCTGCTTCCATAGGGTTGTTCTTTCAATCAGTCCGGGACGCCGCCCGGGCTGCCGGTTGGGATGAAGTGGAAAAGCCGGCCGCCGTGCCTTCAAACGCGTCGGCTGACCGAACGGACAGGACGGCTGACGGGATTTCCCATCGCAGCGACAGGATTTTCTGTCAGCCGGACAGGATTTCGCGTCACTACGGCCGGAATTTGCGGCTGCGCGCGAGCTGGTCGAACGTGCGCCGCCCGAGGGCGTAGTAGGCCCACAGCAGGCTGCCGCGTGCCCGCTCGGGGATGGGGCCGGCCACGGCGAGGCGCAGGTTCTCGCGCCGGGCGTCGTCGAAGTCGTGACAGATCGACGCGAACTCCTTGCGTGCCCGCAGGACGGCGCGGGCGTCTGCCGTATGGCCGGTCAGGGCGAACTTGACGAGGGCCACGTAGTCCAACACGCGACGCACGCGCATCACGACGGCCAGTTCCTCGTCCGGCAGGTTCTTGTAGAGCATCAGGAGGTTGTTGCGGAAATTCAGGTAGGTCTTTCTCGCGTTCGACTTGTTGAGAGTGCCGCCCCCGACGTGGTAGACGCGGCTTTCAGGCAGGCAGACCACTCCCCTCCCCCGCGCCCTCAGGCGCCAGCAGAAGTCCACCTCTTCCATGTGGGCAAAGAAGCGGGCGTCCAGACCGCCGGCTGCGTCCCAGTCCGAGCGGCGCACCATGAGCGCGGCGCCTGTGGCCCAGAACACGGAGGCCGGCCGGTCATACTGTCCCCGGTCGCGCTCCACCGTGTCCATCACCCGGCCGCGGCAGTAAGGGTAGCCGAAGCGGTCGAGGTAGCCCCCGGCCGCGCCGGCATACTCAAACATGTCGCGCCGCGCCTCGCTGAGCAGCTTGGGCTGGCAAGCCGCCACCTCGGGGTGGGCGTCCATGTAGCGCAACAGGGGCGTCAGCCACCCCTCGGTCACCTCCACGTCGGAGTTGAGCAGGAGATAGAATTCCGTCGGGAGCTGTGCAAGCGCCCGGTTATAGCCTTCGGCGAAACCATAGTTGCGGTCGAGCCGCAGCGTGCCGACCTCGGGAAACTCGCGGGCCAGCATGTCGAGCGAACCGTCGGTCGAGGCATTGTCGGCCACGATGACGTCGGCCTCGTCGCGGCTGTACTTCACGACAGAAGGCAGGAAGCGCCGCATCATCTCCCGTCCGTTCCAGTTCAGGATAACTACGGATATTCTTTTCATTTCGTCAGTTTTTTTCGTCAGTCATGGCCACGAGCGCCTCGCCGTCAGGCGTGAAGCCGCCCAGGCGCGCGGGCGTGACCGTGTTGTCGGCGGCGGCCCCGCCAGCCAGCTCCACGCGGATGTAGTTGTCCGTGAAGCCGTGCACGGGGCGACCCGCCTTACTGTGTTCCCAAAGCACGGGGCGCACACTCCCGGCGTAGCGCGCGTAGAAGTCGCGGCGTTTCCGCTCGGAGAGCTCGATGAGCCGGCGGCAGCGCTCGTGTTTCTCCTCGGGGCTCACCACGTGCGGGATGCTCAACGCCTTGGTTCCCGGCCGCTCGGAGTAGGTGAAGACGTGCAGCTGCGAAATGTCGAGGCTCTCGATGAAACGACAGGCGTCGTCGAAGAAAGCACAGGTCTCGCCACGGGTGCCCACGATGACGTCCACGCCGATGAAGGCGTCGGGCATGACCTGACGGACGCGCTCCACCTTGGCGCGGAAGAAGTCCGTGTCATAACGGCGGCGCATCAGGCGCAGCACGTCGTCGCTCCCGCTTTGCAGGGGAATGTGGAAGTGGGGCATGAAAGCCCGCGAGGCGGCACAGAAGTCGAGCACCTCGTCCGTGAGCAGGTTTGGCTCGATGCTGGAAATGCGATAGCGTTCGATGCCGGCCACCCCGTCGAGCGCGCGGAGCAGGTCGACGAAACGCTCGCCCGTCGAGCGGCCGAAGTCGCCGATGTTGACACCTGTGATCACTATTTCGCGCCCGCCGGCCGCAGCGGCCGCCTCAGCCTGGGCCACCAACGAGGCGATCGAACCGTTACGGCTGCGCCCCCGGGCGTAGGGGATGGTGCAATAGGTGCAGTAGTAGTCGCACCCGTCCTGCACTTTGAGGAAATAGCGGGTGCGTTCGCCGCGCGAGCACGACGGGACAAACGTGCGGATGTCCTTTGTCGGGACGGCGATGGCTTCGTGGCAGGCTCCGCCCTCGCCACGGCGCGCCACGCGCTCCGTGAGCAGGCGGACCACGTCGCCCTTCTGCTCCATGCCCACGACGAGGTCGACGCCCTCGATGGCCGCCACCTGTTCGGGGCGCAGCTGGGCGTAGCACCCCATCACCAGGACGAAAGCCCCGGGGTGTTCCCGCGTGAGCCGGTGGATGGCCTGGCGGCACTTGTGGTCGGCCGTGTCGGTCACCGAGCAGGTGTTGACGATGCAGAGGTCGGCTTGCTCCCCTTCGGCCGCCGTCTCGACGCCCTCGGCGGCCAGGCGGTCGCGCAGGGCGGAGGTCTCGGCGAAGTTGAGCTTGCATCCCAGTGTTTGGAAAACGGCCTTCAAGCCGTTGAGCGGTGAGGTGGAATCCATGGACATACTTTTAGCGTGCAAAGATAGTGAATGGCGAGAGACAAGGCAAGCAAAAGCCTGCTTTTGCTCGTACTTGGCCGAGCCGCATCCTGTCTTGGCGAAGCAAAGTAGTGCAAACGAGCGGAACGGACGGGGAGTTGACGCAGGAAACTCACCTGCCGCTCCCGAGTGCAGCGCACCCTGACGCTTGTCACGCTTGCACGGCGGAGCGTGGCGGTGTGCCGGGCGTCATGGATGGCGCCCCCGCTCACGGCGGACGGCCACCCCGGAAAACGGGACGGCTGACAGGAAATCCTATCCGGCTGACAGAAACTCCGGGACGGCTGACAGGATTTACGGGAACGGCGACCCGGAGAGGCAGGACGGCCGACGGATTTGCGAACCGTCACGGCTGACCGGATTGAACAGCCTTTGGAGCCTCGTAAACGGCGGCCGGCAAATTTTCTGACTTTTGCGGGAAAACATTTGGCAGTTTCGGAAAATCCTATTTCCTTTGCGGTTAAACAAAGATGTTTAACAAGAATGTCAATCCAACCATGAAAGAGAATGAGAACCGGGAGCAGGCCATCCTGAGGGCGGCCGAGCGCGAGTTCCTCGCCCGGGGCTATGACGGAACGAAGACCACGGCCATCGCCGAAGCCGCCGGCGTGACGCACGCGCTGCTCCATTATTATTTCCGAACGAAGGAGAAGCTCTACGAACGGGTGTTCGACGACATCGTCAGCCGGCTCGAAACGTCGCTCGTCGAGGCCTTCTCGGCCAACGGCCTGCCGTTCATGACGCGCTTGGAAGAAGGTTTACGCCGTCACTTCCTCTATCTGCTCGACCACCCCGACCTGCCCCGCTTCCTCATCAACGAGTTCACCGCCCACCCCGAACGCGCCGCGGCATTGCGCCTGCGCTTCGGCGTGATGCTGGGCCGCGTGCTCGCCTCGCTGCAAGCCGACATGGAGGCGCAGGCAGCCGAGGGCACGATAGCCCGCATGAACCTCACAGACTTGCTCTACGACGCCGTGGCGCTCAACGCGTTCTCCTTCCTCTCCTACCCCTTGGCCGGCATGCTGCTTGCACCCGGCACCGACGCCCGCGCCTATCACCTGGCCCGGCTCGAAGAGAACCTGACCGTCATCCGAAAACGCCTCCAACCCGACCCGCCATGCGAAAACGCCTCATCCTCCTGCTCGCCGGACTGGCTGCCCTGACCGCCACGGCACAGCCCACGCTCGACGACTGCCGCCGGGCAGCCCGTGAGCACTACCCCCTCGTCCGCCGCTACGAACTGATCGAAGCCTCGCAGGACTTCACGCTCGAAAGGCTCAGCCGCGCGTTCCTGCCGCAGGTGAGCCTCAGCCTCCAAGGCACCCTGCAAAGCGGCGTGCCCGAACTGCCCGGCCATTTGAAGTCGCTGCTCGAATCGCAAGGCCAAGCGGTCGAAGGCCTGCACCACGGGCAATACCGCGCGCAGCTGGACGTGACACAGACCGTCTGGGACGGCGGCCGCAACCGGGCACAGCGGCGCGAGGCGGCCGCCGAGACCGACGTGGGCCGCCGCCAGACCGACGTGGAAATATACCGGCTCTATGCGCGCGTCGATGAACTATTCTTCGGCCTGCTGCTCATCGAACGGCAGACGGCGATCAACCGCCTGCTCACCGACCTGCTGGCCAGCAACCGCCGCCAGATGGAGGCCCACCGCCGCCACGGCACGGCCACGCAGGCCGACGTCGACGCCGTCGAGGCCGAATGGGTGGCCGCCAGGCAGCAAGCCGTCGAACTCCGAGTGGCCAAGGAACGCTACGCCGCTATGCTCAGCCTGCTGACCGGCCTCGACGTGCCTGCCGACAGCACCCTGCCGTGCCCGCCCGCCATCCGGCCCGCCACCCATGCCGTCCGGCGGCCCGAACTCACGCTCTTCGACGCCCGCAGCCTCCTGGCCGACGCCCGCAAGCACTCGCTCGACGCTGCCCTCCGCCCACGCGTCGACGCCTTTGCCCAAGGCTATTACGGCTATCCGGGGATGAACATGTTCGACGACATGATGCGCTACCGCCTCTCACTGAACGGGCTCGTCGGCATACGGATGAGCTGGAACATCGGGGCACTCTACACGCGCCGCGCCGACCTGGCCGCACTCGACAACGAACGCGAACAAATCCGCACGGAACGCGAGACGTTCCTCTTTAACAACCGGCAAGACGTCATGCGCCTCCGCAAAGAGGCGGAACGCCTTGAAAAACTCCGCCCCGGCGACGCGGAACTCGTCCGCCTGCGGGCATCCATCCGCCAGGCGGCCGAAGCCAAACTGCGCGGCGGCGTGATCGACGCCGACGCCCTGCTCGGAAAAATCACCGACGAACACCGCGCACGGGTCGAAGCCTCTGTGCACGACATCGAACTGCTCAAAACCCTCTACGCCCTGCAAATCCTCACCCAATCACCGATATGAAAACCTTACGCTTCCTCCCCCTCATCGCCCTGCTCTTCACGGCCTGCGCCGGTGAGCCGCCGTTCGACGCCACAGGCACGTTCGAGGCCACCGAAGTGACCCTGTCGAGCGAAGTGGCCGGACGCATCGTCAGCCTCACGGCGCAGGAAGGCGACACCGTAGCCGCGGGCGAACTCATCGCCCTGGTCGACACCAGCGCCCTCTACCTTCAAAAGCTCCAGCTCCGCGCCCAGTCGCGCTCGGTCGACGAGGGGCGCCCCGACGTCAGCGCCCAAGCCGCCGCCCTGCGCAGCGACATCGCTCGGCAGCAGCACGAGCTCGAACGCCTGCGCCGACTGCACCACGACGGTGCGGCGACCGACAAACAGGTCGACGACGCAGAAGCCATTCTCCGCACCACGGAAAAACAGCTCGGCGGCCTGCTCTCCACGCTCAGCCGGAGCGACCGCAGCCTCACAGCACAACGTGCCTCGGTCGACCTGCAAGTGGCGCAGATCGACGACCGCATCGCGCGCTGCCGCACCCTCGCGCCGACAGCCGGCACGGTGCTCGAACGCTACGCCGAACCCGGAGAGATGGCCACCGTGGGCCGGCCGCTCGTCCGGCTGGCCGACCTGACGAACGTCTACCTGCGCGCCTACGTCACTTCGGAACAACTGGCCAGCATACGGCTCGGACAGCGCGTCAGGGTGACGGCCGACTTCGGCGGCGACCAGCGCTTCGACTACGCAGGCCGCGTCACGTGGATCGCCGCGGAAAGCGAATTCACTCCCAAGGGAATCCAAACGCGCGACAGCCGCGCCAACCTCGTCTATGCCGTCAAGGTGGCCGTCCGCAACGACGGGCGCATCAAACTCGGCACCTACGGCGAACTTCACCTGCGTTAGCCATGCCTGCAGTTACGGCTGAAAACCTGACCAAGCGTTTCGGCGGCCTCACGGCGCTCGACGGCGCCACGTTCACGGCCGGACGGGGCGAGCTCTTCGGCGTCATCGGCCCCGACGGCGCCGGGAAGACCACGCTGATGCGCCTGCTCGTGACCCTGTCGCGCCCCGACGCGGGCCGGGCGACGGTCCTGGGCTTCGACGTGGTGAGGCAGTATGCCGAAGTGCGGCGCCGCGTGGGCTACATGCCGGGCCGCTTCGCCCTCTACCCCGACCTGACTGTGGCCGAGAACCTCGCGTTCTTCGCCGCGCTGTTCCGCACCGACCCGTCGGCGGGCCGCGACCTCATCGCGCCCATCTACGGCCCGCTCGAACGCTTCGCCTCGCGTCCGGCTGGCAAGCTGTCGGGCGGGATGAAGCAGAAGCTGGCCCTGAGTTGCGCGCTGGTTCACCGGCCCGCCGTGCTCTTCCTCGACGAACCGACGACGGGCGTCGACCCCATATCGCGCCGCGAGTTCTGGACTATCCTCGGCCAGCTGCGCAGCCGAGGCATGACGATCATGGTGTCGACGCCCTACATGGACGAGGCCGCGCGCTGCGACCGCATCGCCCTCTGTCATGGCGGGCGCCTCATCGGCATCGACACGCCCGACGGCCTGTGCCGCAGTTTCGGCACGGAACTGTTCGGGCTCAGCGCCAGCGGTGACCGCCACGCCCTCCTGCTCGCCGCCCGCCACTACGGGCCGACGAAGAGCTGCTACGCTTTCGGCGCCGAGCTCCACCTGACTTTCCGCGGCCGTCCCGACCCCGACGGGCTCCGTGCCCACCTTGCCCGCGAGGGATTTGCAG
>DVNY01000128.1 GCA_018714085.1 Candidatus Caccomonas pullistercoris
ACCGCCACTCGCGCAACGAGCTGAACCCCGCCACGGGCTACGACACCTACCACTACGACTTCGGCACGCGCATACAAGTGCGCCTGCCTTGGCGCATGACGGTCGAGACCGACGCCTCGCTGCAAAGCCGCCGCGGCTATGACGACCGGACGATGAACACCGACGAGCTCGTCTGGAACGCCCGCATCGCCCAGAACTTCCTGCCCAAGAACGCCGCCACGCTGAGCCTGCGCCTGCACGACATCCTGCGCCAGCGCACCGGCGTCAGCCAGCGCATCAGCGCCTCGGGGCGCAGCGACTCGTGGCGTGAGCAGGTGTACAGCTACGTCATGCTGCAGTTCACCTACCGCCTCAATGTGTTCAAAGGGGAGCGGCCCCGGCCGTGAGCGAGACAACGCCTGGCCGCCCGCCCGGCACAGGCCGCCCCGGTTCCGGCAGAAGGCTGGAACCGGGGCGGGCGTCCCTTGGAGGTCGGAAAAAAAGGAGCCGTGGTCATCCGGCGGCACGGGCTCCTTGGCGTGAGAACAACAAGGCCCTCCACCCCTTGGCTGTAATCGCGTGGACGGGCCGCGTCCGTCTCTTCGGGAGAGACGGACATCGGAGGGAGAAACCCGGCGGACAGCCCGCCACGGCCGGCATTGCGCGAGGGCGCGCGGCCGTTCGCCTGTTTCCCGTGTTTTGCAGTTCCCGGTGTTTGTTGTGTGTCTTGGTCTGTCCATCCGGTGAAAAACTCAACATGCGCAAACTTGCCTCCTTGCCGTCCGTGCCATCCTTTGTCCGGACGGAGCCGGTCGGCGTCATGGGCAATGTGTGTTTAGCAACAGCCGCCTTTTGTTTGGCAAACGGCCGCCTCCCGAGGCCGGCCGTGAAGCCTCGCGCGGCCTTCCCCACAACGCTTTCAATTTCATACTTAGCCAGTTGTTCCCCCGCTTCCGTTTTTTCGGGCGGCACACCGCCATCCCGTCGCGAGGCGGAAGCGGGCGCCTGCTTAATGCTTTGCGTATCAGGCAAAAACGACACAGCGAGCCTACTTAGACGCAAAAAACTATTAAAAAAACAGCCAGCGAAAGGAACTTTTACTTACCTTTGCAGTGTGAAATCCGTCTCTCCCGAAGAGAGAAACGAGAACAGCTGCGAAGATATCGTATCCCCCAATCAGCGGAAAGATGGCCGATAAGGTATCAAAAGCACGAAGCAACGCTGCAAGGGGGTGGCGGTTCTCGCACGGAAAAAGAGAAAAGTAACACGTCATACCATAGGTGAGGGAGTCGATGCCACTGTATAGTTCAGACACCTTGTCTAATGCCGTCGGAGGCAAGGAGGGTAGCGGATTGGACGCAAGTCCAATGCCGGAAGACTCGTTTACCCCGAAAGCCGAAGCGGCCGGTGCATGGTGCTATCTCTTTGTCCATTACACAAAAGTAGAGTTAATCCGTTCAAAACTAAACCAGAAATTCAACACCTTTGTCCATAGGAGCGTGACGTTCAAGCGGGTGAAAGGCCGCATCAAAAAAGAAGTACGCCCCACAATCTCAGGTCTTATTTTTGTCCAAGGCAATGCGCGCGAAGTCGAGGCCTTGTTGCGCAGTCTCAGTCCGGCCCTCCATCTGGCCAGCGACTGCACGACGGGCGCCGTCGCCCAGATAGCCGACAGCGTGATGCAGGCTTTCATCCAGCTTTCGCAGTTCGAGCCGGCGCGCATCCGCTTCATGCCCCACGCCCTCGGCTACTACGCCACGGGCCATCCCTTGGTGCGCGTCACCTCGGGGCTGCTCGCCGGTTTCGAGGGCTACCAGGTGCGCATCTCGCGCGACAAGTGCCTCGTCACCTCCGTCGGCGGCATGACCGTGGCCATCGGCGGCGTATGCAAGGAAACGTTCGAAAACGTCGAAGCCTACGTCAACCTCCGCCGCTCGCAGCAGGAAGACACCGCCGACGCCGCCGGGCAGACCCCCACGCAGGAAGCCATAGGCCGCAACTTCTTCCGCCCACAGAACCAGATGGACCTGTTGGCCCTCTCCGGCGCGCTCGCCCCGTGGGTGGAACAGGCCGAACACCACGCCCGCGAAGGCCGCTACCCCGAAGCCGCCAAAGTGGCCCTCATCCTCCTTGACGAAGTGGGGCGGCGCCTCCGCCCCTGCTGGCACGACCCCCGCGTGGGCTCCTTCAAGGACCTCGACGCCCTCTGCCGCCGCGCCGCAAGCGTGCTCGCCGCCCTTGCCGCCAGCGGACGCCTCACCCCCGAGCAGCACGAACGCCTCGCCCGCGAACGCCGGGCCCTCATCCAGCGCCACCCGTTCATGGCCGCTTTTGCCGCGCAAGGCGAGGAAAACGCGCCCCGCGACGGCCAAGTGGGCAGAAATTGCTAACTTTGCGGCCAACGTACAGACAAAACCGACCAACATGACCATCGCCGTAGACTTCGACGGAACCATCGTCGAGCACGAATACCCCTACATAGGCAAGGAAATCCCTTTCGCCATCGCAGCCCTGAAAAAACTGCAAGCCGAACGCCACCTGCTCATCCTGTGGAGCGTGCGCGAGGGCGACCTCCTCGACGAAGCCGTCGAATACTGCCGCAAGCGCGGCCTCGAATTCTACGCCGTCAACAGCAACCACCCCGGTGAGGACTCGGGCGAACCGACACCCTACTGCCGCAAGCTCAACGCCGACCTCTTCATCGACGACCGCAACCTCGGCGGCCTGCCCGACTGGGGCGCCATCTACGAGATGGTGCACAACGGGTGGACCTACGAACAATACCTCGACCAAGTGCGCGACGGCGCCGTCCGTCCCCAGAAAACCACGTTCTGGCAACGCCTCGCCGGCCGGCGGTGAGGCCGGCGGCGAGCAACACAGGAATAGTGAACCATATTGCAACGGCATGCT
>DVNY01000129.1 GCA_018714085.1 Candidatus Caccomonas pullistercoris
TCGTGGGCTCGGAGATGTGTATAAGAGACAGGCCGAGATCTTGGTACGAAGAGTTGGTGCACGAACCGATCAGTCCGACCTCCATGCGCGCCGGGAAGCCTTCCCGGGCCACACGGTCGCGGAGTTCGGAAATGGGGCACGCCGCATCGGGGGTGAACGGACCGTTGACGTATGGTTCGAGCGCCGAGAGGTCGATGTCAATCAGCTGGTCATAAAACTCTTCCGGCTGTGCGAGAACTTCCGGATCGGCTTGCAGGTCGGCCTTCACGCTGTCTGCCAGACGCGCCACGTCGGCGCGCTCCGTCGCATCGAGGTAAGCCCGCATCCGGTCGTCGTAGGGGAACACCGAAGTCGTCGCGCCGACTTCGGCTCCCATGTTGCAGATGGTCGCCTTACCGGTGCACGAGAGCGACGCTGTCCCTTCGCCGAAGTATTCGATGATGGCGTTCGTGCCTCCCTTGACGGTCAGGATTCCGGCCAGTTTGAGGATAACATCTTTCGGCGATGCCCAACCGCTGAGTTGCCCGGACAGGCGGACGCCTATAAGGCGGGGCACTTTCAACTCCCAAGCCATGCCAGTCATCACGTCGACCGCATCGGCCCCACCGACACCGATGGCCACCATGCCCAGTCCGCCGGCATTCGGGGTGTGCGAATCGGTCCCCACCATCATTCCTCCGGGAAACGCATAGTTTTCCAAGACGACTTGATGGATAATGCCGGAGCCCGGACGCCAGAAACCGATGCCGTATCGCGCCGACGCGCTTTGCAGGAACCCATAGACTTCGGCATTCTCGCTGTTTGCTTTGGCGAGGTCGGCCGCTGCGCCCGAACAGGCCCGCACGAGGTGGTCGCAATGCACCGTCGAGGGAACCGCCACACGGTCGCGCCCGGCATTCATGAACTGCAAGAGGGCCATCTGAGCCGTCGCGTCCTGCATGGCAACGCGGTCGGGGCGGAAGTCGGCGTAGTCCGTACCACGGCGATAGGGCGAGATTGTGCCCTCGTCGTAAAGGTGGGCATAGAGAATCTTTTCGGCCAGTGTCAAAGGACGCCCCAGCACACTGCGGGCCTTGGCCACTTGGTTGCCATATCGGGCGTAGAACTGTTCTATCTTGTCGAAATCCTGAATCATGCGTTTTTCTTTTTCACGGGTTATACCATAATCTCCGCCTTGCCGACGGGCTTTCTTGCCACGGTCTTTAGTTTATGTCCCAGACTGTCTTTCGGCGCTGCCGACCTGACGGAAATTTGAATTCCGACGACAAAGATAAGGAACTTCCTGCATAAAAAACAAATTCCACCGCTACTTTTTTGCAAAATAGCGATGGAATTTCACAAAGTATTCACTTTTTATTCATTCCGAAGCAACCCGATAAACAAAATGATAGATAGGTTCGAGCGTAGCTGCCGTGACCGGCCCGAGGGCTTCGCCCTGTGTCACCATCAGGCGCATGGGCAGGCGGGCGGCTCCGGGACGATAGGGCGGCTGCTCATAGGCATAATCGCTCAGTGCAAAGCCGTGACGCTCATAGAACAGAATGCGACGCCGGGCCTGCGATGTGACCGGCGGTTCCACCTCGAGCACCACGGGGAGCGGCGTCGTGCTTTTCAGCCGCTCAATGACGTCGCCGCCATAGCCGTGCCCCCGCAGACCGGGGGCAATGGCGAAATGTTCGACGTAGCGATAGGACGGAAAGTCCCAATAAGTGATAAACCCGACAAAGGCATCGCCGTCGCTGACGACTTGCGCCACGAAATACGGACTTTCCGCGAGCACTGTGCGGAAGTCATCGAGGGGCCGCCGCTCGTCGTCTGGGAATGCTGACACGTAGAGCCCGATGACGGCGTCGTATTCGGGCGAATCCGGGGTCAGGCGAATGAATTTCAACATGATATGTTCAGTTTATATGAATAATCAGACGGTCGTTTCGTCTTCTATGCGCAGAAACTCGATCTTCCCTAACCGTTCTTTCAGCTGGGGCATGACTGAAAGACGGATGCGCAGCACGAGGCGGCAGTCCATGCCGCTATATCCCTGTTCGACTACGACGGGCGAAAGTTCCTTGACTACACGCATAGCGGCATTCAGTCCCGTGTATGGGACAACGGCGACCAGCTGTCCGTCGACCGTGCGCTCCACCACGGGAGCCGCATCGAGCGCCTCGCGGGCGGCTGTGCGATAAGCCACAGTCAATCCGCTCGTTCCGAGCTTTATGCCGCCGAAATAGCGAACAACGACGACCAGCACGTTAGTCAGTCCCTTCGAATGGATTTGCCCGAGGATAGGCTTTCCCGCCGTTCCCGAGGGCTCGCCGTTGTCGTTCGCGCGGAAGCGGGCACCGTCCGGACCGAGCACATAGGCATAACAGACATGGCGGGCGTCGTAATAATCATGCTGAAAAGCGGAGAGCACCGTTTTCACGTCGTCTTCGGTCGTCACCGGGCGGACAAAGGCCAGGAACTTGCTGCGTTTCTCCGTATAGACAGCCTCAGCGGGGCCGTCCACGGTGTGATAGACATCTGCACACATAGCGCAAAGTTACGAAAAAAGACGACGTGGCCGCCCACCCCGCCTACGAATTACGCCGCAAGCCCACAAAAAAAGGCTCCGAAACTTTTGACTGTTTCGGAGCCTTTCTGTACGCCCTCAGGGGCTCGAACCCTGGACCCATTGATTAAGAGTCAATTGCTCTACCAACTGAGCTAAGGACGCATCGCTTATCGCTGTTTTGCGAGTGCAAAAGTAGTGCATCTTTTTGTAACAGCCAAACATCCGGGCGTTTTTTTTGAAAAAAACTTCAAAAATCCCGTTTTTGCGCCCTTGACTGGCGGTGTGCGAAGCTGCGCGGGGCGCACGACAGACGTCGACAGCGGTTGAACGCGTGGTGGTTTTCGCTTTCGCCTTGCTCCGGACAGGCCTCAACCCACCCCGCCCGGTCCGGCTGATTGGCCAGCGGCCTGTCCGGTGAGCCGGGTGCGGGCAACGACCAGCCGTCCCGTCATTTCTGTCAGCCGTCCCGTTCTTCCTGTTACTGCTTCAGTTTTCACGGGAGCACTGACCGTACAAACGGGAAGCGGGCGACGAGAAACAGGCAAAAGGCGAGGGAGCGGCACCGCAGTCCTGCTCCCTCGCCAAGTTCTTTGGGCGAATGCGCCTTGCTCCGACGGTTTCACGCCACAACAGGGCGGCTGCCCAGCCTCACTCTTCGTCGAGTTTGTGAATGACCAGGCCACTCCGGAGCTTGGGCTCGAACCACGTGGCCTTGGGCGGCATGATCTTGCCGCTGTCTGCAATCTTCATGATCTGCTCCATCGTCACGGGGTAAAGGGCGAGCGCCATTTTCATCTCGCCGCTGTCCACGCGCCGTTTCAGCTCTCCAAGACCGCGCAGCCCGCCCACGAAGTCTATCCGCTTGTCCGAACGCAGGTCGGTTATGCCCAGGAGCTTGTCGAGTATGAGGCGCGACGAGATGTCGACGTCAAGATTTCCGATGGGGTCTGCCGGGTCGAACGTGCCGGGCTTCGCGGTGAGCTTGTACCACGTTCCGCCGGCATAAAGGGAGAACTCGTGGAGCCGGGCGGGCTTGTAGATTTCCGTCCCTACGCGCTCGACGTCGAAGTCGGTGCGCAACGCCTCGACAAACTGCTCTTCCGTCATGCCGTTGAGGTCTTTGACCACGCGGTTATAGTCGAGGATAGTGAGCTGCTCGGCGGGGAAACAAACGGCCATGAAGTAGTTATACTCCTCATGCCCGGTACTGTCGGCGTGGGCGGCTGCCTTCTCGGCTCCCACGAGCGCCGCTGCAGCCGAGCGGTGATGGCCGTCGGCGATATAGAGCGCGTCCATCGACGCAAAGGCGGCCGTGATGGCTTGCTTGTCGGCCTCGTCGCCGATGACCCAGAACTTGTGGCCGAAACCGTCGCCCGGGGCGATGAAGTCGTACTGGGTGGGCTGCGCGGCATACTTCCGGATAAGTCGGTCGAGCACCTCGTTGTGCCGGTAGGCCAGGAAGACGGGCTCAACATTGGCGTTCGTGATGCGCACGTGCCTCATGCGGTCTTCCTCCTTGTCGCGGCGTGTGAGCTCATGCTTCTTGATGACGCCGTTCATATAGTCCGGCACGTAGGTGCAAAGCACGATACCATACTGCGTCTTGCCGTTCATTTCCTGGGCGTAGAGGTAATAGTTCTCCGTGTCGTCCTGGACGAGCCAGTGTTCGTTCTGGAACTTCTCAAAGTTTTCCTTGGCGCGTTCGTATATTTGGGGATCATACTCGTCGAAGCCGTTGGGAAACTCGATCTCGGGCTTGATGATATGATAAAGCGACTTCTCGTTGTCGCCTGCCTCGGCCTTGGCCTCGTCTGAACTGAGCACATCATAGGGGCGCGAGGCCACTTGTTCGACGAGCGACTTGGGCGGCCTGAGGCCTTTGAATGGTTTTACGACTACCATAATAGCATTGTTTAAGGCATGGATAAGAAGAAGAGGCCGCCCCGCCGGACATGGCGGCCGGGTGCGGGCCTCTTCTGGATAACTGGTCGTTTCTACTTGTTCACACGGAATGTTTCGTCGCCGTCGCGCAGGAATGCCACAATCTGGCGTGCGGCCGCGATGCCGGCGTTGATGTTGGCCTCGGCCGTCTGGGCGCCCATTTTCTTGGGCGTGGCGAAATAGCGATCAGCAAAGCCAGCCACAAAGTCGGCGTCGGCGTCGGGTTTGACGTCGGTGGCGTAAGACAGGCCGGGGCGCTGGGCCATCATGTCGAGCAAGGCGGCTTCATCGACGACCTCCTTGCGCGCCGTGTTGACCAACACGGCTTTCGGTTTCATACAGCCGAGCAGTTCGCGGTTGACTACGCCGCGCGTCTCGTCGGTCAGGGGGATGTGGAGGCTGACGATGTCGCTTTCGGCAAAGACGTCGGCTGGCGAAGCCAGGCGTTCGACGCCGGCACGGAGCGGACGGTCGGGGCGGCGCGTGTAGGTGACGACACGCATGCCGAAGCCCTGCGCGATGCGGGCCACACAGTCGGCCACATGTCCGTAAGAGTAAAGGCCGATGGTCTTACCCATCAACTCAGTCCCGGCCTTGCCGTTAAAGCGCTGGCGGGCAAGGAAGAGGAGCATGGCGAACACGAGTTCGGCCACAGCGTTGGAGTTCTGCCCCGGCGTGTTCATCACGACGACTCCGTGAGCCGTGGCGGCCGCGAGGTCTACATTGTCGTATCCAGCACCGGCCCGGACAACGATCTTCAACTGGCGGGCGGCGTCGAGCACCTCGGCGTCGACCTTGTCGCTGCGCACAATAAGGGCGTCGGCCGTGGCCACGGCGCTGAGCAGGGCTTCCCGTTCGTATTTCTCAATGATTTCGAGTTCGTAGCCTGCGTCGGCCGCTACTTGTCGTATGCCGTCGACGGCGGGCTGGGCGAACGGCTTTTCGGTGGCTAAGAGGATCTTCATGGTCAGCTGTTTTTAAGGGTTTAATGCTTGGCCTCGAATTCCTTCATGCACGCCACGAGCGCCTGGACGCCTTCGAGAGGCATCGCGTTGTAGCAAGAGGCGCGGAAGCCGCCCACGGAGCGGTGTCCCTTGATACCCGACATGCCTTGGGCGGTGGCATAGGCGAGGAACTCTGCCTCCAAGTCTTTATACTCGTCGGCCATGACGAAACAGATGTTCATCACGGAGCGGTCTTCGGCCTCGACAGTGCCACGGAAGAGGCGGTTGCGGTCGATCTCGGCATAGAGCACTTCGGCGCGCTCCCTTGCACGACGGTCCATCGCTTCGACACCACCCTGCGACTTCACCCAACGGAGGTTCTGCATGGCACAATAGATGGGCACGACCGGCGGCGTGTTGAACATGGAGCCCTTGTCGATGTGCGTGCGGTAGTCGAGCATGGTCGGGATGGTGCGGCTCACCTTTCCGAGCACGTCGTCCTTCACGATGACAAAGGTCACGCCGGCCATCGACAGGTTCTTTTGGGCGCCGCCATAGATGAGCGCGTATTTCGACACGTCGACCGGACGCGAAAGGATGTCGGACGACATGTCGGCCACCATGGGTACGGGCGAGTCAAGGTCGGTCCGGATTTCCGTTCCGTAGATCGTGTTGTTCGTCGTCAGGTGGAAATAATCGACGTCCGCCGGGACCGTGAAGCCCTTGGGCAGGTAGCAATAGTTGCGGTCTGCCGATGAGGCCACCTCGACGACCTCGCCGAAGAGTTTGGCTTCTTTGATGGCCTTCTTGGCCCACACGCCGGTGTTCAGGTATGCCGCACGGTGCTCCAGCATGTTATAGGGCACCATGCAGAACTGCAGACTGGCACCGCCGCCGAGGAAGAGCACCGAATAGCCTGCGGGCACATCGAGCAGCTCTTTCACGAGCGCCTGCGCCTCGTCCATCACAGCCTGGAACTCCTTGGAGCGATGGCTGATCTCCATGAGCGAAAGTCCTATACCGTCGAAATCCACACACGCCGCAGCGGTGGCTTTCATCACCTCCTGCGGCAGGATAGAGGGACCGGCACCGAAATTATATTTCTTCATACTTTGATAGATTGTAGGTTAGTACTGTGTTTTACGCCCGCAATGTACGACTTTCTTCTTTCGGGACAAAACAAATCAGACAAAAATGTGCAATTTTTCAATAAGTTTCAGGGATTGCCTGGGGGCAGCCCACATCTGTGCCACGCTTTGACAGGAAAGGCGGTCTGCGCGCATGTTTTTCCTGTCAGCCGGACAGTTTTTTCTGTCAGCCGTCTGGAAAATCCTGTCAGCCGACTTGTGCAGCCTGTCACGGCTCTTGTTTCCACCTCCCTACTGACACGAAAAAGCAAGCAACGGACACGCAAAACTCCCGCACCGGAGCTGCTAGACAAAGCAGCCCGACGCGGGAGGGACACATTAATTATATAGAGCGGGAGGCTGCGCGGCCGGACAAACCCGTCAATGACGCATCACCTCGACGAGGGTGCGCATCCCCTTTATCTTTTCGCCAGCCACGGCACGGAGCGCGGCGCGCACTTTCAGGCGGTCGATGGCAGCGTAAGCGTAACGGTCTTTCACGTCGATGCGTCCGATGTCAGCCGCACGGAGTCCGCCTTTTTTGCAGAAGAACCCCACGATGTCGACCCGGCTGAGCTTGTCTTTCTTTCCCCGTCCGATGTAGACCGTCACCCAACGCGGTGCCACCGGACGACGGGCCGGCTGCGTGGGAACGTAGTCCTCGGGCGTAGGGTCGAGATATTCGGGCAACGTTTCCTTGGGATTGAGAATCAGGTAGGAGCATCCGTCCGCCTCCCAGCGCCCCGTGCGTCCCACGCGGTGGACATAGGCCGTCTGATCGGCTGGAAGATGGTAGTGGACAACGGCTTCGACCTCCGGCACGTCGAGCCCGCGCGCCGCAAGGTCGGTCGAAACGAGAACATTACTGCATCCGCTCCGGAACTTGTAGACGGCGCGTTCGCGCCACTGCTGTTCCATGCCACCATGATAGCGTTCGACTGAAAAACCGGCCTTTGCGAGGGCGTCAGCCACGCGGTCGACACTCTCGCGGTAGCCCACGAACACCACGGACGGGCGTCCTTCGAGGTCGCCGAGGAGGGCGATGAGCGTGTTGAGCTTGTCGTTCTCGGGCGAACGGACCACGTAGCTGCGGATGCGGCCGGCCGGCACGCCGTCGCCGCCGTCAAGATAATCAAGGCGCTCCACGCCGCGACGCCCGCCCGAAACAGCGTTCAGGAAGGCTCCGAGCTCGTCGCTGTCGGTGGCTGAGGTCAGCACGGTGCGGCGCACGCCGGGCAGCGCACGGACAAGGCGGTTCATCTCGTCGCGGAAGCCGAGTTCAAGGCACTTGTCGAACTCGTCGACAATGAGACTGCGCACCGTGGGGCCGTGGAGGTTGTCCTTGGCCAAGTGATCGCAAAGGCGGCCGGGGGTCGCGATGACCAACTGAGGGCGCACGCTGCGGATGACGCGGTGCTCCTCCATGGCCGGACGGCCTCCATAACAACAAACTGCGCGCAACGGTGTACGCAAGCTGCGGAACACGTCGTCGATCTGCATGGCCAACTCGCGCGACGGCACCACGATGACAGCCTGCAAGGCGTCTGATTGCGCGTCGAGCTGCCCGCAAAGCGGCAACAGGTAGGCCAAGGTCTTCCCGCTGCCCGTTGGAGCCAGGAGCACGACATCGTCGCGCCCTTGGCAGGCTTCGGCGGCAGCCTCCTGCATCGGACTGAGCTGCGTGACACCCTGACGGGAGAGTGCGTCGCGCAACTGCGGTGTCAGGGCTATGCTGGAAAAGTTTTTTTCAGGTGTGTATGGCATGAACAGATAAGTATTTAGTCATTCTCAAAACGTTCACCGGACTCCGTCAGGCGGTATCGAAGCGACGGACGAGGCATCTGGAACTTTGCACAGCCAGTGCGGAAGACGGCACGCCTGGCAAAAAAGATTGCGCCCTGCGAGCAAACCCCCTCCGCCTCCGTCTGTGCCAGCGACTTCATACAACGGCATCGACCGGCACGTCGTAAGCGTCGACCGGCACGTCGGGCACGCGCTGGAAGTCAAAGCAAAGACCGAGCAGAAGGCATCCTCCGGCACGCAACTGCGGCAGAAGACGGTCGTAATAGCCCCGGCCGCGGCCCAACCGCCGCCCCCGACTGTCGAAAGCCAGCCCGGGAACGACCGCCACGTCGATCGAGGCGTAATCGGTGAACGACGTGCCTTGCGGCTCAGCGATACCGAAAACGCCGGCCACCAGACTGTCCGGCCCGGCATATTCGACCAAACGGAGGTCGTCGCCGTCGACCACTGGCAGAAGCAGGCGCTTGCGCCCCCGCCACCGCGCCAGGAGGGCATGGGTGTCCACCTCGTCGGGCAAAGAGTGGTAAAGCAACACCGTCCGCGCCGATTGGAACTCAGGGCACGCTTCCAGACGGGTTATGGGGCCTGCGGAAGCCGCGAGGAGGTCTTCGGGCGTGAAGCGACGCTTTCGCGCTCTTATGAGACGGCGGAGCGCTGCCTTGGATAACTCGGGCATATGATGCGGAAAGGACTGACCCACGACAGGATGACGGGCGTCGGACGCGACAGGCGGAGTGCGGCGCCAAAGGCCTGCGCCTGCTGTTTCGGCGCGGGCTTCTCTTGCGCCGGGAAAGTGCGACGCTCGCGAATGACGTCGAGCGCCTGCTGCACCGCAGGGTCAGTCCGGTTGATGTATTCGGCCGACGCGGCCTCGCCCAACAACTGGTCGACGATGTAACCGTAGATGTAATTCACGAAGAGGTCATACGAGGTGCGCAGCATCAGGTTCCGGCGTTTCAGGCCATGGCGTTCGCCATACGCGGCAAAGGCCTGGGGCACGTCGCGACGGTCAAGATAGGCCACGACGTCGTCCACGGTCGCACAGTTGCGCAGGTCGGGCCGGTGGTCGTCGACAAAGTCGCACGCGAAAAGGTAGAGCAGGCCACGCAGGTAGGCCTCCTTGAAATAGGACGTCATGCCGAGCGTGTCGCGAGGGATAAAGATGTCGGGGATGATGCCGCCGCCACCATAGACAGTGCGCCCGCCCACCGTCTTGTAGGCCTTGCCTTCCGTCTTGATGCTATCGCGCGAAAAGTATTCCCCATGGACGGCACGCTCAAAGAGGTCGTTTTCATAGGCTTCCTCGTCGCCGGGCACGTAAGGCTTTTGCAGGCAACGGCCAGAGGGTGTGTAATATCTGGCGATGGTCAGGCGGAGCATACTGCCGTCGGAAAATTCGATAGGTTCCTGCACGAGTCCCTTGCCAAAGGAACGGCGTCCCACGACGGTGCCGCGGTCGTTGTCCTGAACGGCTCCGGCCAAAATCTCACTGGCCGAGGCCGTACCCTCGTCGATGAGCACGACAAGGGGGAGGCTCTGGTATGTGCCACGACCGTCACTCATGTATTCCTTGCGCGGGGAGCGGTGTCCCTCGGTGTAAAGGATAAGTCGGCCTTTGGGCAAGAACTCATTAGCTATCTGCACGGCGGGAGCCATGTAGCCCCCGAGATTACCGCGCAGGTCGAGCACAAGGCTGCGGAAGCCATCGTGGTTCAGGCGAGCCAAGGCGGCAAGGAACTCGGAGTAGGTGGTCTCGCCAAAATTGGTGATGCGGATGTAGCCCGTCGTCTTGTCGAGCATGTAGACGGCATCGATGCTCTTGACAGGGACATCGCCACGCACGATGGTGAAGTCGAGTCGTTCTTCCGTACCGGGACGCATCACCCCAAGGCGCACGGAACTCTCGGCTGGCCCTTTGAGGAGTTTCATCGTCGTGGTGTCGGTGACGACTTTGCCTGTGTAGGCTTTCCCGTCGACGGCGACGATGCGGTCGCCGGCCATCAGGCCGACGTCTTCCGACGGCCCGCCGGGCAGGACGCGGATGACGCGCACCGTGTCGTCATAGATGGTGAACTGCACGCCGATGCCTGAAAAGCTCCCTTTGAGTTCTTCCATCGAAGCCTCGACGTCTTTCGCCGTTGTGTACGTCGAGTGTGGGTCGAGCTCCCGGAGGATTTGCGGCATGGCCTTTTCGACGAGGTCGGAGATATTGACCTTGTCCACATACTGGGCGTCGATGATGTGCAGGAGGTCGTTGATTTTGTTGCTCGAAGTATTGATGATGTTCAGCCGGTTGCCTGAATAATGGTTGGCGTAGAAGCTACCGATGAGGATGCCGAACACGATCCCGATGGCAACCACCAGAGGCACGAAACGCGGCGAGTTGATTTTGTTCATATAGCGATAGAGGGTTCTTCATTAACGGTTTGACGTCCCTGACGTACGTTCGGCGTCGACATCGAGGAAGACCGTCTCGATGCCAGCCCTGCGGAGCAGCTCGATGCCGTCGGCCAGACGATAGGCCTCGCCATACACGACGCGACGGATGCCGGCCTGGATGATGAGTTTGGCGCACTCGATGCAGGGAGAGGCGGTCACATAGAGCGTGGCGCCGTCGGAGTTATTGCCGGAACGGGCTATCTTCGTGATGGCATTGGCTTCGGCATGAAGGACATAAGGCTTTGTCAGGCCGTTGCTGTCCTCACAGACGTTCTCGAAGCCCGAGGGCGTACCGTTGTAGCCGTCGCTGATGATCATCTTGTCTTTCACGATGAGCGCCCCTACCTGGCGGCGGACGCAGTAGGAGTTTTCAGCCCAGATGCGCGCCATCCGGAGATAACGGAGGTCGAGCGCGTGTTGTTTCTGCTGTTCCTGCAAATCCATATCTTACGTTGGTTTAACGTGTTATGCCGTTCCGCCGAAGCAAGGCTTCGATGGTAGGCCGGCGTCCCCTGAAACGCACGTAGAGGTCCATTGGCGGCTCGGTCCCTCCGCGCGAGAGGACATTCTGGCGGAAGCTCTGCGCCGTCGTCCGGTCAAAGATGCCACGCTCCTTGAACAGGGAGAAAGCGTCGGCGTCGAGCACTTCGGCCCATTTATAGCTGTAATAGCCTGCGGCGTAGCCTCCGGACATGATGTGACCGAATTGAACGGTCATGCATGTGCCTTCGACCTGCGGCAAGAGCTGGGCTCGCCGCCAGGCCGCGCGCTCGAAAGCAGCGACGTCGGACGTGAAGGGTTGGTCGAGCGTATAGTATGCCATGTCGAGCAATCCGAACGAAACCTGACGCATGCAGGCATAGGCGGCATTGAAGTTGCGGCTGGCCACGATGCGGTCGATGAGTTCGTCGGGCAAGGGCTCGCCCGTCTCGTAGTGGACGGCAAAGGTCCGGAGGAAGTCGCGCTCCGTGAAATAGTTCTCCATGAACTGCGAGGGCAGTTCGACGAAGTCCCAATAGACGTTTGTCCCGCTGAGGGAGCGATAGCGCGTACGGGCGAACATGCCGTGAAGGGCGTGGCCGAACTCGTGAAGGAACGTCTCGACTTCATCCGGAGTGAGCAGGGCTGGCTTTGTGGGCGTCGGCTTCGTCAGGTTCATCACGACCGATACTTGCGGGCGACTATCGGTGCCGTCGGGTTCGGTCCATTGCTCCTTGTAGCTCGTCATCCAGGCTCCGCCTTGCTTGCCAGGCCGTGGATGGAAGTCGGCGTAGAAAACGGCGAGGAAAGAGCCGTCGGCGTCGAACACGTCGTAGGCCACCACATCGGGATGGTAGACGGGAATGTCCGGATTGCGGCGGAACGTGATGCCATAGAGGCGTTCGGCCAACCCGAAAACGCCCTGCTTCACCCTCGACAGCTCGAAATAGGGACGGAGCATCTCGGCGTCGAAGTCATAACGTTCGAGCTTCAACTTATGGGCGTAATAGGCAAAATCCCAAGGCTGGATTTCAAAACCGGGCTCCTCCATCTGCCGGGCTTTCGCCGCGACGGCTTCCACGTCAGCCTCGGCGGCTGGCTTGTAAGCGTCGATCAGGTCGTCGAGCAAACGATAGACATTTCCGGTCTCACCGGCCATACGCCGTTTCAGGGCATAGTCCGCATAGGTGGGATAGCCCAACAGTTGCGCCAGTTCGCGCCGCAGGTTGACAAGGCGGTTCACGATGTCGAAGTTGTTGAACGCATCGTCGTGCGTACACTTCGTGTTATAGGCCATATAGAGACGCCGACGCAGTTCCCTGCTGTTGGCGTACATCATAAAGGGGGCGTAGCTCGGCGCGTCAAGCGTGATGACCCATCCGTCGAGGCCTTTTTCCTTGGCTTCCTGTGCTGCCTGCTCCCGCTGCGATTCGGGCAGGCCGGACAGCTGGGCTTCATCGGTCAGGTGAAGATAGAAGTTCTGGTTCTCCTTCAAGTTGTTCTGCGAGAATTGCAGGGAAAGCTGCGACAGTTCGGCCGTGAGGGTCCGCAGCCGGGCTTTTCCGGCCTCGTCGAGCAAGGCGCCAGCGCGGCGGAAACCCTCATAGGTTTTCTCCAACAGCATCCGCTGCTCAGGCGTGAGACCGTCGGGCAAGGTGTCGTGCACGGCTTTCACCCGTGCGAAGAGGGCTTCGTTGAGCATGATGTTGTTCTCATGCTCCGAAAGCAGGGGCGACATGCGCTGGGCCAACGCATCGAGGTCGTCCGTGGTCTCTGCACTGAGGAGGTTGAAAAACACGGTCGTCACCCGGCCGAGCATTTCGCCGGTCTGGTCGAGGGCTTCGATGGTGTTCTCGAACGTAGGGGGCTCAGGGTTGTTTGCTATGCACTGTATCTCCTCGTCCTCGCGCTGCATACCTTCGCGCATGGCCGGCTCAAAATCTTCGAAACGGATGCGATCGAAAGGCGCAGTGGCGTGGGGCGTATCATATGGCTCAAAAAAAGGATTTTTGTGCTCCACGGTCATACGTCTCGTCTGTTAAGTTTCATTCTCCCTGCAAAAATACGACTTTATGCGCCACCTACCAAATCGCACAGACCGTGCGGGCGGACTGGCAGCATTTATTTAGCGCTTTTTAGTAGGGCGGCGTCTCCCCCGCCCCAGCGCGGCCATCCGCACGGGCTGTGCAGCGCTCCCGCAGACAGGCCGCACCCGATGGGGACGACTGACAGAAAAACCGGGACGGCTGACAGGAAGGACAGTCACTGCGACCGTCTTTCCTGTCAGCCGTTCCGGTTCCCCCATTCGCGCGACCATCCCAGTTTTCGCACGGACTTGAAAGCGCAAGGAGCATGAACCGGATGTTTATTTAAGCACCTTAAAGTTCTTTATTTCTTTATTTTATCTCTATTTCCGTGATTGGTTGTTCTCTCGATTCATCCAACAAGACGGAGCGATAAGCCACGCGGCCGAAGTCAATCTTGCGCAGGTCGATCGCCCGTATCGCACTGTTGCGCATGGTTCGGAAATAGATCGACCCGTGGACAGGATCTGTCACCGAAGTCCACTGCGTGGCGCTCGGAATGTCGGCCGGCACTTTGCCTCCGGCAAACTCGATACCAACAGGGATGTCAAAATTGTTCAGGATTTGAAAACACTGCAGCACGGCATCCCGCGTCGTTGCCGGCCGGGGCGCCGAAGCCTGATAAAACGCAGCCCTGACGAAACGCGACGGCGGCGTCACGTCACCGGGCAAACCGAGGAAGCCACTCCCGGCCCCGAACGGCTGCAAGGTTAGCGAATCGAGTTGCTGCGCAGGGGCAGAACCGGGATAGAGGTTGACGTAATTGTTGAGGTTCGTCAGTTGCCACTCGAAACCGGGCGAATTGGTCAGCACACCGATTTTGTTCTCGAACACCTGCACACGGCCTTCGACAATCTCGACAACGACCTGGCGCCCCGACGTGTCGGCAATGCGCCAATGCACGGTAGAGGCGCGCGGGTCGATAGCCGTCACACGGACTTGCTTCAAACCGTTAAGCGCCTCGTCGACAGTGCGGAACTGGCTCAGCATCCAAGGAACGAGCTGCAAGTCGGCCAAACACTTCGAAGCCTGCAAGGAATCATAAGGCGCATAACTGCCATAACGGGGGAAGTAGAAAAGCCCAGCCGAAAGACCGGCTTCGTTGAGCCCTTCGGCCACAAAGTCTTCCTGCTCCACCGAAAGGCCTACATAACCATAACGGACCTTGAATTCAAGACCGCCTTTCACTCCGCCGGGCACGTAAGATCGCTGCACGTAACCCCGAGGGACAATTACATAACGGCTATTAAGGTCGCTGCCTCCCCACTCGATCGTCCGGGCCAGGATGGGTGAGCCTGACGGATCGTGCAAGGTGATGCCCGTGCAGGCTTGCGACGGCATGGAAGCCGCACTGGCTAGAAGCGACAGGCCGAGAATAACGCTCTTCAACTGCATAACTTAAAATTTTAAGGGGATTTGAAAAAACAAAAACGGAGGAACGACCCTACAAAAGGTTCGCCCCTCCGTTTGCTGGTATGTGAATCTCTTTTACTTCGCTTTGGCTACAATTGCTTTGAAGGCCTGCGGATTGTTGACTGCGAGGTCAGCAAGCACCTTGCGGTTGATTTCGATGCCGGCCTTGTGCAGTCCGCCCATCAATTGGGAGTAAGAAAGCCCTTCAAGGCGTGCTGCGGCGTTGATACGCTGGATCCACAGAGCGCGGAAGTTGCGCTTCTTGTTGCGACGGTCACGATAGGCATAGGTAAGTCCCTTTTCCCACGTATTCTTGGCGACGGTCCAGACATTCTTACGGGCACCGTAATAACCGCGCGTTAATTTGAGTATTCTTTTTCTTTTAGCTCTTGAAGCTACGTGATTTACTGATCTTGGCATGACTTTTAATCTTTAACGAGGGATAGCGCCTCACGGTCTGTTGAGGTCTTTGGGCTATCGGCTCAATTTGACTTTAATTCTTAACGGGTAGTTAACGCAAACGGAGCAATTCTTTGACTTGGCGCACGTTAGTCTTGTCGACGATGTCGAACTGCACGAGGTTGTGCTTCTGCTTACGCGACTTCTTGGTCAGAATGTGGCTGTGGAAAGCATGCTTTCTCTTCAACTTACCCGTTCCGGTAAGAGCAAATCTCTTTTTGGCACCGGAATTAGTCTTTACTTTTGGCATTTTCTTTTGTATTTAATTGTTTTATTAATGAGCGGTTACGTGATACCAGACGCAACGCGCATCTTTCTTCTCACTTAATCCTCTCCTTCAAGTTTGGGACCGGTGTACTCTTTCGGAGCCTTGACCTTCGGTTGGGCTTTGACCGTTTTTTCAACCTGGGCAGCAGTTTCTTCGTCTGTTGCTGTTTCGGTTTTCTTCTTGGCGACGGTCGCGGTCTTCTTGGGCGCGATGAAAAGGATCATACGTTTCCCTTCGAGCACAGGCATCTGCTCGACTTTTCCATACTCTTCCAAATCATTGGCAAAGCGCAAGAGAAGCACCTCGCCCTGCTCTTTGAAGAGGATACTGCGGCCTTTGAAGAACACATAAGCCTTCACCTTGTTCCCTTCGGAGAGGAATTCTTTCGCATGTTTGAGTTTGAAGTTGTAGTCGTGGTCATCGGTCTGCGGGCCAAAGCGCACCTCCTTCACCTCAATCTTTACCTGCTTGGCTTTCATCTCCTTCTGCCGCTTTTTCTGCTGGTAGAGGAATTTAGAGTAGTCAATCAAACGACAGACCGGCGGGACGGCGTTCGGCGAGATTTCAACCAAGTCAAGCCCTTTCCGTTCGGCGAGTTGCAACGCTTTGGCGGTCGGCATCACCTGGGTTTCCGTGTCGTCTCCCACAATCCGGACTTCACGCGCATGTATTTGCTCGTTCACCCGGTATTGCACTTTCATTTTCTCATTCTTCATGCAGTGGTCTTTTCGCTTCTTTCGTTTGAGTTAATACTGTAAACGGCGCAAAATTAGTAGTTTTTCGTCATTTCAGCAACCTCTTCGTTGATTTTCTTTGCGAAATCAGCGATTTTCATGGTGCCTTGGTCGCCTTCACCCTGCTTACGCACGGCCACGGTGCCCTCTGCGGCTTCTTTCTCGCCCACGACAAGGAGATACGGCACGTGTTTCAGTTCGTTGTCGCGTATCTTACGGCCGATTTTTTCGCTGCGGTCGTCGACATAGGCACGCACGTCTTGTTCATCGAGTGCTTTGCAGACTTGCGCGGCATAATCGTTGAACTTGTCGGAAATGGGGAGGATGGCCACTTGGTCGGGCGTCAGCCAAAGCGGGAAATGGCCTGCGGTGTGCTCGATAAGTACGGCCACGAAGCGCTCCATCGAACCGAACGGCGCGCGGTGAATCATGACGGGGCGGTGCTTCTGGTTGTCAGCGCCGGTGTATTCCAGTTTGAAGCGTTCAGGCAGATTGTAATCCACCTGTATCGTTCCGAGCTGCCAACGGCGGCCCAAAGCGTCCTTGACCATGAAGTCGAGTTTCGGACCGTAGAACGCGGCTTCTCCATATTCGATGCGGGCGGGCAAGCCCTTCTCCTGACAGGCCTCGATGATGGACTGCTCAGCCTTCTCCCAGTTCTCTTCCGACCCGATGTACTTTTCGCGGTTCACCTTGTCGCGCAAAGAAATCTGGGCTTCGAAATTCTCAAAATGGAGTGCGCGGAAGATAATCATAATGATGTCCATCACGCGCAGGAACTCGTCTTTCACTTGATCGGGACGGCAGAAGATGTGCGCATCATCCTGCGTGAAACCACGCACGCGCGTCAAACCATGGAGCTCGCCGCTCTGCTCATAACGATATACCGTTCCAAATTCGGCCAGACGCAGCGGAAGATCCTTATAAGAGCGCGGTTTCCACGCGTAGATGGCGCAGTGGTGCGGGCAGTTCATTGGTTTGAGCATGTACTCCTCTCCCTCTTCGGGCGTGTGGATAGGCTGGAACGAGTCCTTGCCGTATTTGGCATAGTGGCCGGAGGTGACGTAAAGATTCTTGCTACCAATGTGCGGCGTGATGACCTGCTGGTAGCCAAAACGTTTCTGAATCTTCTTCAAGAAGTCTTCAAGGCGAAGGCGTAAGGCCGTGCCGCGCGGAAGCCACATAGGAAGTCCTTTTCCGACAAGGTCGGAGAACATGAACAGTTCCATTTCCTTGCCTATTTTCCGGTGATCTCGTTTTTTGGCTTCTTCGAGCAGTTGGAGATACTCGTCGAGCATCTTTTTCTTCGGGAACGAGATGCCGTAGACGCGGGTCATCTGCGGACGTTTCTCGTCGCCGCGCCAGTAGGCAGAGGAGACTGCCATGACCTTCACGGCTTTGATGGGCGCGGTGCTGACAAGGTGCGGGCCGCGGCAGAGGTCCGTGTAATCGCCTTGGGTATATGTGGTGATGTGTCCGTCTTCGAGTTCCTCGATCAACTCGTTCTTGTAGGTCTGTCCACGGTCGGCAAAGAACTTCAAGGCGTCGGATTTCGAGATGTCGCGACGCACAAGGACCTCCTTACGCTGCTGGAGCTCGGCCATCTTCTTTTCGATGGTCTGGAAGTCGCTTTCCTTGATGACAACGCCTTCGGGGGGCATCACGTCGTAATAATAGCCATTTTCAATAGCAGGCCCGATGCCGAACTGAATGCCGGGATAGAGTTCTTGCAAGGCTTCTGCCATAAGGTGAGCCGAAGTGTGCCAGAAAGCATGCTTGCCTTCCTCATCGTCCCACTTGTAGAGTTGGATGGATGCGTCGTGCGTGATGGGGCGGTTCAGCTCCACGGTTTCGCCGTTGACGCCACACGCCAAGACATCCTGCGCCAAGCGTGACGAAATGCTTTCTGCAATTTGCAAGCCGGTCACGCCGCTTTCGTATTCACGGACCGAACCGTCCGGAAAGGTGATCTTTATCATGATGGTTAATTTTTGTTCGTCGGGCAAAGGTAAGGATATTTTTTGAAGTACAGGCCGCGAGGCCGGGTTAAGAATAAAGATGCCGCTCCTTTATGTAGTGGAGAACGGGCGCAGGCACAAGCCGCGACGCATCGCCGTTTTCGCGAAGCAGCTTCCGGACGCGGGTTGAACTGACATCGAAAACGGGTGCCCCGAGCAGGTCGACCCCATCGGGAAGGGCTGATGCGTCGAGCGGATAGCCCGGACGGGGATAGACCAGCAGCTTGTGGTGGGCACGGATGTAGTCGGGGCGTGCCCAGCGGTCAAAATGCAGCCAGTTGTCAGCCCCGATGATGAGCGAGAAGGCCGTCGCGGGGAAAGCCGCACGCAACGCTTCAAGCGTCCGCCAGGTATAAGATGGCCTTGGCAGGCTGAATTCGAAATCGGACGCACGGACACCAGCCACCTCGCCGGCGGCAAGGCACGCCATGTCGAGCCGTTCGGCCTCGGGGAGCAGTCCGGCCTGCTCTTTGAGCGGATTACGCGGCGAGACCATCAGCCACACCTCGTCCGCCCAGCCGTGACGGACAATCCACTCGGCCAAACGGACGTGCCCCCAGTGGACGGGGTTGAACGATCCGCCAAAGACACCCACCCGCTTCACCGGCCGAGAAATTCAGCCACGCGGGCCGTGACTTCTGCCACGGCTGCGGCAAGGTCGTCATTGACGATCACCACGTCGAACTTCGGCGCGAAGCTCAACTCATAGGCCGCCCGTGCAATGCGTTCGTCGATGACCTCGGGCGCATCGGTGGCACGGCCTTCGAGCCGGCGGCGCAGTTCGTCGAGCGAGGGCGGCTGGATGAAGAGGCTCAACGCCCGGTCGCCGTAATGGTGCTTGATGTTTTGGCCGCCAAGGACGTCAACATCACAGACGACGTTCTCGCCACGACTGAGCTGGCTGTCGACCTGCGAGCGGAGCGTGCCGTAAAAACGGTTGGCATAGACCTCTTCATATTCGAGGAACTCGCCCGCGTCGATCCGTGCTTTGAAGTCTTCCGGCGTCAGGAAGAAGTATTCCACCCCATGGCGCTCCGTGCCGCGTGGAGGGCGGCTCGTGGCGCTGACCGAGAAGTGAAGGTTCAGTTCGGCGTGCTTCATCAGTTCGCCGATAATGGTGCTCTTCCCGCTGCCGCTCGGCGCTGAGAAGATAATGACTTTCCCGTTGTCCATCGTTATATATATTATATATGTGTAGCTATTGCCGGGCACGCGCCGTAGCGACAGAAAACTGCGACGGTACTGTGTGCGACTTCCTCACCCAAACCGGGACAGAGGGACGCCAACATCTTTCACCGCCACACGCGAAAAGACAAAGTTACAGAGTTTTATCGTCCGACACCTCGTTCTTCCGAAAAATTTACATCAACTACGAAAAATATCCCGGATTTCAGCCGTCCGTCGGGCACAGCGTCCTCGCCATCCAGCGCGGCCGGCGGGCGCACCTCCCCCACCCGTCCGCCGTCCCGCACGTCGAAAGCAGTTTTTAATGCAGGGACATGCAAATTTTCACATAGGCCGCACAAAATCTGAACAGATGTCCATATCTTTGCGTTGCCCCCCCCCCACGAACCTGAACCTCAAAACGAAACTGGCGGGCGGCGTTTCAGCCTGTCCGACCAGTAAAACACACTTCAAACCCATCACTCATGAAACACCCGAAAGACCGGCCGGTTCATCCGGCCAGCCACGAACGCCCTACGGGGCGCAGACAATGGATGTGCTTGTGCCTACTCCTCCTCTTCACTACGGCGACGCGGGCTAACGATGGCAGCTACTTCACGAGCGGCAACCAGCTTCTGCCCCTCGTCGAGAGTGACATCCGCGTCCAGCGGGAGGTGCTCACCCTCAGTTGGGGCGACGACGGCATGGCGGACGTCGACGTGTACTACGAGTTCTTCAATCCCGGTGCGCAAAAGTCTATCCTGATGGGCTTCGAGGCCGACCCGCCGAGCTACATGGACACTCTCGACCGCAGCGGTGCCCACCCTTACATCTCAGACTTCACCGTGGCGATGAACGGAAAGCCGCTCGCCGTGGCCACATCCATCGTGCGGAGCGACACGCTCTACCTCGACCAAGGCCACGTGCGCGCCCTCGACCTCAGCGAGTATGAAGTGGACGAAGCGCGCTCCGGCGATTATCTCTGGAACACCCGCGCGAACGACGACGTGCCCATCGCTTTCGTCTACCACTTCGAGGCCACGTTCCGCCCCGGCATCAACGTGGTGCGCCACCGCTACCGCTACAAGATGGAAGAGATGTACTATCGACGATATGACCTGACCTACAAGCTGTCGCCGGCCACACGCTGGGCGGGACGACAGATCGACGACTTCACCCTGCGCATCCAGACGCGCGACGTGCCCATCCACTTCCTGATCGTGGACAGCCTGTTCCGCCAACCTGTCGACCCGACAATTGACGGGACGGGGAAATGGCGCCGGCGCACCATGAAGTCGGGCGTCTATGGCTGGGCGGCCACCACGTCGTTCTACGAAGTCTTCCTGCACGACGCCACAGTGGAGTTCAAGGCCAAGGACTACCGGCCGGGCAGCGAACTGTGGATCTTCGCGGCCGACGGCACCGAGACGGGCCACCTTGACCATGCGTCGGACTACTATGCCCACCGCTACGACGTCAGCTTCGACGATGATATTTTCAACACACCGCTCACCCGGGAGCAGTATCGCCGCTTCCGAAACCTCCCCTTTGCGCTCCGGGGCTACGTGTTCAAGGACAAGGGGCTGGACCAGTATTTCCGCGAGCGCTGGTGGTACATCCCCGACCCGGCCTACCGGGCCACGCTCGACAGCCTGACGCCCGAAGAGCGGACGTGGCTGCGCGAGTTCGACAAAGAGCACGGGACGGCAGGACGTCACTAAAAACGTGGCCGCCGGTAGGATTTCCTATCGGCGGCCACGTCAAATCTGGCGGTGCGCCCGTATGGCTCGCCTCCCCGGAGGGTCACATCACGTTGAGCACCTGCTCTTTGATCTGCTCCAACTCGTCTTTCATCTTCACCACGATGTTCTGCATCTCGGCCTGGTTGCTTTTGCTGCCGGTGGTGTTGATTTCGCGCCCCATCTCCTGGGCGATGAAGCCGAGCTTCTTGCCTTGCCCATGGCCCTCGGCCATCGTCTCGCGGAAGTATTTGAGGTGGTTCGTCAGGCGTTGTTTCTCCTCACTGATGTCGAGTTTCTCGATGTAGTATATCAGCTCTTGTTCGAGCCGGTTCTTGTCGTAGTCCACGCCCGTCAGTTCTGCGAGGCGGTCGGTGATGCGGGTGCGGATTTTCTCGACGCGCGCCGCTTCATACGGAGCGATGCTGGCCAGCAGGACTTCGATGTTGTCGAGTTTCTCGGCGAACTTCCTTTCGAGCGCAGCGCCCTCTTGGCGGCGGAAGGCCACAAGCTGCTCGATGGCTTCGGCCACAGCCTGGCGGGCGGTGGCCCATTCCTCGTCGGTCAGCTCCTCCACAGCGGTGGCCGCCGTCACTTCGGGCAGGCGCACGATGACGTCCCACATGTGCTCCGACGGCAACTCGACGCCAAGCTCCGAACTGATCCGGGCTATCTGGTCGACATAGTTCTTCACTACGGCCGGATTGATGGCCGCCCCGGCCTGCGTCTCGTCTTTTTCGACCCAGAGGTTGAAGTCCACCTTTCCGCGCTCCAAGGCCTGCGTAATCATGGCGCGGACCTCCATTTCTTTTTCACGATAAAGCGGCGCGATGCGCGTCGACAGATCGAGGCTCTTGCTGTTGAGCGACTTGATTTCCGCATGTATTTTCTTTCCGCCCCATTGGGCACAGGCTTTTCCGTAGCCCGTCATTGAGAGTATCATGAGCAAAAGTTGTTAATTTGAGTGCAAAGATAGTGCAAACGAGTGGGAAGCGGACGAAAAGCCGCAGGATTTTCGGCAGACTTGCCCGAGTGCAGCCTGTCTTCTCCCCAGATATCATGTTTGCACCCACCTCCCGCCGAACGTCAGAACCGCTGCCGGCAATCCATGGGAAAGAACCGTTTTTCACAGTCAGCCGTCCCATAATTCCTGTCAGCCGACCCGTAAATTCTGTCAGTGCGACAGAAAATCCCATCAGCCGACCCGCAGACAGCGACACGGCATCCCAAAACCACAGCGCCACCCTGCGATCCGTCCATCGTTATCGAAGACAAAATCTGGCACGGCATCAACTCCACCATCCTGCCGGGCGTGCGCATCGGCTACGGCGCCATTGTGGGCGCCAACAGCGTGGTCACGCACGACGTCCCTCCCATGACAGTGGTGGGCGGCAATCCGGCCAGATTCATCAAGAAGATAGAAACGAAAAAGGCGGAATAAATCCGTCCAAAACCTTTCCGGCACGCTCCGGCCGCGTAACTGCCCCCAGCCCCGAAGCCGAAACTACCGCTTCGGGGCCGGGGCTGTTACGCATGAAACAGATGTACAAGAAAATCCGGCGATGCGAACACACATTAATTATATTATGCGCAACGCCTCACCTGCCCACTTTTGTGCGGCCAGCCGGAATGCGAGCCACGCCCGTTGCAGATTTGACTGAAAAACCGTATATTCGCACCTCGTCCGGACCGGTTGCCACGCCCGGACTTCACGAACTTACAACAAGCACCACATGAAACACATTCTCTTTGTCTGCCTCGGCAACATCTGCCGCTCGCCCATGGCCGAGGAGGTGTTCCGCACGCTGGCTGCCCGAGCCGGCCGCGCGGACGAATTTTCGGTAGACTCAGCCGGGCTCATCGATTTCCACGAAGGCGAACTGCCCGACATGCGTATGCGCGAACACGCTTCCCGACGGGGCTACTGCCTCACCCACCACTCCCGCCCGGTCCGGCCTGACGACTTCCGGAAGTTCGACCTCATCGTCGGAATGGACGAACAGAACATCAAGGGTCTGCAACGAATGGCCGGCAGTGCAGACGGAACGGCCAAGATTGTCCGCATGGCAGACTATCTCACCCGTTCAAGCGCACCTTATGTCCCCGACCCCTATTATGGGTCCGACAAGGACTTCGAACTCGTCATTGACCTTCTCGAAGAAGCCTGCACGGAACTTCTCGGCCGCCTGTAAGCGGCGCCCCCGTCGTCCGAGCCCTGGCTCGCCGTTCCATGCCGGCAAAATCGCGGACATACTAACTGTCCGAATGGCCGGTCCAACGGGTCGAAAACACTGCATTCTTAACAAAGCGCAACAGCTACCCACTGAAATTAGCAGGTGCGTTTAGCAAAAAAGTAGGAAAAACGTTTGGTAATCTTAAAACTTCTCCATACTTTTGCGACAAAGCAAAAATGTTTACAACTATGGCAAACACTAAACGAGTTTACACTTTCGGAAACGGCAAGGCAGAAGGCCGCGCCGACATGCGTAACCTGCTGGGTGGCAAAGGCGCCAACCTGGCAGAGATGAACTTGATTGGCATTCCCGTCCCCCCCGGTTTCACGATCACCACGGAAACCTGCAACGAGTATTACTCCACGGGAAAAGCTGAGGTCGTAGCCCTGTTGAAAGACGAGGTCGAGGCCAGCATGAAACACATCGAGTCGCTGATGAACAGCAGCTTCGGCGACCCGGCCAATCCTCTCCTGCTTTCCGTCCGCTCCGGCGCACGCGCCTCAATGCCCGGCATGATGGACACCATCCTCAACCTCGGTCTCAATGACGACGTCGTTGAAGGTTTGGCCAAGAAGACAAACAACCCGCGCTTTGCCTATGATGCCTATCGCCGTTTCATACAGATGTATGGCGACGTGGTGCTCGGCCTGAAACCGAGGAGCAAGGAAGACATTGACCCCTTCGAAGCCATCATCGACGAAGTGAAAGCCGAAAAAGGCGTCAAACTCGACAACGAACTTGACGTGGACGACCTCAAAAAGCTCGTCACCCGCTTCAAGGCGGCCATCCTGGCGCAGACCGGGCAGGAATTCCCGACAAATCCCGTCGACCAACTCTGGGGTGCCATCTGCGCCGTGTTCGACAGCTGGATGAACGAACGCGCCATCCTCTACCGCAAAATGGAAGGCATCCCCGCCGAATGGGGCACAGCCGTGACAGTGATGGCCATGGTGTTCGGAAACATGGGCAGCACGTCGGCAACGGGCGTATGTTTCAGCCGCGACGCAGCCACGGGTGAAGACGAGTTCAACGGCGAATGGCTCGTCAACGCACAGGGCGAGGACGTCGTAGCCGGTATCCGCACCCCACAGCAAATCACCCTCAAAGGCTCACGCCGCTGGGCCGAAATGCAAGGCATCAACGAAGAAGACCGCAAGGCAAAATTCCCGTCGATGGAAGAGGCCATGCCTGAAATCTACCAGCAGCTCAACGCCATCCAGAACAAACTCGAAAACCACTACCGCGACATGCAGGACATGGAGTTCACCGTTCAGGAAGGCAAGCTTTGGTTCCTGCAAACCCGCAACGGCAAACGCACTGGCGCAGCAATGGTCAAAATCGCCATGGACCTGCTCCGCCAAGGACTGATCGACGAGAAAACAGCCATCGAACGCTGCCAGCCCTCGAAACTCGACGAACTGCTTCACCCCGTGTTCAGCAAACAAGCCCTCGCACGCGCCGAAGTGCTCACCCGAGGCCTTCCCGCCTCGCCGGGTGCCGCCACCGGACAGATCGTGTTCTTCGCCGAAGATGCCGCCAAGTGGCACGCCGACGGGCACAAGGTGGTCATGGTGCGCATTGAGACCTCGCCCGAGGACCTCGCAGGTATGGCCGTGGCCGAAGGCATCCTCACCGCACGAGGCGGCATGACCTCACACGCCGCCGTCGTAGCCCGCGGCATGGGCAAGTGCTGCGTCAGCGGCGCAGGAGCCATCAACGTCGACTACAAGACACGCACCGTCGAAATCGACGGCACTGTCCTCAAAGAAGGTGACTACATCTCGCTCAACGGAACGAACGGTGAAGTCTACAAAGGACAACTCGTCACCCAAGCGGCTGAACTGTCCGGCGATTTCGCCGCTCTGATGGACCTTTGCTCGAAGTACACCCGCCTGCAAGTCCGCACCAACGCCGACACCCCGCACGACGCCGAGGTGGCCCGCAAGTTCGGCGCAGTCGGCATCGGCCTCTGCCGCACAGAGCACATGTTCTTTGACAACGAAAAGATCGTCGCCATGCGCGAGATGATCCTTGCCGAAACTGCCGAAGGCCGCCGCAAGGCGCTGGCCAAACTGCTGCCTTACCAGAAAGACGACTTCAAAGGAATCTTCAAGGCGATGGACGGATATCCCGTCAACATCCGACTGCTCGACCCGCCTCTTCATGAGTTCGTTCCGCACGACCTCAAAGGCCAGGAAGAAATGGCGCAAGCCATGGGCGTCACCCTCGAACACATCCGTCAGCGCGTTGACAGCCTCTGCGAGCACAACCCGATGCTCGGACACCGTGGCTGCCGCTTGGGCAACACCTATCCGGAAATCACACAGATGCAGACACGCGCCATCATGACCGCAGCGGTTGAACTGAAAAAGGAAGGCTACAACCCGTTCCCCGAAATCATGGTGCCGCTCACCGGTATCCTCTACGAGTTCGAAGCCCAAGAACAGGTGATCCGCGCCGAGGCCGAAGCCGTGTTCGAAGAAACAGGAGTTACGATCCCCTACAAGGTCGGCACGATGATAGAAATCCCACGCGCCGCCCTGACGGCCGATAAGATCGCATCGCGTGCTGAATACTTCTCGTTTGGCACGAACGACTTGACACAAATGACTTTCGGCTACTCGCGCGACGACATCGCCTCGTTCCTCCCAGTCTACCTTGACAAGAAAATCCTTTCTGTCGACCCGTTCCAAGTGCTCGACCAAAACGGTGTCGGCCAGCTCATCGACATGGCTGTCCACAAAGGCCGCTCCGTACGTCCGGAACTGAAATGCGGCATCTGCGGTGAACACGGCGGCGAACCCTCGTCTGTCAAGTTCTGCCACAAAGTCGGCTTGAACTACGTCAGCTGCTCGCCGTTCCGCGTGCCTATCGCCCGCCTCGCTGCGGCGCAGGCAGCTGTTGAGGATACGCTCTAAGGCTTGAAGTTCTTATTTAATTTCTAATATCAGGCTGTAATTCACTGCTTTAGCGGTAATTACAGCCTGATTTGCGCTTGGACGGTTCGTACACTTGACCGCAAAAATTGAGCCGAATGAACATATTTGCTTACTCTATGCTTACACTAAATGCCCCCTCCGCTTACACCGTGCTTACACCAAGAAATCATATAAAAACTGATTGAAAATGACAACATTAAAAGCTATGGTAAGAAAGCCGAGAACAGACGGCTTCTATTCCGTGTACATTAGAATTGTACATAACAGAAAACCGGGTTATATCAAGACGGACAAGATTGTCGATGCCGCACATATTACAAGCAACGGAGAGTTGACTGATCCTGTAGTCAACGAGTATTGTGCAATGCTTATCCGGCAATATACAGACCGCCTGAACAGAACGGACGCTTCTCTTTGGAGTGTTAAGGAGGTTGTCGAATATCTGATGAAAACAGACGAGGAGGTATGTTTTAGTGACTATGCGACACAGCACATTGACCGAATGATAAGGTCGGGTCACGAACGGAATGCGAAAAACTATCGTCTTGCAGTAAATCATCTGGAACGTTATCTTGGGACGAACCGGATTATGTTCGGACACTTGACTTCTGCCGTATTGAAGAGGTGGATAGAAAGTCTATCACAAACAAACCGTGCAAAGGAAATGTATCCAACCTGCATCCGCCAGATATTCAAAGCTGCAATTACTGAGCTGAATGATGATGAGAAGTGCATTAACCGCATCAAATTTAATCCGTGGCTAAAAATAAGCATACCTAAATCTGACAGCACAATGAAGCGTGCCATTAGCGCGGAAGCGTGCCGTGAGTTTTTCAACCGCCCACTGCCCAAAAGCAAGATGATTTCGCCAGTTCCCGAACTTGGACGGGATGTCGCTCTACTCTCGCTATGCATAGGCGGTATCAACACCGTTGACCTGTACGAGTTGAAGAAGAAAGACTACAACAATGGCATTATTGGCTACAAGAGGGCAAAGACCAGACACAGCCGCAAGGACGAGGCATATATGGAAATGAGGATTGAGCCGTTCATACAGGACACGTTCAACAAGTACCTTTCAAAAGACGAGGATGACGAATACCTGTTTGTTTTCCACAGCCGTTACCGTGACTATGACAGTTTCAACGCCAATGTGAACATTGGTATCCGGAAAATCTGTCAGGACATGGGCATGGCAAAGGAGGACTATTATTGCTTTTACACATTCAGGCATACCTGGGCTACCATAGCCCAGAACGACTGCGACGCGAACCTGTATGAGGTGGCCTTCGGACTTAATCACAGCCACGGCCTGAACGTGACAAGGGGCTACGTCAAGATTGACTTCTCCCCTGCTTGGCGGCTCAACGCCAAAATCATTGACTTCATCTTTTTCAGCGATAAGAAGAGTAAGCAGGGAAAAGCCCGTGATTTGGAGGCACCGGCAGACAAGATGTTCCGCATAACCAAGAAAATGATGATATACGGGCGTGCCTATTTCAAGGGTAAAGTCGTCAGCGAGCTTACGGACATCGGCTTCGGCACAGTTGACGATGTTATCGCCGCACTTGCAAAGAAATTGCCCAAGAGCATACCAACCGGCAGCACCGTACAGTTCCGCTTGACAAACTGCGACTCAGAACGGGAAGCAGTTTATGAAAGAAGCAAAGGGAAAGGATTTTAGGAAAATTCCCCTATTAAAATAATTGCCGCATTTGCCACAAAGGCAGATGCGGCTTTTCCTTATACGTCATTTCCTGCCGCAACGCCATGTGAAAGCCCTGCCTCCAATGATAAGGGCGAACGCAGTAGTAAGCATCCGGCCAAAAATCAGGAGCAGTTTTTTGACCAGCCAAAAGACGAGTCTAAATGCCGTCCTGACAATCCAAACCACAAGTCTGAAAAGCAGCAGGACTAACATCAGCAGCGGCAACAAATATATAAGAAGCAACAATTCAAACATAAAAATAGACCAATATAAAAAGACAGTTTCACTATGTAAATATACTAAAAATCAGTGATATACACAAATATTACAGCCTATATTTCCCAGCTTATCAAATTTATTTCCGAGCATATATATTCCATATTATCAGTACCCTTTTCCCATAAACTTTAACGTCAGGAGATACTGCTTCTTAGTCATCCGGCAACTCCTTTTCCCTACCGTCAGATACCAAGGACATCGGGACGACGCACTTCTTTACATCCCGAATTTTCAAAACACGGCATCCATATTCCCGCAATCCAAGCATCTCAATTATAGTAATTCAGGAACTCGCATCATTGAAGCTTACATTCATTGACGTCCAGGAATCCGTCAATCCCACTCAACAGGATAAGCCTGCCCAAACCATCCAATAACAAAATACCAGAAGTCTCGGATAACAACCACATAAAATCCGGGACTGTCAATCCTGTGTATCTGGATAAGGAGACTTATGCGGCTAATCTTCTGACGGCCAAGAGCCGAGGAATGCGGGCGTGATGAAATCCAAGCATACATATTTCTGTAGCTTCTGAAATACAGGTATTCCACGGTTTTGTGTTGCGCATTTCCCCGCATGGCGGATTGTCTGCGTACATTTGGCGCATAAATGTACCGGGAGCATATTGCCCTGCTTTGCAGGAGTTGTCAAGCAAGTTGTACTTTTGTTGCCACAAAAGTGACTTGCCGGACGCCATGCGCCGGAGCGGTAAGACCGCTGTTCCGCCACCGGCGGAAGAATGTCCCGGAAAACCACGACAAGTCGCTTATATTATGAAAGAGAAAAGAACAAGGTACATCAAGATTAGGATGACACGGGAAGAAATGGAGCTGATAAAGGAGAAGTCTGCCTCCTACACTTCCGTAAGCCATTTTATACGTTCGGCCGTGGCCGAACACTCCGGCGTAGGTGCAAAACAAAAGCTCGAACTGATAAGGGAACTCGGAGACTTCTACCGTGAGTTCCGAAGCGGACTCTCCCATGTCGGCGGTAACCTGAACCAGTCGGTCAGAAGGGCCAACGAACTGTCGGCGGCAGGGCTTCTACCGCCCGGCTACGTCTCGGAAGTCCTCATGCCCGCAATCCTCGAAACCCGGAACACTTTGGACGGGATAAAGAAGAAACTCGATGCCGTAACCCGGAAAGCCGTGAGACTTTGAACACCCAAAATCCGCACACCGAAAATCCAGAAATACAAGATGATAGTCACCATATTGCCCGGAAGCGTGAACTTCCACGCCGTCGGCTACAACGAGCGGAAAGTCGCGAAAGGAGCTGCCAGGCTCATCGAGATGCGCAACTTCGGCGCACTCGGGACTTTCGGCAGGCCGACCGCCGAAGAGCTAACCAGATACCTCATGGAATACACATCCCGGAACGGCAGGATACGTAAGGCACAGTTCCATGTAGCCGTATCGTGCAAGGGACACGAGATGTCGGAAACCGAACTGCTGGAGTTCACACACCGCTACCTTTCGGAGATGGGATACATGGAACCCGGACAGCCCCTGCTGGTGTATTCCCATCACGACACGGACAACGCCCACCTGCACGTCATCACCTCGCGCATCGCGCCCGACGGCAGGAAGATATCCCACAGTCACGAGCGCAGACGCTCGCAGGAGGCGATAGACCGCATACTCGGCACAGACAGGAAGCAAAAGACGGACAAGGACATCGAAAATGCCAAACAATACACCTTTTCGTCTTTCGCGCAGTTCAAGGCCGTCATGTCCTCAATGGGCTGCGAAACTTATAAGAAAGACGGCACCGTATTTATAAAATACGGCGGAAAGGTGCGGCGGGAAATCCCCCTTGCGGAAATCGAGACCCTGTACAAAAGCGGCCGCAGGGACAGGATGCGGTGCCGGCAGTTGAGGGGCATACTTCTCAAATACAGGGACACCTGCACGGACAAGGCAGAGCTGCAAAAGGAGATGAAGGAAAAGTTCGGAATTGACCTTGTTTTCTTCGGCCGCAGGGACAAGCCTTTCGGATACATGACAGTTGACCATGCGAAAAAGACCGTCATACACGGGGCAAGGGTGCTTTCCGTGGAGGAACTGCTCGACTTCGCCACGCCGGAGGAACGCCTTGACCGCATGGAGGACTTCATCGACCGCCTGCTCACGCTCAACCCCAAGATGACGCAAAGTGAAATCTACGCCAAGATAAGGAGACAGCACGCCTATATAAAGAAAGGTGTGGTCTACTTCGGCGGCATGTCACGCCCGTTAAAGCTGTTCATGGCGGAAGCCATAGACCGCAACAACCGCATCGCGTGGGTGGAGAGGTTCTGCCCGGCCACGGAAGCAGAAAGGGACATGCTCTGCCGCGTCTTCAAGGTCAGCCGAACCGACCTTGTCACCCTCACGCCGGAAAGGACGGAAGCCTATAACGAGGCCGTCGGCCGCCTATGTGAAATCTTCGCTGACGATACAGCTTCCGTAAAATCGGGCATGTATGCGGCAGGCTTCACCCTGCGCGAACAGGACGGGACGGCATTCGCCATTGACTTCAATCGGCACATTATCGTCAACCTGACGGCCGAGGGATTTGACACGAAAAGGCTAAGACGGAAAACCACTTCAAAACAGATGCAGACCCAGTCAAGAACAAAGACGGCACACCGGCCGTTCAGACTTACGGGATTGAAGGATGCCGGAGGCGGCAGCCAAAGCGAAAAGCGTGAATGGGAAGTCGGCCGTAAGGACAATGTCGACGACATTGATAGCGGACAACAGTTGAAACGGTAAGGAGCGGAACCATTGGATATGAAATTCCAAGGCGGTGAGAAAATCCGCACCCAAACGGCATTCCATAAAAAATCCCGATACTGAAAAGTGTTGCGCATTTCGTTTTCCGAAACCCCGTGACTGTAAATTTGCGCATCACAAAACACAGGAAACCGAATGATACATACACCGGCCATAGTGACATTCGCCAACCAGAAGGGAGGCACGGGCAAGACGACGCTCTGCGTCACCTTCGCCAACTACCTCGTGACGAAGGGAGTCCGCACCGTCGTGGTGGACTGCGACTTCCAGCGCTCCATCGCCAAGTGCCGGAACGCCGACATCAGGAAGTACGGGGAGGAACACGCCCCCTACGACGTGGCGGTGTGCGGCATCGACGACAGGGATGCGGTGAACGCCGTCATGGAGAAACTTCACAACGACCCGAGCATAGACATCGCGCTCATCGACACGCCCGGAAGCCTGAAAGCCGCCGGACTCGTCCCCCTGTTCGTCAACTCGGACGTCATCGCCGTGCCGTTCCACTACGACTTAGTGACCGTATCCTCGACCGCCGCGTTCCTGCTGTTCCTGGAAAGGCTGCGCAAGGCAGCAGCGGGGCGGATGGGCGCGAGGCTGTTCATTATCCCCAACCTGCATGACGGCAGGGTCGGCAAACGCTCCGAGCTTGCCCTGTGGAAAAGCGCGAGGGAGACATTCTCCAACCATGGCTTCGTGACGGAGAAGATACCCCGGCGTGCCGACATGGAACGTTTCAGCACGATGGCCGCACTCGACATGCAGGGAAGCATCGTCTCCCCGGCCTTCGAGAGCATCTACACGGAGATTTTCGGCACGTCCGAACCCATAAGGCAAACGCGGCTCTGCGGAATACAGCTCGCGGAGAACGCCTATCCGAAGTACGGGAAGAAGAAAGCCGGGACAGACAAAGAGACAGTAAAATAAATGGCAACCATTAACCGAGCATAGTACAATGGCAAATGAAATACCAGAACTCGACGACCTGCTGAAAGGCGTCAATGGCCCGGACACGGGCACAAAACTGTCCGATGCGGACATTACAGTTACACAAGCTGTCGGCCAATCCTCTACGGACGGCTGCTGGGACAGGTTCCTGGCCTGCATTGAATCCACCAAGCCGCAGGACAGGGACGGCCGCCTTGCGTGCAAGATAGACCGCGACCTTGCAGATACGCTCGACGACTGCGACATTCGCGGCCGCTGCCGTTCCGACCTCGTGAACGCCATCGTCCGCGCGTTTATCGGGGCGTACCTCCCACGCCTCGCGGACTACCGCAGGGAAAAGAAATCACTTTTCGACGGCTTCAGGGAGGATGAGCCGCAGGACAACAAAAAAACACAATAATGCAATACGGACAGATAGTATCCATCCTCGCCGTATGCTTCCTGCTGTACTACGCCTTCATGGTCGTATCCGACATTCTGAAGGCAAAGGCCGCCCAGACTGCCGGACAGGAAGACAAGGGCGAGGAGGACATAGACATATCGGACGAGGCCGGTACGTTCAAGCCGGTCATGGTCAGCCGTGACGAACCGCAAAGAGACGGAAACGGAACCGCCGGGAAAGAAAGACAGGCCGGACAAGAAAACGGCGAGGGAGCGGAAAAGACTCCGCACCGCCCGGGCTACCGCGAAGCCGTCATGACGGACGGCATCCTCGTGGAGGACCTCATGGAGGAGGTCAACAGGCTGGCCGAGACCGGTTCCGGCGACCTCGGGCTTGTGATATACACCTGCGAGAACGCAAGGTGAGACATAAACTATTCAAGGGGTTGCACAACAGCCCTGACGTTCCTTTGGCGACACCTGTTCCTTTGGCGATGAAACCCGTTAATACACAACCTGAAAATGCAACACTTAAAGAGAAAGTGCCTGCGCGCCGCAGTACGCCTCAGGCATTCAGAGATTTACCGCAAGTCCACTATGGCCGTGCTGGCCCTCGCCGTGTCGGCGGGCGAGGCGATGGCTTCAAGCAAGGGAGCCGCCGGCTTCACCAAGGCCACGCAGGAAGTCTCGTCCTATCAGACACCCGTTTCCAACCTCATGAAGGCCATCGCGGCGGTCATCGTGCTTGTCGGTGCCTTCAATGTCTATTTCAAGATGCAGAACGGCGACCAGGACGTGAAAAAGACCATCATGCTGACTATCGGCGGATGTATCGCATTCATTGCGCTGTCAGAGGCCCTGCCGCTCTTCTTCACGTAAATCATGGAGGATAAGAGTAACCAGGACGGGTTCCCCGTGTTTAAGGGACTGCAGAAACCGCTGGAGTTCATGGGCATCCGGGGGCGTTTTCTCACATTGGCGGCCGCAGCCATAGGAGTGTCATTCGTGGGCTTCATCGTTTTCTCGATAGTCCTTGGCAAGCTGGCGGGCTTCATCGCCATGCTGGCGATGGCCGCCGTAGGGCTGGCCGTCATATTTGTCAAACAACGTGGCGGGCTGCACAACAAGAAACGGGCGAAAGGGATCTACGCCTATAAGAACATCCGGAAAACAAATTGAAAACCAACAAACAGAAAGCAACCGATGGCAAAGAACAGGAAACGGGCATTTGAGGGACTTTACGCTGGGCTGGAAGAGACGGACGGCCATATCGTCCTCTTTTCCGCCAGGGGCGAGCCTTCGGTCATTTTCGAGATGGCCAACCCCGTGCAGCAGCTATGTACGGACGCGGAGCAGTACCTGCGTTTTCAGGACGTGCTCTCGAACCTTGTGCAGACCCTCGGCGAAGGCTATGCCCTGCAGAAGCAGGACATTTTCAGCAAGCAGGCCTACCACCATGACGTGCCGGAAGATGCGGAGTTCCTGACGCGTAGCTATTTCCGCTACTTCGAGGGAAGGGAGTACACCGAGATACGCACTTTACTTGTCATCACGCAGGAGGCACAACGCAGCCAGTTCGTGCAGTACGACCCGAAGAAATGGGCGGAATTCCATTCCAAGGTGGCCAAGGCGGAGGACATCCTGAATGAAAGGCACATCCGTCACCGGCGGCTGACAAAAGGCGAGGTGGACGAGTACTGCCACCGCTTCATGGCCTTCCGCTTCCGCCACGGCCCGTTCTCCATGACCAACTTCAAGGCCTCGGACGAATACCTGAGGCTGGGCGGCCGCGTGGTACGTTCCTATCCGCTGGTGGACATTGACGAGATAAACCTCCCGTCATGGGTCAGGCCTTACACGCAGGCCGGTGTCAACGGCTACGGTATCGCCACCGACCTTTTATCGTTCCTGACAAGCGTTCCCCATACGGATTGCGTGGTGTACAACCAGGTCGTGCAGATACCGGGCCAGCGGAAACTGCTGAGGAAACTCCAGGCCAAGGCCAAACGGCACGGCTCCATGCCCGACCCGAGCAACAGGATAGCCAAGGCCGACATCGAGGAAGTGCTGGAGCGGCTTGCCGTGGACAGTTCGCTGTTGGTATACGCCAACTTCAACATCCTGGTGAGCTGCCCTGCGGACAAGGTCACCCCAGTCACTTCCTACCTTGAAACCAAGCTGTACGGATGTGGCATCATGCCGTCGCGCACCGCATACAACCAGCTGGAGCTTTTCACTGACAGCTTCCCCGGCAACGCATACGCATTCAACCCTGACTACGACCTGTTCCTGACACTTTCCGATGCCGCCCTGTGCTTTTTCTTCAAGGAACACCTGAAAGAATCGGAGGACACGCCCCTGACCACGTACTATACCGACCGACAGGGGCTTCCCGTCTGCATAGACATCACGGGGAAAGAGGGCAAGGTAAAGATGACGGACAATTCCAACTTCTTCTGCATCGGGCCTTCAGGAAGCGGCAAGTCGTTCCACATGGAGAAAAACAGGACAAAACGGAAGCAAGCACTTGTAAAATTCAGTGTTATAAAAACCTGATTTTCAACTAATATGTTTTAACAGACGAGAATTTTGGCTATTGGCGT
>DVNY01000130.1 GCA_018714085.1 Candidatus Caccomonas pullistercoris
CTCGTGGGCTCGGAGATGTGTATAAGAGACAGGCATCTGGATGGGGAGGCCTTTGGCCTGGTCGCGGCGCCACTCGGTCTCGAGCGTGAGCGGGGCATACTCCAAGTGGCCCACGTCGAAGATGGTGCGCCCGCCGTCGGCCATGGCCACGCCCACGCCCGACTCGCTGCTCGCGGCCACCAGCCGCAGGCCGGCGTCCGTCGGGAACTCGGCGGCGCGCACCTCGGTGTGGCGGCTGTTGGGCATGGCGAAAGGCGAACCGATCCCGTCGAAGAGGGGTTCGTCGGGAGCGAGCACGTCTTGCGCGAAGATGCCGAACATCTTCGCGGGCAGGCCGTGTTTGGCAATGCCGTACCGGTGGTAGAGCGCGGCCTGCGCCCCCCAGCAGACGTAGAGCGTGGAGCGCACGCGGCGCACCGCCCAGTCCATGATGCGGCAGAGTTGCGGCCAGTAGCGCACGGCCTCGAAGGGCAGGTGCTCCACCGGGGCGCCCGTGACGATGAGGCCGTCGGCCCCCTCGGCCTCGAAGGCGTCGATGTCGGTGTAGAAGCGGTTCATGTGGGCCTCGGGGGTGGTCTTGTAGCGCTGGCCGCGTATCTTGACGGGCACGAGCTCCACCCAGGGGCCGATGCCGGCCAGCGTGCGGGCGAAGTCGAGTTCCGTGGCGGCCTTCTGCGGCATCAGGTTGAGCAGCAGGATGCGCACGGGGCGCACGCCCTCGGGCGCGGCGCTGTGGAGCACCGTGCCCGAGGCGCGGAGGGTTTCGATGGCCGGCAGGCCGGCAGGGACAATCAGGGGCATGGCCGGGTCAGTGACTTACCAGATGTCGGCGCGCTGGGCTTTCGGCACGAAGAGGGGGTCTTTCTCGGTGATGCCGAAGGCTGTGTACCACGCGTCGATGTGCGGCAGGGCGCCGTTGACGCGCCAACGGCCCAGCGAGTGAGGGTCGCTCTTGGTGTAGACGCGGATCTGCTCGTCGCGGATGTTGCCGGCCCACACGTTGGCATAGGCGATGAAGAAGCGCTGGTCGGGCGTGAAGCCGTCGTTCACGGCGTCCGCCTTTCCGGCGGTCACGTTCTTGAACGCCTGGTAGGCCACTTTGAGGCCGCCGTGGTCAGCCAGGTTCTCGCCGAGGGTCAGTTCGCCGTTCGCTTTCAGGCCCGGGAGCACCTCGATACCGTTGAAGAAGTCGGCCATCACTTTGGCCTTGGCCTTGAAGCGTTCGCCGTCTTCGGCGGTCCACCAGTCGCGCAGGTTGCCGTCCTTGTCGAACTGGCGGCCCGAGTCGTCGAAGCCGTGGGTCATCTCGTGGCCGATCACGACGCCGATGGCGCCGTAGTTCATGGCGTCGTCGGCGGCCGCGTCGAAGAAGGGCGGTTGCAGGATGCCGGCCGGGAAGCAAATCTCGTTGGTCGTGGGATTGTAGTAGGCGTTGACCGTCTGCGGGGTCATGGCCCATTCGCTGCGGTCGACGGGTTTGTTCACCTTCTTCCCGATGATGTAGGCCAGCTCGAACTCCGAGGCGCGGCAGAGGTTGGCCCAGTAGGAGGCGGTGTCTATGGTCAGGGCCGAGTAGTCGCGCCACTGGTCGGGGTAGCCCACCTTGACGATGAACGTGTTGAGCTTCTCGTGGGCCTTCTGCTTCGTGGCCTCGCTCATCCAGTCTTGCGCGTCGATGCGTTGGCCGAGGGCTTTCTGCAGGTTGGCCACAAGGCGTACCATGCGCTCCTTGGACGAGGCGGGGAAGTATTTTTCGACATACATGCGGCCGACGGCTTCGCCCAGGACGCCCTCGACGCTGCTGACGGCGCGCTTCCAGGCGGGGCTCTCCTGCTGGCGTCCGCTCAGCGTGCGGCCGTAGAAGTCGAAGGCCGTCTGGCGGAACTCGTCGCTGAGCGTCCCGGCGGCCGCGTCGATGAGTTTGAACGTGGTGTAGGTTTTCAGGTCGTTCAGGGGGCTGTCTTGCCAGAGCTGGCCGGCGGCCTTGATGGGCTCGGGCTGGCAGACGCTGACTTCGGCGAAGTCGGGGAAACCGAGGGTGCGGAAGAGCGTGTTCCAGTCGGTGCCGGCGTAGTCGGCAAGGAGCTGGGCGTAGGTCATCTTGTGGTAGTTGGCCTCAGGGTCGCGCTGCTGTGTGGCGCTGTAAGCGGGCTGGGCCAGTGCGGTCTCCATGCGGAGCACAGTGGCGGCCTTTTGGGCTGCCTCGGCGGCGGGCGTGCCGGTCAGCTCGAAGAGGCGCTGGATGTAGGCGGTGTAGGCCTTGCGGATGTTGAGCGTTGTCGAGTCGCTGTCGACGTAATAGTCGCGTTCGCCCAGCGAGATGCCGCCTTGGGAGATGTAGACGAGGTTCTGGCGGCTGTTTTTGAGGTCGGCGTCAATCCAGATGTTCACCATCGAGGGGACTCCGTAGCGGCCCATGCGGGCGACAGCCTTGAAGAGGTCGGCCTTCGTCGGCGCGGCAGCTATGGACTCGATGTCGGCGCGGATGGGCTGCCATCCCTCTTGGTTGCGGCGGGTGCTGTCCATGGCGAGGTTGTAGAGGTCGCCGATTTTCTGGCCGAGCGAGCCGGGGGTGTTCGTCTGGTGGGCGAAGCCTTCGATGAGCTCGCGGAGCTGGCGGCGGTTGTTCTCGGCGATGTCGTCCATGGCGCCGTAGCGCGAGTATTCGGCGGTCAGCGGATGGGCGGCGTTCCAGCCCCCGTTGGCATACTCGAAGAAGTCGGTGCCCGGACGGGCGGAGGGATCCATGTTGGCCTTGTTCACCCCGGTCTGGGCAAAGGCGCTGGCGGCGGCAAGGGCGGCCAGCGGCAGGATGTGTCTGATGGTCATTGTGATAATTATTGAGTATGGTTGTCTGTCTTGTTGTGGCCGGGCGGCCTTGCGCTCAGGCACCGGCAGCGTCGAGCGCCTCGCCGGCTTTTTCCCAGGCGTCCATGGCGTCGTCGAGCTGCTTTTTCAGTGCGGCGTGGCGCTCATAGAGGGCCGTGTCCGCGGCGCCCTCGGGCGTGGCCATTTGAGCCTCGACGCCGGCCAGGTCTTTTTCGAGCTCGCCGATGCGCCGTTCGGCGTCGGCCACGGCTTTTTCGAGTTTGCGGCGCTGGCGTTGCTGCTCCTTGCGCTGCTCATAGTCGAGCTTGCCTGCCGAGGCCGCCGTTTCTGTCACTGCGACAGTTTTTGCGGAAGCAGTCCCCGTTTTTACGGGAGCAGTTCCCGTCCGGGCCGGCGCGGCGCTGAGCTGGTCGAGGGTTTCGATCTGCCGGGCGTGGAGGTAGTCGTAGATGCCGCCGAGGTGTTCGCGCACGCGGCCGCCGCCGAACTCGTAGACTTTCGAGACGAGGCCGTCGAGGAAGTCGCGGTCGTGGCTGACGAGGATGACCGTCCCGTCGAAGGCGCGGATGGCCTCTTTCAGCACGTCCTTGGTGCGCATGTCGAGGTGGTTGGTCGGTTCGTCGAGGATGAGGAAGTTGACCGGTTCGAGCAGGAGCTTGATCATGGCCAGCCGGCTGCGCTCGCCGCCCGAAAGCACTTTCACCTTTTTCTCCGAGGCCTCGCCGCCGAACATGAAGGCGCCCAGGATGTCGCGGATTTTCAGGCGGACGTCGCCCTTGGCCACGCGGTCGATGGTGTCAAAGACGGTGAGCTCGCCGTCGAGCAGCTGGGCTTGGTTCTGGGCGTAGTAGCCGATCTGGACGTTGTGGCCCACTTTCAGCGAGCCGTCGAAGGGAATCTGGCCCATGATGCACTTGACGAGGGTGGACTTGCCCTCGCCGTTCTTCCCGACAAAGGCCACCTTTTCGCCGCGGCGGATGGTGAGCGTCACGTCGTGGAAGACACAGTGGGCGCCGTAGTCCTTGCGGACGTCCTCGCAGATGAGCGGGAAGTCGCCCGAGCGCAGGCAGGGCGGGAATTTCAGGTGGAGAGACGAAGTGTCGACCTCGTCGATCTCTATGGGCACGATTTTCTCCAACTGCTTGATGCGGCTCTGGACCTGCACGGCTTTCGTCGGCTTGTAGCGGAAGCGTTCGATGAAGTCCTTGATGTCGGCGATTTCCTTCTGCTGGTTTTCATAGGCGCGGATCTGCTGTTCGCGGCGTTCGGCCCGGAGGCGCACGTAGTCGTCATAGCTGACGCGGTAGTCCGTGATGCGGCCGCAGGATATTTCGATGGTGCGGTTGGTCGCGTTGTTGATGAAGGCGCGGTCGTGGCTGACGAGCACCACGGCGCCCGGGCTGCGGGCCAGGAACTGTTCGAGCCAGCCGATCGACTCGATGTCGAGGTGGTTGGTCGGCTCGTCGAGCAGCAGGACGTCGGGCCGGCGCAGCAGGATCTTGGCCAGCTCGATGCGCATGCGCCACCCGCCTGAGAACTCGCTCGTGGGGCGGTCGAAGTCGGCCGCCGTGAAGCCCAGCCCGATGAGGGTGCGCTCCATCTCGGCGCGGTAGTTCATCCCGCCCATCATCTGGAAGCGCTCACTCAGGTGGGTGAAGCGTTCGACCAGCTCCATGTAGGCCGGGCTGTCGTAGTCGGTGCGCTCGGCCAGTTCTGCGTTGAGGCGGGCGATGCCGTCCTGCATCGCGCTGATGTGCTCGAAGGCGCGCTCGGTCTCTTCGATGACGGTGCGGTCGTCGCTGATGACCATGACTTGGGGCAGGTAGCCCACGCTGACGTCTTTCTGCACGGCCACGGTGCCCGATGTGGGCTGTTGCAGGCCGGCCAAGATTTTCAGCAGGGTCGATTTGCCTGCGCCGTTCTTCCCCACGAGGGCGATGCGGTCTTTCTTGTTGATCACGAAGCTCGCCCCGCTGAACAGGGGGCGTGCGCTGAATTCTACGGAAAGCGATTCGACGGATATCAAGTTTGTTGGCTTTTTTGAAGGCTGTTAGCAATGTAAATCGCGCAAAGTTCGCGTTTTTTTGTCAGCGGGACAAGCCGTCCGGGCGCTTTTTTGCCCGTGCTTGGCGTCGGAAGCGTCATTCTGCCGCTTCCCAGCGGACGGAGAGACGGTGGCTTGCCACGCGGCAGCCGCCGGAAAGGAGGTCGTATTCGGCTGTGAAACCGCCCTCGCTGAGGTGGAGCGAGTGGGTCACGACGGACAGGTCGAACGTGCCCAGCGCGTGGCGGTAGGCGAAGTCATGGCGCAACCCTTCGGCCAGCACCATGCGGCTCTCGACTTCGCCGCTGCGGCGAAGGTCGACGCTGTCCGGGCCGGCCAGCAGGTGGGTCAGGCAGGCGGGTGCCGCCTCGCGGTAGGTCAGCAACAGGCGGCCGGCCCGCCAAGAGGCGTGCCCCTCGAAACGGTGGCGGGTTGTCTGGCTGCCCTCAGGGGTGGTCTGGCAGTTGGTCACGGTGATGCGTACGGCTTGTTTCATGTCCGTTTGTTTGATGACTGCCGGCAAAAGTAGGCATTTCCGGCCAAAGGCGGCGCCCTCACCGGACGGAAAACGCCGCGCGCACATGGCCGCAGGCCGTGGAGGGGCAAAACGGGCGGTGAGGGAGCCGGTCATCCCGGTCAGGGTTCTCCGTTTGTTCGTTTGGATTGTTCTGTTTTTCCGAATTGCGGAAAAAAGTGCGGGAATGCTCACCTTTATTTCTACGAAAACACTATCTTGCAGCCAAGGAGGAGTCCTGGTTCCGGGTAATGTCTCCCATTTTGCGGGGACAGCCCAACGGGCGGCAACCGTGCTTCATGAAACATTAGCCTTTTGGGTAAAGATATTGAGGACAAAGAGAGAGGGGAGGGTGGCTATCTTCATAGTTTCATCATTTTTCATAGCCCACTTTTAATTAAGACCCGGTAATCATCACTCCCCTCTCTCCCTTTTTTTTGCACTGCGGTGTAAGGCGGACGTTGTCCGCTTTTTTTGTACATTTGCGCCGCAAAACAGAATCAGAGTGAGATGAAAAACGAAGACTGCTTCCGTCGTCACGGGGGCTGCTTCCGTAAAAACGGGAACTGCTTCCGCCACTGCGGGAACGCTGGGCGCCGGGCCGGTCGTTGCATGGCGATGGTGTGTGTGGCTGTGGCGGCCCTGACGGCGTGCAACCCCGAGGACCGCTCGGGCGAACAGCCGTTTGCGCCGACAGTCAAGACGATTGCCGCAGAGCGGGTGGGCGACTCGTGCCGCATGGAGGGGCAGGTGGTGCTCTCGCCCAACAGCCGGGTGACGCAACGGGGCTTTCGCTATGGCAACGACACGTTACAGGTCGACACACTCTCGGCAGACACGACCGACCGCTTCGCTGCCACGACGCGCCGCCTCGGTCCGGGGCGCTACTACGTCGTGGCCTATGCCAGCAACGGCATGGGCCTCTCTTTGGGCGACACGCTCTACGTCACGATTGATTGACACCGCGCCCGGTTTGGTCGACGGAAAAGGGGCATTGGTCGGTTTTTGTGACCTTTTTCCTGTGCCAGATTAAACCCCGGCGGCGCTTGCCCGTCTTATTGTCAACGCTGCGCACCGCGCGGCGCATTGCTTGGATAGAACAAAACAACTGATACACTCCTATGAAAGAAGTAAGAGGCTTGCTGCTCCTTGTCTTTGCCCTGTTCGCCGCTTCGGCGTGGGCGCAGAAGACATACGTGGTCAGCGGCAAAGTGATTGACAGCGCGACGCGTCAGCCCATCGAGTTCGCCACCGCGCAGCTCCTGCGGCCGAACAACACGATGGCCAACGGCATGAGCACCGACAACGCCGGAGGCTTTACGCTCAAAACGGCGGCGGCCGGAAAGTACACCGTCAAGGTTTCCTACGTCAGCTACAAGACCGCCACGCGCGAAGTGACGTTCAGCGAGAAGAACGACACCATCCGCCTCGGCACGCTCGAGCTCGAACCCTCGGCCCAGGCGCTGGGCGAGGCCGTCGTCTCGGCCACGCAGGCCCGTGTCGAGCAGAAAGAGGACACGACGGTCTACAACGCCTCGGCCTACCGCACACCGGTGGGGTCGACGCTCGAAGCCCTCGTCGAGCAGCTGCCCGGCGTGGAGGTGTCAGACGACGGGACCATCACTTGGAACGGAAAGACGGTCTCGGAGTTCCTCATCAACGGCAAGGACTTCTTCAAGGGCGACACCAAGATCGCGATGAAGAACCTCCCCGTCGAGCTGGTCAGCAAGCTCAAAGCCTATGACAAGAAGAGCGACTACACCGAGCAGACCGGTATCGACGACGGCGAGGAGACCACCGTGCTCGACATCACCACCAAGAAGAAACTCGATGCCTCGTGGGTGAACAACGTCGACCTCGGCTACGGCACGAAGGACCGCTACACGGGACGCCTCTTCTCGACCCGCTTCACCGAGCGCTCGCGCGTGTCGCTCTACGGCTCGGCCAACAACACCAGCGACCGCGGCTTCGGCGGATGGCGCGGCGGATGGGGCGGCGGCCTGACAGCCACGAAGAGCGCGGGAGCCGACTTCTATTGGGAAAACGACAAGGAGAAGCGCGACGCCGGCCGTCTCGAACTGGGCGGCAACGTGCGTTATTCGTACAGCGGCACCGACTCGCAGTCGAAGTCGAACAGCGAGAACTTTCTCACCGCCGGGCAGGGCAGCTCGTTCGCCAACTCGTTCAACCGCAGCGGCTCGGGGACGACGAACGTCAACGGCGCATTCCGCCTCGAATGGCACCCCGACACGCTGACGATGCTCATGTTCCGCCCCTCGTTCTCACATTCGAGCAGTCACAACGACGGGTCGAGCCAGTCGGCCACGTTCAACGCCGACCCGTATGAGATCGACGGTATCGACAGCCCGCTCGACAGCATGCTCCTTGACGACGACGCCCTCCCCTCGGCGCTCAGGGACATCGCCGTCAACCGCAACGTGCGCACCACGCTGGGCGAATCGAAGTCCAACTCGTTCGACGCCAGCCTCATGCTCGTGCGCCGCCTCAACTCCGAAGGGCGCAACGTCTCGATGCGCGCCAGCGCGGGCTACAGCAAGTCGACGAGCCGCTCGTTCTCCGACTCGAAAATCACCTACTTCCAGCAAGACGCCGAGAGGCCCGTCGACTGGATCAACCAGTTCAGCGACAACCCCTCGATGAACTGGAACGCCTC
>DVNY01000131.1 GCA_018714085.1 Candidatus Caccomonas pullistercoris
TGGCCGTCGCCGTCCTGCTCAACCTGCCGCTGGCGCTCATCGGCGGCGTCTTTGCCGTGGCGCTGACGGGCGGGACGCTGAGCCTGCCGGCCATTATCGGCTTCATTTCGCTCTTCGGCATCGCCACGCGCAACGGCATGCTCCTTGTCGACCGCTACAACGCCTTGCGCCGCCAGGGCTTGCCCGTGGCCGCCTGTGTCCGCTCCGGCTCGCTCGACCGCCTCAACCCCATCCTCATGACGGCGCTCTGCTCGGCCATGGCGCTCGTGCCGTTGGCCGTGGCCGGCGACTTGCCCGGCAATGAGATACAGAGCCCCATGGCCAAGGTCATCCTTGGCGGCCTGCTCACTTCGACCTTGCTCAACGCCTTTGTCATACCGATTGTTTACACTTATATTGAGAAAGATGAAAAGAAATAGCATCCTCGCGTTGGCCCTTGTGGCCCTGTGGTCCGGCACAGCCGCCGCGCAGGGCGGCATTGACCGCGTGTTGGCCGAAATCGCCGCCCACAGCACCGCCCTCGACGTGCTCGACAAGACGGCCGCCGCACAGCAGGCTGCCGCACACACGGGGCTCACCCTGCCTGCTCCCGAAGCCGGGTTCAACTACCTCTTCGGGTCGGAGGCCGGCATGGGGCGCCGGAGGGACTACTCCGTCTCGCAGTCGTTCGACGTGCCCACCCTGAGCGGCGCCAAACGACGCCTGGCCGCCAGCCGCGACAGCGTGGCCGCCTCGCAGCGCGACGAGGGGCGCACCGCCTTGCTGCTCGAAGCCAAACGGCAGTGCATCGCCGTCGTCTACGAAAACCAGCGCCTTGCCCTGCTCGAACGTCGGCGCCGCGACGTCGGCCGCCTCTCCGGGCTCATCGCGGCCAGCGTCGCCCGCGGCGAGGCCACGGCTCTCGACGAGAACAACGCCCGCCTGACCCTCGCCACCCTCGACGTCGACATGGCCGAGAGCCAGGCCGCCCGCACGGCCGCCTTGGCCGAACTGGCGCGCATGAACGGCGGGCGGCCCGTCAGCCTCGCCGACACGGTCTACGGCACGGCTGCCCTGCCCGAGGACTTCGCCGCGTGGTTCGGCGCCGTGGCTGCCCGTTGGCCCGCCCTCCGCACGGCCGAGGCCGAAGTGGCTGCCGCCCGCCATGCCCGCCGCCTCACGCGGCAGGAAAACCTGCCCTCGGTCAGTGTGGGCTACATGCAGGAGACCACACCCGGCGAGGCATGGCGCGGCCTGTCGTTCGGACTGAGCATCCCGCTCTGGGCCAACCGCGGAAAGCGCCGGCAGGCCGAGGCCGAACAGGCCGCCGCCGAGGCACGCCACCGCGATGCCGAAGTGCAGCTCCGCGCCACGCTCGAAGCCCGCTTCGCCCAAGCCCGCGCCCTCTGCCATGCCGCCGACGCCATGCGGCGCGCCGTCGGCCAATATGACAACACGGGGTTATTGGCCAAGTCGCTGGCCGGCGGACAGATTTCGCAGGTGGACTACTTGCAGGAGGTGGACCGTTACTACGACATGGCGCTGCGTAGCTTGCAGATGGCGCGTGACGCCGAACTGGCAAAGGCAGAACTGACGGCGGCCGACCTCTGACCGCCGTTTCGCCCGCGTCCATACGCCACATGCCCGGCCCGCAGGGAACACGTCGTCCCGCGCGGCCGGGCATGTCGTGCCGTGCCGTCGCCCTGTCCGTGGGGCCTGTCAGCCGTCCCGGCGTTCCTGTCGGTTATTCGTGGCGTGGCGGGCGTCCGGTTTGCGTCATTTCGGCGGTCATCCGGGCGTCCGGGAGGCGCCCGCACGTTTGCGGATGGTTGGATGCGGCGTGGCGGGCGGCTGCCGGGGGGTGGGGTATGGATATAATGAAAGAAGCCAGACTGACGTTGACGTGTCTGTCTGGCTTCTTGTAGTTGCGGAGGCTCGACTCGAACGAACGACCTCCAGGTTATGAGCCTGGCGAGCTACCAACTGCTCCACTCCGCGGTGTGTTCCTTAATTCGAGTGCAAAAGTACGGCTTTTGGAGATAACCTCCAAATTTTTCGCCTACTTTTTCATGAAAAAAGTGCAGGCGCGGGGTCGTGGCTGTCGTTGGGACGGGGGCTGCCGGTCGGTTTAGAGGATTTGTTGGATTTTTTCGTAGTTCTTGCGTCGGGCGACGCCCATGATGAGGAAGAGGTCGACGAGCCACCACACGCCGCATCCGCCGCCGGTGATCAGTTTGAGCACGCCGAGGAGCACGTCGCCCACGTAGAAGCGGTCTATGCCCAGCGAACCCAAGAGTATGGAAATGAAGAGGGCGACGGTGGGGCTCTTGTAGGGATAGGCCATGATGAGCGGCGTCTGCCTGTCGTCGGCACGTTCAAGGCTGTCGCGGAGTTCGAGGATGAACTCCGGCGGGAACTTCGAGCCGTGGATCATGATGAATTGGTCGACTTTGAATGACTCCATAGGCATTAGTTTTTCGGTGTCGGTAGATTAGATAGGTGTGACAAAGGAACGAAAAAAATGTGGAAGCCGCAAGCCGCGTCGCCTTTTTTCCTCGTTTCATTGGTTCAGCGCGCCGCAGTGCGGGCAGCGTCCCAGGCGTGGCAGGGGGGCGCCGCAGCGCCCGCAGACGTAGCGCGGCGTGCGGCGGCGTGCGTAGCTGCGGATGGCGAAAGCCCAGTAGGCCACGAGGCAGGGGTAGCCGACGTAGTAGGGCGTCGACAGCGAAAAGAAGAGGTAGAGCACCATGCACACGCCGGCCAGCCCGGCCACGTAGGCGGGGATGTCGGCCCAGTCGAGGCGCCGCCGCACGTCGTCGAGCACGGCCAGGGCCGTGATGCCCATGAGCCAGACGCTCACCACGAAGACCGACATCACCAGCGGGAGGCCGAAGGGGTTGAGCGTGGGGTGGTAGTAGAATTCCACCCACGTCTCGGGCACGAAGTGTTGCAGGCTGCCGTAGAGCGTGGCGGCTCCCGAGACGGTCAGGCAGAGCAGGGTGGGATAGAAGCTGTCGATGTCGTTGAAGTGGACCACGTGCAGGTGGCGCCGGCGGGCGGCCTGGACGAGAAAGAAGGCCGCCATGAGCCCCACGATGCAGAGAGCCAGGCGTGTGCGGCTGCCGCTGAAAGTGTGGATGAACTGCGAGATGGGGTCGTCGGGCACGGCGGCTTCGGCCAGTCGGCGTTCGCTGGTCCAGCCCATGGTGGTCTGGTCGCGTGCCAGTTTGAGCCAGACGCTGTCCGTCGTGTCGCTCGGCACGAGGGCAATGTCGGCCACGACAATCTTGTCGCCGCGCCGCACGACGGCCGTGTCGGCCCATGAGTCGAGGCGCGACGTGCCCGGCCGGCAGGGTGCGAGTGAGAGGGTGTCGGCGGTGACTTTGAAGTTGAAGTTCGGCCCGTAGTGGTGGTGGCGGACGAAGGCGGTCGTGTCGAGGCTGCCGTCGCCTACGGTCCAGCCGTCGTCGGGCGGCGGTGTGGGGTAGTAGCAGGCGGCGGCCATGAGGGCCGTGAGCACGAGGGCGAGGAGGGTCTTAACGGGGCGCATGGACGAGCATCTGGCAGTGGCGGCAATCGAAACTCAGGGGGAAGCGCCGCCCGTCGGGCAGGCGGAGTGCGAGGGGCTCGCGCCAGGGTGCGGGGGCGTCGTGGCGCTGTGGGCAGTGGCCGAGCTCGGCGCGCAGGCAGTGGCGGCAGGTCATCAGGACGGCCTCGCGGGGCGGGCGGAGCTCGTAGGCGGGCGCCGTGCGGCTGATGCCGTGGCTGGCATAGTAGTCGCGCGCCAGGCGGTTGGCCACGTTGGCCGTGTAGTCGAGCTCGCGGGTGGCGTAGGCCGTGGAGGCGTCGGCGTGGTCGGCCTCCTTGTCGTAGGGGACGCGCCTGCGGGTTTCGCGGGCGGGCTGGCGGAGCAGGGCGCCGACGGCCTGGCGGCGCCATTCGGCCAGCTGCGAGGCGGGGATGAAGCGCTCGCCCGCAAGGCGGAACTCCACGCGGCCGGCGGCGTAGGGCGTGTCGCCCAGGCGGGTGAGCTGGCGGCGCAGGTTGTCGGCCTGCGGTGTGCGGGCGTCGTCGTGGGGCGCGCTGACGTCGTGGTCCACGTGGCGCCCTGCCTCGTCGCTGAGGCTGAGGCGGTAGCCGCCGGCCGTTTCGCTGAGGCAGATGTCGAGGCTCATGCGCCGTTCGGCCGAGGGGCGGCCGAGGAGGTGGTCGAAGGCTTGGTCGGCGTTGCGGAACAGGCGCGTGCCCGGCCTGAGGCCTTGGGGCATCGTGGCGGGGAAGAGGCGGTCGCCCTCGGCGCGGTTCACGCGGAAGCCGTGCAGGCGTCCCGAGGCGTCGACAAAGCAGAGGCCGTCGCCGTTGGCGAAGTGCGCACCACCGTCGACCGTGAACGAGCGTGCCCCGGCGGCCACGACGCGGCCGACCGCCTCGCCCATGGCCTTGGGGGTGTCGAACGAGGCCACGCCGGCTCCTGTCCGCCCGTGCAGGAAGTAGTCCGTGAAGCCCCGGTTGAAGCTCTTGGCCGGGTTGGGGGTGAAGGTGTAGGCCGAGGTGCCGAACGAGGCGCGGCGGTAGTCGCCGGGGCGGCGCCGGATGACGTCGTCGATGGCGCGGCGGTAGTGGGCGGTGATGTTCTTGACGTAGGCCGTGTCTTTGAGCCTGCCTTCGATCTTGAAGGAGCTGACCCCGGCGTCCATCATGGCCTCGATGTCGGGCGTGCGGTTCATGTCGCGCAGCGAGAGCAGGTGTTTGTCGCGCACGACGGTGTGCCCGTCGGCGTCGACGAGGTCGAAGGCCAGACGGCAGAACTGGGCGCACTCGCCGCGGTTGGCCGAGCGGTGGAAGCAATACTGTGAGGCGTAGCACCGGCCGCTGAGGCTCACGCAGAGTGCCCCGTGCACGAAGGCTTCGAGCGCCACGGGCGTGGCGGCATGGATGGCGCGGATGTCGGCCAGCGAGAGCTCGCGCGCCAGCACCACCTGTTCGAAGCCCGCGCGGGCCAGGAAGGCCACCTTCTCGGGCGTGCGGTTGTCCATCTGCGTCGAGGCGTGCAGGGCGATGGGGGGCAGGTCGAGCCGCAGCAGGCCCATGTCCTGCACGATGAGGGCGTCGGCGCCCGCGCGGTGGAGCTGGTGGACGAGGCGCTCCACGGCGGGGAGCTCGTCGTCGTAGAGGATGGTGTTGAGCGTCACGTAGACGCGCGCGCCGAACGTGTGGGCGTAGTCGGCCAGGCGGGCGATGTCGCTGACCGGGTTGCCTGCTGCCGCGCGGGCGCCGAAGCCCGGTCCGCCGATGTAGACGGCGTCGGCGCCGTGGCGGACGGCTTCGATGCCGGTGTCGGCGTTGCGGGCGGGGGCGAGGAGTTCGATGGTCCGTGCGGTCATTGGGGCGTGGGGTTGTGGCGATGGGCCTGCGGTCAGTCCTCTTCGAGGATGTGGCGCGCCAGGGTCTTTTGCAGGCTGCGGATGTCGGTGTCGCGGCTGAACTCTTGGGTGAAAGGCTCGTTGCGTCCGGCCAGCCAGAGTTTGAGCTCGCAGTCGTCGTCGAGCGTCCCGGCCGTCTCGATGGAGAAGAACGCGATTGAGCGGTAGGGCAGGGAGAGGTATTCGCGCTTCTTGCCCGTGAGGCCTTGGGTGTCTTGGATGATGAGGCGGCGGTTGGTGAACACCCATTTGTCGCGGAAGATGCGGAAAGCCGTTTCGAGCTGTTCGCCGTCGTAGAGGATGGCGTCGTATTCCTTGCGGATGGCGTCGAGGTCGACGCTTGTGGCGTTGCCGAAGAGGTTGTTGATGAGGCCCATGGTGTTTGTGTTTCTTGTTACAGGTGCAAAGATAGTGAAAGGCGAGCGGCAAGTCCCGGGGTGAGCTTGCTTTTCCCGGGTTTGCCCGAGCCGCATCCTATTTTCGCGAGGCAAAGATAGTGAAAGGCGGGTGCGGTTCAGCTCAGGCCGGTGATGTGGCCGTCGACGTAGTCGATGCGCAGGGCTTGCGGCGACTTCGGCAGGCCGGGCATGCGCAGGATGTCGCCCGCGATGGCCACGATCATGCCGGCACCGGCGTTGATGACGGCGTCGCGGATGACGAAGTCGAAGCCCTCGACGGCGCCGTAGCGCTTGGCGTCGGCCGAGAAGGAGAACTGCGTCTTGGCGATGCAGACGGGCAGCGTCCCCAGCCCGAGGGCCTCGGCCTGTTGGAGGCGGCGGCGGGCGGCGGGGGCGAAGCTGACGCTGCCGGCGCCGTAGATCTGGCGCGCCACTTTCTCGATCTTCACCGTGAGGGCGTCGCTGTCCTCATAGGCCAGGCGGAGCGGGGCCGAGGGCTGGCGCTCGATGGTGTCGACCACGAGGCGGGCCATCTCTTCTGCCCCTTCGCCGCCGCGCGCATAGGCGTCGTTGACCACGTAGGGGGCGTGGAGCTCGTCTTCGCAGTGGTGGCGCAAGAGGGCCATCTCGTCGTCGGTGTCGGCGGCGAAGCGGTTGAAGGCCACGAGGACGGTCTGCCCGAACGAGCGCAGGTTGCTGACGTGGCGGTCCAGGTTGGCCAGGCCGCGCCGCAGGCCGTCGAGGTCGGGTTTGGCGATGTCGTCGAGGGGCACCCCGCCGTGCATTTTCAGTCCTTGCGCGGTGGCCACGATGACGGTCAGGGCGGGTTCGAGGCCGCTCTTGCGGCAGAGGATGTCGTAGAACTTCTCTGCGCCGAGGTCAGCGCCGAAGCCGGCCTCGGTGACGGTGTATTCGCTGTGGCTCAGGGCCATGCGCGTGGCCAAGAGGGAGTTGCAGCCGTGGGCGATGTTGGCGAAGGGGCCGCCGTGCACGAGTGCGGGCGTGCGCTCGGTGGTCTGCACGAGGTTAGGTTGGAGCGCGTCGCGCAGCAGGACGACGATGGCGCCCGCCACGCCGAGGTCCTTCACCGTGAAGGGGCGGTCGTCGTAGGTGAAGCCGAGGATGATGCTTTCCACGCGGCGGCGCAGGTCGTCCTCGTCGGCGGCCAGGCAGAGGATGGCCATCAGTTCGGAGGCCGGGGTGATGTCGAAGCCGCTCTCGGCGGTGACGCCGTTGGTGCGGGGCCCGAGCCCTGTGACGATGGAGCGGAGCGAGCGGTCGTTCACGTCGAGCACGCGGCGCCAGCATACCTCTTTCAGGGCGAAGCCGTCGGCCTGGTGCTGGTAGATGTAGTTGTCCAGCAGGGCTGAGATCATGTTGTGGGCCGACGTGATGGCGTGGAAGTCGCCGGTGAAGTGCAGGTTGATGCGCTCCATCGGTAGCACCTGGGCGTGCCCCCCGCCGGCGGCGCCGCCCTTCATGCCGAAGCAGGGGCCGAGCGAGGGTTCGCGCAGGGCCACGACGGCGCGCCGCCCGATGCGGTTCAGGCCGAGGGCCAGGCCGATGCTGACCGTGGTCTTGCCGATGCCGGCCTTGGTGGCCGTGATGGCCGTCACGAGGATGAGCTTGCTCCGCCGGGCGCGCTCTTCGTCGATGAGGCGCAGGGGGAGTTTGGCGATGTGGTGGCCATAGCGTTCGAGGTCTTCCTCGGCGATGCCCATTGAGGCTGCCACGCGCCCGATGTCGTCGAGCTGTGTGGCGTGAGCGATTTCAAGGTCTGTCATGTGTATTTGGGTTGCTTGTTTGAGATTTTCAGTCGCACTGGCAGGAAATCCTGTCGCAGTGGTGGGTGGTTTGGTGGTAGGTGTATGTATTTTTAGGATAAGAATTATACCGATTTATTTTGATATTATACAAAATGGTATTATCTTTGTCCCGTCGAACCTTGACGCAAAGATAACACTTTCTTGCGAGATCTGCGCCCTTGCGGGGGGCGAAAAAAATGAAGCGGCGGGTGTGGCTCGTGCGTCGGGGACGGTCTCATTTTAAAAGTTTAGCATATGGAAAACGGATTTATCTTCATTCCGCGTGAGTTCCTGGACGGTTCCATCTGGAAGGAAAAGAGGGCGTACAGCGAGGCGCTCGCCCTGATCGACCTGCACATGATGGCGCGTTATGGCGCCGGGCCGGCGGAGGTGGTCGTGGCGAACCGGCGCGTCAGGGTGGAGCATGGCCAGCTGGTGGCCTCGCTGCGTTATCTCGGCAGCCGGTGGCGGTGGAGCGTCGGCCGTGTGAGGCGGTTCGTCGCCCTGTTGCGGGACGGGGGATGGATTGCGGCGGACACAACTGAGGGGATACTCCGCATCACTGTGCCCGACGGCGTCGGGGCGAAGCTGGAAGAGCCTCACGTACAGCCACTTGCGGACGGTGGGGACGTACCCGGGCGTGTCCCAGGGCAGGCTCCTCCCGCCGCGTCGCGGCACACTGCGGGGTACACTTCCGGCACAGTCTGCGGCACAAAGAAGAAGAAAGGAAGAAAAGAAGAGAAAGAAACCTCCCTTACGGGAGGAAAAGAAAGGCTGTCGCCTTCTCCCACACAGGCCGGAGAGGTTTTTCAGCATGAAGTGGGTGTGGAGCTCGGTTCCAGCAGCGAAGCCAGTGCGGAGCCGCCCTACCGGCCTTCGGGCCACGCCCTGCGGGAAACGGCCTCCGGGGCGCGCGCGGGCGGCGGGACTGGCTATGGCGATGTGGGTCCGGCGGCGAGCGGACAGCAGCCCGAAGGGGAGCAAAAAGGCGCGATGTGGGAGCGTTCGGGAGCGCAGTGCGGGCTTTTACGTCCCTATCCGCGACCGGCTGCCGCAGGGCAGGCGGCGGGGCGCTGGCTGCGCGTGGCTGAGGTGGAGGCTGCGCTCATGGCCGACGGGCGTTGGCTCGACAGGGTCAGGGAGCGGGCCAACCTGACGGCCGCCCGCCCCGTTGCGGCCGGTGAGATGGGGGAGTGGGTGAGGCGCTTTGTGCGCAAGCTCGAGTGCGAGGGTGCCGGCTGGAAGTCCTTCCACGACGCGCGGCTCCATTTCGCGCGGTGGCTGCGCATCGAGGCGGCGCCAGCCTGCTACCGCACGTTCCGCGGGCGCCAGGCTTTCAGGGAGCTCTGTCGCACGATCGACGGCCGCGAGCCCCCGGCGGGCCCGTTGGAGTGCCCCTCAGAGCAGGGGCGAGAGGATGCGGGTGAACGATTCGAGCAGGCGGCGGCGGATGGGCCGTCGGCGCCACTCGTCGAGGAACACTTCGGTGCAGTGCGCGAGATCCTCCTCGAAGACAGCCTTGACCCTGAGCGCGGAGGCGCGGCCGTAGATGAAGGCGTTGGCCTCGAAGTTGTTCTCGAAGCTCCGGAAGTCCATGTTGGTGGAGCCCACGGTCGACCAGTTGTCGTCGACCACGAGCGCCTTGGAGTGGAGGAAGCCCGGGGCGTAGGTGAAGACGCGGATGCCGGCCGAAAGGACGTCGGTGAAGTAGGAGTCGTTGGCCCAGCGGAGCCAGAAGCCGTCGGGCTTCAAGGGCACCATCAGGCGGACGTCGACCCCGGCGAGGGCGGCGGTCTGCAAGGCTTGCAGGACGGGTTCGGTGGGCATGAAGTAGGGGGTCTGGATGTAGAGGTAGCGGCGGGCGTTCTGTATGATCCAGGTCAGGCCGTACATGATGTCGGGCCAGCGGTCGCCGGGGTCGGTGGTGACGATCTGCACGACGTCGCCCTCGCCGGCGGGCGGCTGTTCGGCCAGGGGGTAGTAGGCGCTGTCGGCCAGGAGGCTGTGGGCGACGAAATACCAGTCGGTCAGGAACGTATGCTGCAAGCCCGAGACGGCCGGGCCGGTGAGGCGCAGGTGCAGGTCGCGCCACTCCGTCCCGCCGACGCCGCGCACGTAGCGCCGGGCCAGGTTCATGCCGCCCACGAAGCCCACGCGGCCGTCGACGACGCAGACCTTGCGGTGGTTTCGGTAGTTCACCTTGTGCGTGAGGCTCGGGAAGCGCACCGGCAGGAAACTCCTGGCCTCGACTCCGCCCTGCGCCAGGCGTTCGAAGAAGCGGGCGGGAACGTTCCAGCAGCCCACGTCGTCATAGATGAGGCGCACCTCGACGCCTTCGCGGGCCTTGTCGATGAGGGCGTCGGCCACGAGGCGCCCGACGCAGTCGTCGTCGATGATGTAGCTTTGAAGGTGGATGTGGTGGCGGGCCGAGCCGATGGCTTTGAGCAGGGCGAGGGTGAAGGCGGCGCCGTCGGTGTAGAGGTCGATGTGGTTGCCGCCGAAGGGCAGGGCCATGTTGAGCCGCTCGAAGAGGTGGACCACCGGGGCGTAGTGCGCGGGGATGCCGGTGGCGCTGCGGTGGATGGCGGCGGCCAGCTGGCGGCGGCGGTGAAATCCGGGGGCGTTGCGGTTGATGATGCGGTCCTTGCGGATGTTCTGCCCGAAGAAGTAGAAGAACACGAGCCCCACGACGGGCAGGGTGACCAGCACGAGGGTCCAGGCTATCGTCTTGACGGGCTGGCGGTTTTCGAGCACGACGACCATCACCGTGCTCAGCACGATGCAGAGGTAGATGGCCGCCACGGCCCAGAGGATGATTGTCAGCCACATGGTTGGAAACGGGCGTTATGTTCGTAGGGCGAATATGCAGGCAAAGGCGGGCGGCGTGGCGGGCGAAAGCCTGCTTTCGGCGGACTTGTCCGGGCCGCATCCTATTGTTCGCGAAGCAAATATAGCGAAAGGCGGGGAACGAAGCAAGCGGAAACCCCGCTTTCTTCTTGACCAGGCCGGGTTCCTCCTGTGGGGGCGGGCGCCACCGTTCAGACGCCTGAGCCGGTGGCGGGGCGGCGGTATTTCTCGACGAAGGCGTCGACGAGCTGCTGGCCCTTGGGCGTGGCCAGCCCGCGCAGGCTGACGGGGATGGTGTTGAGGAAGAGGTAGCGGATGTCGCGGCCGTCGTCGATGTGGCGGCCCACGACCCGTTTGATTTGCCCGCTGAGCAGGTCGTAGAAGAGGTAGAGGTCGACGTCGTCGCGGAAGTATCCCTGCGCCACGCCGCGCCTGAGGAAGTCGACCACCTTTTCCACGTCGTCGCGCTCACAGGCGTCGAGGTAGTCGATCACCCGGCCGTATTTCGTGATGTCGGCGAAGAAGGCTGGGGCGATCGTCTCGAACTCCTTCATCCTCCGCTCCATGGCCGAGAGCAGGGTCTCGAGCACGTTGTTCGTCTCGGCCACGATGCTCTCCATCACGGCCTGGTCGGCCTGGCGCGCTTTCTTCATCGCTTCGAGCAGGAGGTCTTCCTTGTCGCGGAACGTCTGGTAGAGCGTGCGTTTCGACATGGTCAGTGCGTGCGCCACGTCGTCCATCGTCACCGCCTTCACGCCGCGTTGGCGGAAGAGGGCGAGCGCCGTGTCGAGGATGCGGCCGCGTTGGGCCTCGTGCGGGGTGTGAGGGAGGGGTGCGTCCATATCGTCAGGTTTGTCCTTCGTCCGGGGCAAAGATACGAAGAAAACTATAAAAAGGTTTACAGTTTTTGACAGAAAATTTGTCTTTTTTGCCTGTTTCGCGTCCTGTCCTTTCGGAAGGCCACGCCCCTGCGCCCCAGCCGGTCGCCGCGCTGCCCGTTGTCTGCGCCCCGGCACGGGCGCTGCGGCGCGGGAGCGGCGGTTTGACGGACATTAACACGCAGAAAGGCGCGAACTCCGATTTTCCTGCTTATCTTTGCACGCAAAGCATATCACCCACCTATTAAATAAAGGACTATGAAGAAAAAAATCCTCACCCTGCTCCTGGGCATGGCTGCCCTGACGGGTTGGGCGCAGCGCACGCCCCACGCATTGGGCCTGCACTTCGGTGCGGCGACGATCGACTTGGAGTACCAGTACCATTTCAGCCAGAAAAACTTCCTCGACGTCACGGCGGGCGTCTTCAACCTCGACGACGGCTTCTCGGCCTCGGCGCTCTATAACTGGAACATCCGCGAGTGGAGCAACTGGACGCCGCGTGGCGGCACGTGGAAGCTCTGGGGCGGCGTGGGCGGTGCCGTGGGCGGCCTCTCGTGCCCGGACTACGACGGCTTCCTCTTCGGCCCGGCGGCCGACTTGGGCTTCGGCATCACGTTCAGGGGCGCGCCCGTGACGCTCGGCCTCGACTACCGGCCCGTGGTGGCCTTCGTCGTGGGCGGCAACTCGGGCGTGGTCACGCAAGGCTTCTGGAACTTCGGCCTCACCCTGACCTACCGTTTCTGAGCGCAGCGGGCCCGCCCCGCCGTTTTATCCTTTTTAACGGGGGCACGGCCGAAAAGGCCGCGCCCCGTTTGTGCGTGTTCGCCAACTATTGCGTAATTTTGCGCAGAGATAACAATAGGTAATTAGTTCTATATGGTAAAAATAACGAAAGAAGCCGCCCTGCGCTACCACGAGCAGGGCCGGCCGGGAAAGATTGAGATCGTCCCCACCAAACCCTACCGCACCGAGACCGACCTGTCGCTGGCCTATTCGCCCGGCGTGGCCGAACCGTGCCTCGAAATCCAGAAAAACCCGCACGACGCCTACCGCTACACCAACAAGGGCAACCTCGTGGCCGTCATCTCGAACGGCACGGCCGTCCTCGGCCTGGGCGACATCGGCGCCATGGCCGGTAAGCCCGTCATGGAGGGCAAGAGCCTCCTGTTCAAGATCTATGCAGGCGTTGACGCCTTCGACATCGAAGTGGGCGAGAAAGACCCCGACAAGTTCATCGAGGCCGTCAAGGCCATCGCCCCCACCTTCGGCGGCATCAACCTTGAAGACATCAAGGCTCCCGAGTGCTTCGAAATCGAGCGCCGCCTGAAAGAAGAGCTCGACATCCCCGTCATGCACGACGACCAGCACGGGACGGCCATCATCTCGGCCGCCGGCCTGCTCAACGCCCTCGAAGTGGCGGGCAAGGACATCGCCAAGGTCAAGATCGTCGTCAACGGCGCCGGGGCGGCCGCCATCTCGTGCACCCGCCTCTACTGCTCGCTCGGCGCCCGCAAGGAGAACATCGTCATGCTCGACTCGAAAGGCGTCATCACCTCCGACCGCCCCAACCTGACGGAACAGAAACGCGAGTTCGCCACCGAGCGCCGCGACGTCCACACCCTGGCCGAAGCCATGGTGGGCGCCGACGTCTTCGTCGGCCTCTCGAAAGGCAACGTGCTGACTCCCGACATGGTCCGCGCCATGGCCGCGCAGCCCATCATCTTCGCCCTGGCCAACCC